>DATAVM010000092.1:0-33888 GCA_036267775.1 Gemmatimonadales bacterium
CGATTGCACCTTGGCCGGCGCGCGGTTGACCTCATCGGCGAGAACGATCTGGGCAAAGATCGGCCCGTAGCGCACGGTGAAGGCCTGACGCTGCGCTTCAAAGATCATGGTGCCGATCACATCGGCCGGCAGCAGGTCGGGCGTGAATTGAATGCGCGAGAACGACGCGGTGAGCACGTCGGCGAGCGTGCGCACGGTGAGCGTCTTGGCAAGACCCGGAACCCCTTCGAGCAACACATGGCCACCGGTGAGCAGCCCGATCAGCAGACGCTCGACCATGCGATCCTGACCGACCACGCGCTTGCGAATCTCCGCCAAGACGTCCTGTACCGGAAACGGCACTACGCCTCCTCGGGCTTCAGATCGATGGCGCGATAGATGGCGCGCACTTCCTGGGGTGTCAGATCGCGCGACCGGCCCACCGGCAGATCGCCCAGGCGGATCGGGCCGTAGGACACGCGCGCGAGCCGTTCCACTTTGGCGCCCATTGCCTCGACCCAGCGTCGCACAATCCGGTTGCGCCCCTCGGTCAGCGTGACTTCGAGCACGCTCCGTCCATCGCGTCCCGCTCGCACTCTGACGCGATTGGGGACGACCGGACGGCTGTCGACTTCCACCCGCCCCTTGGCACGCTCCGTCAGTTCATCCGCCGAGGCGCCGTGCACGAGCGCGATATAGCTGCGCGGGATGTGATACTTGGGGTGCGTCAGCCGGTGCACCGCTTCGCCGTCGGTGGTGAGCAGCAGCAGGCCCGTTGTCGCCACATCGAGCCGGCCGACATACGTGAGCCCGGTCGGATCCTTGATCAGATCAAAGACCGTGCGGCGCCCCTCCTCATCGTCGGCGGTGGTGACAATACCGATCGGCTTGTGCATCGCGAGCCACCGCCGCGGCACCGCACGCACTACCTTGCGGCCGACGGTGACACGAGCCTTGTCGGGATCGACCGACATGCCGATGGTCGCCACCTTGCCATCGACCTTCACCTTGCCCGCGGTGATCAGCTCTTCGGCCTGGCGGCGCGACGCCACGCCCGCTTGCGCAAGAAAGCGCTGCAACCGCATCGGCGGCATCAGCCCTCTTCCACAGACGCGAGCGCGCTACCGTCGTCGTCGCTGGAGGTCACGCGATGCGGCCGGAGCGCGATGGTGAGTTCTTCCGCGCGCGGCAAGTCCGCTATGTCGTTGAGGCCCAGCGTCTCGAGAAAGAGTGCCGTCGTGCCATACAGGAGTGGACGGCCGAGCGCTTCCGCGCGGCCAACGACCTCGATCAGGCCGCGCTCCTGCAACGTGCGCAGCACGCCACCGGAATTGACACCGCGAATCTCCTCGATCTCCGCGCGACCGACCGGCTGGCGATACGCGATCGTTGCCAGCGTCTCCAGCGTGGCCGCGGAAAGCTTGGGATGCCGCTGCATCGCCTGCGCGCGTTCAACCGCGGCGGCAAAGCTCGCGCGCGTCAGAATCTGAAAGCCGCCGGCGAGCTCGACCACCTCGACCGCGTGCCCGCCAAAGTCGTAGTGCTCGCGCAGTTGCTCGAGCGCCGTCCGCACCTCGGCGGCGCCACTGTCCGGCTCCAGCCCTTCCAGCTCGTCGAGCGTGAGAGGGCGATTGGCCGCGAAGAGCGCGGCCTCAAGCAGTTGCGAGAGCGGGGAGAGCGTGCTCACGGGCGATCACCAATGGGGCAAAGGGAAGATCCTGACGCACGCGGCAGATACCGCGGCGGGCAAGCTCAAGGAGGGCCAGCAGCGTCGACAGCACCTCGACGATGGTGGGGTGGTCGCCAAACGCGCGCCGCCAGTCGAACTCTTCGGCTTCGAGGAGCAGCGCCTGAATCCTGAGCACGGCGCTCTCGACGTCGAGCGGCCGCGCGATCACGCGATGCAGCATCGGCGACGGAATGCCAGTGACCACCCGCTCTACCGCCCCGAGCACTTCCATCAGATCGAGCACCAGCGGCAACGGCGGCAGCTCGGGCGGTGGCGGCAGATAGCCGCGCCCATGTCGCAGCGACCGGCGCTCGGCAAGCCGCGCAAGTTCGTGTGCGATCTCCTTGATCTGCTGATACTCGAGCAGCCGGCGGACCAGTTCCGCGCGCGGATCCTCCCACTGATCATCGTCACCATGCCGCGGCAACAACAGCTGCACCTTGAGCCGGATGAGCCGGCCCGCCATCTCCAGGTAGTCCGCGGCCTGATTGAGGCCGAGGGCATGAATGGCGGCGAGGAACTGATCGGCGATGCGAGCGACAGGAATGTCGCCGATGTCGATCTGCTCCTCGCGCACGAGATGCAGCAGCAGGTCGAGCGGCCCGGTAAAGCCGTCGAGGGCGACCACAAAGCCGGTGGACTCGTCGAGATCGGCGCCGGCGGCGTCAAGCGATGTGGTCATCACTGAAAGATGTTCCACCCCTGCCCCACGGCGAAGGGCGGCACCACAATCCGCAGGATGCTCTGTTCCCCCCACCAGGCCGGCGCCATCAGCGTGTTGATCACCGCGGGCGGCGCCAGAAACATCAGGACCATGACCGGCACAAAGCCGAAACGATCGAGCGCCCGATAGCGGGCACCCCAGGTCGCGGGCAGAAAGTGGTAGAGAATCCGCGACCCGTCGAGCGGAGGGATCGGGATCAGGTTGAAGAAGGCCAGAATGAGGTTCAGGTGGATTCCCCACACCAGCATGCGCTGGATGATATCGACCGTGGCGGTCCCCAGGTCGGCCAGCATCTTGCCCGCCACCCCGGCCAGGGAGAATGCGACGCCACAGAGCACTGCCAGCACCAGATTGGTCACGATACCGGCGCTCGAGACGATCAGGTCGCCGCGGCGATAGTTGCGGAAGTTCCGGGTGACGACCGGGACCGGGCGGGCGCCGCCAAAGGTGAAGCGCCCGTGGCTCAGGAACCACAACAGCGCCGGCAACCCGAGGGTCATGATCGGGTCGATATGCGGGATCGGATTGAGGGTAAGACGCCCGAGCTTATAGGCGGTATCGTCGCCCTCGCGGTAGGCGGCCCACCCGTGGGCAAACTCGTGTGCCACCAGGGCAAAGAGCAGCATCGGCAGGGCGAGCAGGAAGTCGGTCAGCACGGTGCGCTAAACTAGCGGCAGAGCCGATCCTGAGCCATGCGCCGCGGGCTCCCACCTTGAATAGCCCGTCGCGACAGGCTATTCTGCCCCTCGACGCGTTCACTCTTTTTGCCGAGGATCCATGCCCCGTATCAAGTCCGCCCGCAAGCGCATGCGCCAGACCAAGGCGCGCACGTCCCGCAACCGCGCGACGCGCAGCGAGCTGCGCACGGCGATCAAGAAGGTACGGACGGCGTCCTCCCCGGCCGACGCGGCCAAGGCGTTCAAGGAAGCCTCCGCGGTCATCGATCGCGCCGGCCGGAAGAACATCGTGCACCGCAACACCGCGGCGCGCACCAAGAGCCGCCTGGCCAAGGCCGCAAACAAGGCCAAGTAAGCACTCGGGATTCATCGACAAACCGCCCGCCGGAATCGCTTCCGGCGGGCGGTTGTCATTTGGGCTCCGTCCTGGGAATTACTGCTGCACGTCCACCAGGACCGGCCGGTTCGCCCGCACCGCCTGATCCGCCGCCTTCGCAAACGCCGCCCGCACCGAGTCGTCACCGGCCGAGACGTTCACCGACACGTCGGCGTGCGGCGCAGCTGCTGACGCAACCTTGCCCGTCGCGCATGTCACCCGGATCGACATCGGCGTGTAGATACCCCCGGTAATGAAGGTGACCAGTTGATTGACGAACGAAAGCTGGGTCTCAACCTTCGCAACGCCGTTGGGACACTTGGCCGCCGTGGACACGGTGCTGGGCGGAATGAGGCCGTAGATCCACCCGGAGGCAAACGGCTTGTCGATGACCTGTGTCGACGGCGTGGCGCCAGTCTCGATGGTGGCATGGTAGCAGGCCACGGTCGAGGCGAGCAGGGCGAGCGCGGGAACGAGCGTCTTCAATCGCATGGATCCTCTCGGGGTATGGGTGACAAGGGACTGCAGAATATGTCGCGCGGCCAAGCTCAGGTGCGCTCCGGAGCGCTGCGGGCTCGCTCGGCCACCCGTGCGTGCAGCCGCACACGCCAGACGGTGCGCGCAGCGTTTTCCTCCCACACCATCTCCCACTGGGCAGCCGCCTCGCCCAGCAGGAGGAGCAGATCGTCCTGATCGCGCTCCACCAGGTCCCAGCCGACAATGTGCCGCAGCCATGGGCTGAAGCTTTCGTCGGTGACCAGGCTGGTGAGAAGGAGCTCACCCTCCGGAGCCAGCAGATGCAGCAGCCGGGTGACCAGCCAGGTGGCTGCTCGCGCATTGAGGCGATCAAACATCGTCCCCGTGAGAATCAGATCAAACGGCCCCGCCGCTTCGAGTTCCGCGATCCGGCGGAACGGATCGCCTTCAATGGACACGAGGCGACGATCGAGGGCACCAAGACGGATCGCCGCGAGCGCGAGCACGTCATCGCCCGCCTCGTTGATCACCACCGTCGCACTCCGCTCCAGCAGCGGCAGCGCATCGGCAAGCGCTGCCGCTCCGCCGCCGATCGCCAGGATGCGCGGTGCGGCAGGCGGCACGCTGGCGTCGATCACCTGCGACGTTTCCCACCGCGTCCGGTCGCGCAACTGCCCGGCAAATGCGTCTTCCAGAAGATGGCGTTCGAGCGCACTGCCGACCGCATCGGTAGTGCGCACGCCACCCTGAAGCAGCCATTCCCTTGTCTCGACATCGACGCGTTCGCCCGGCGCCGCGTGCTCCATCCGTCGGACCAGATCGGAGCGCAGCCAGAGCGCTCGCGCGGGTTCCACCATCTCGGCGATCCGGCCTGCCGCAACGCTCGCGAGCTCGGCGCCGCGCAGTGCTTCGAGCAGATCGTGCGAACACCACACGGCGCGGTGATACGCCGCAAGCGCATCGAGCGGCAGCGTCACCATGCCGCGCACAAAACGCTGAGTCGCCGACACCACCTCCCGTTCGGCCGCGCGCACGGCGAGCGGTACCTCGACGCGGTTGGCCACGGCAATCGTTGAGCGCCGCACCGCTTCTGCCTCGCGCACCAGCGTCACCTTGGCGGCGAATTCGCGCTGAATCTCCGCAACCAGGGCCGCAAGCTCAGGGCGAACGTCGGGACCGCTCAACACGCCCTCCAGCAGATCGCCTCGCAACAGCGCGGCCGCTTCACGCAGCCGCCCGCCGTCGACATGCGCCGCAAAATCGAGCGCGTCGACGCGCAGCATCTTGTGATTCACGCGCAGACGGGGGGAGCCGCTCACGAGATCGGGCTCGCCCGTCGCGCGCCGCAACGCATAGAGATGCTGCTTGAGCGTGGCGCGGGCACGCTCGCGCTCGATGCCAGGCCAGAGCGCCTTGAGCAGGCGGTCGCGAGGAATACCGCCGGGCGTCAGCGCGGCAAGAGCGAGGATGAGCAGCGGCTTGGGCTGGCCGGCAGCGCCCGGAACCGGGTCGCCACCTGCAGTCCGCAACTCGAGTGCACCGAATGTGCAGAGTTCAAATGCCATTGAGGCCAGAGGAAGAAGCGCGACAGATATGCGCGTTGCACGTGGTGACCCGCAAGGCAAACTGGTCGTCATTTGGCTTCTTCACCCACCACGCTTACGCGATACGCCGCGTTGTGGTCTCATAAACGCAGCGCCGACCCCTCGCTCTCACGACGGGCCGGCGTCTCTCCCGCAAACACGCTTCTCTAGTGCGCCGAGTCGGTTTTGACGCCGGTGCTGTCGACCCCGCCGAGATAGACCTTGATGACATGACCACGGGTCTCGGTGCGACCAGCCACCTCCGCCGGATTGTTTGGTCCCGGGAGTCGTTCCACTGGCGCCCAGATTGACCAGCTGGCCGCAATCCAGAGTCCCGATGCCAGCTGCTGGAACTCCATGTCGCCGCCCGACGCCTGATCCGGCATCCAGCTCGGCAGATTCCGGTGGGTGAACGAGAACTGCAGCAGTGCCAGGTTGTGCGCGTCCAGAAGGAGTTCGCCGCCAATGTCGATCAGCTTGCTCTTGGCCGCCGGTGCAAAGCGGACGTGCAGTGTTTCCGCGCCGGCCTTCACCTTGTCGAGCGAGAAGCAGTGCGAGGCCAGGAACCAGTCGGCAAAGAGCACTCTGGGATCGGGACCATAGTACTCGCGACTCCCCGGATCGCCTGGGCGAACCTCGCGGCCAAAGCCGAAGGCCCGCAGTGAATCGGGATCGATGCTCTGCACCGGCCAGCGCGCCAGTGGAAGCGTCATGCTGTCCGCGATCACGATCGCGCCCATCGCACTGTACAGCGAACGCTCGTGGATTTCGAGCACGTCGAATCCCACTCGCCGCGAGTCGATGGTTGCCGCGATGATCTCGAGCGAAGTGTTCGCGCTCTCCAGGATGCGATCGAACGTCTCGTCAGGAACCTTGCTCTTGCCGCAGAACTTGCCGTGGCCGATTGCCAGCAGGTCCGGCAGCCGCATGACCGTCGCCGACAGGGTCAGGTCGCCAAGATTGAGTCCGTCGGCCGGCACGGTGATTGGTGCGGGAGGCCGCGGCGCGTAGCCGATGGCCGCGATGCGGTAGAAGTAGCGGCCCGCTGCGGGCGTGGTGATCTCGAAGTTGCCCGACCCTGACGTGAGCACGATCCGGAGGGGTTTGCCGGTGAGGTCGCGAAGCTCGACGAGTGCGCCCACGATCGCGCGGCGGCTGTTCGCATCGAGGACCCGGCCGTGGACGGACTGGCCGGACAGCAGCCCGGGCAGGAGCGAGCAGCAGGCCAACGCCGCGAGCAAACTGGCGACTCGCGGAACGCGCACCTAGACCGCCGTCAGCTCCGCACCGCACTTTTCGCAGTACCATTCGAGCGGACGGTTCATGGCGCCGCATTCGCCGCAACGCAGCGTCCGGCCCACCGCGATCGGTGCGGCTTCGGGCACCGGGCCGCTGGCGACGATCTCTTCACCGAACACCGCATCGCTGGCTGCGGTAGCCGCACTCACTGCGGGGTCCTGTTTAAGGCGTTCACCGGGTCGAATGAACTGGGGCGGCACGCCGGCGGCGGGAATCCCGATCGAGAGAACGGACTCCGCTGGACGACCGGACCGCGGCGGGGCCGCCGGGCGTGCAAGATCCGATGCCTGCTGGCCCGAAGGCCGGAAGGACAGCGCCCCGAAAACTGGTGCTTCCGGCATGGCTGCTTCGGGCGCTACGGCCTCGACCGCCGGCTCCGGCGGCGGGTCGTCAAAGATGCTGAGCGCCGGCTCGGGCACGTCTTCATCGGGCGCCAGATCACTGATCACCACCGAGTCCTCGATCGACAGCACCACGACGGACTCGTCCTCGGTCTCTGTCCCCGGCTCGTCGGCGGCGATCGCCGGCGGGCGCGTGACGACGGCATGCACATCTTCGAGGCGTGCGATACGATCCGCGACAGCGGAGAGGGAGAGATCGAAGGCTTCAAGATCGCTGGCGTGACGGGTGCGCTCCGCTTCAAAACGCGAGCTCTCGAACTCGCCGACCGCGTGGCGCAACTCCGCCTCGGCCAGGGCTTCGCGCGCGGCCGTCGCGCGCGCCGTCAGCGTGGCGAACTCGGAGCGATCTGCCGCGAGCTTGCCGCCGATCGTGTCGGCGTGCGCGCGGAGACCGTGCGTGAGGTGTTCAAGGCGTTGTTCGTAGTCGCGGCGCACGCGATCGCGCACACCTTCCGGCGTGGTCGCGCCAGCCTGGTTGAGGCGCGCGAGCCAGCCGTGCAGCGCATCGCGCTCGGCAAGGAGCTGCTCGACAGCGGACAGATCGTGCGGCGTGTCGGTCATCGCGGCACCGCGGCCCGGAGACAGGGAGTCACGCCCGGTAATCTATCACATCCCGTGGGGATGAACGCCGCCGCCCTTGGCCGGGGTGGCGCCGCTTTCCCAGACCATCCGCCCGCCCACGACGGTGTAGCGGACGATCCCGGGAAGCTCTTCGCCGGCCCAGGGCGTGTTGCGGGATTTGGACTGGAACCGGGCCGGCTCGACCGTCCAGCTGGCCGCCGGGTCAAAGACGACGATATCCGCCGCCGAGCCCTGCCGCAGCGTGCCCCCCTCGAGGTGCCAGAGGCGCGCGGGGGCGCAGCTCATCCGCTCGATCAGCCGCGGCAGGTCGAGCACTCCCGGATTGACCAGTTCCCGCAGTGCCAATGAGAGCGCGGTCTCCAAGCCGATAATGCCGTTTGGTGCGTCGTCGAACTCGCGCTCCTTGGCGTCGTAATGATGCGGCGCGTGGTCAGTGGCGATACAGTCCAGCGTACCGTCGGCCAGCGCCGCGCGAATCGCGTCGCGATCCTCGGCTTCCCGGAGCGGCGGGTTCATCTTCGCGTTGGTGTCGTAGCCCTCGCACCGCTCGTGCGTGAGGGAAAAGTGGTGTGGCGCCGCTTCCGCGGTCACCGGCAGCCCGGCTTCCTTGGCGCGCCGGATCATGGCGACCGATCCGCGGGTGCTCATGTGGCAGAGATGAACGTGTCCGCCCGTGAGCCGCGCGAGGATGATATCGCGCGCCACATGGATCTCTTCGGCCGCCGCGGGAATGCCCTTGAGGCCCAGCCGGGTGGAGACAATCCCCTCGTGCATCGCGCCACCCTCGCCGAGCGGCAGATCCTCGCAGTGATCCGCCACCGGAATGCCAAAGGTGCGGGCGTACTCGAGCGCGGTGCGCATCAAATGGCCGGACATCACCGGATGGCCATCGTCACTCACCGCCACGGCGCCGGCACTGACCATTTCGCCGAATTCCGCGAGTTGTTCACCGCGTTGGCCCACAGAGATACAGCCGATCGGATAGACGCGCGCGAGACCGGCCGCCTGACCCTTGGCTTTGACGAATCCCACTGCGCCCTGATTGTCGATCACGGGATCGGTGTTGGGCATCGCACAGATGCCGGTGAATCCGCCGGCCACCGCGGCCGCAGCACCGGTCGCGATCGTTTCGCGATCTTCCTGTCCCGGCTCGCGCAGATGCACATGCACATCGATCAACCCCGGCGCGATCACGAGCCCCCTGGCCGCCACGGTGCGCGCGCCATCCGGAGTGCCAAGTTCCTGGCCGATTGCCGCGACGCGACCGTCCTGCACCAGCAGATCGCTCACCTGATCGAGGCCCTGCGACGGATCGACGATGCGACCGCCGCGGAAGAGAATCACGCTCACCCTTCGCCCCCATCGCTGGCCCAGTCGGGCGAACCGCCCGCCAGCAGGTAGAGTACCGCCATCCGCACCGCGACCCCGTTGGTCACCTGCGGGAGAATCACGGAATGTTCGCCATCGGCCACATCGGAATCGATTTCCACGCCGCGATTCATTGGCCCGGGATGCAGGATCAGCAGATCCTTGGGCGCCCGCGCCAGGCGCTCCGCCGTCACACCGAAGACGCGATTGTATTCGCGCAGCGAGGGGATGAATCCGGCGGTCATCCGCTCGAGCTGCAGGCGCAGCACATTGAGCGCGTCTGCCCACTGGATCGCATCCTCGACGCGTCGGAATACGGTCACACCCAGCTCTTCCACATGACTCGGCAGCAGTGTCGGCGGTCCGCAGACGGCAACTTCGGCCCCGAGCTTGGTGAGGCCCCAGATGTTGCTGCGCGCCACGCGCGAGTGGAGTACGTCGCCCACGATGCAGACCTTGAGTCCGGCCAGACTCCCAAAGCGATCGCGCAGCGTGAGAAGATCGAGGAGACCCTGCGTGGGATGTTCATGCTTGCCGTCGCCGGCGTTGATCACGTTGGAACGGATGCGCGAGCCGAGAAACTGCGCGGAGCCCGACGCACCGTGGCGGATCACCACCATGTCGATCCGCATCGCTTCGAGATTACGCGCGGTGTCGACCAGCGTTTCGCCCTTGGAAACCGATGAGCCGGCTGCCTGCACATTGACTGTGTCGGCAGACAAGCGCTTCTCGGCAAATTCGAACGAGATGCGCGTGCGGGTGGAGGCTTCGAAGAAGAGATTGACGATCGTCTTGCCGCGCAACGCCGGCACCTTCTTGATAGGCCGCTCCGACACTTCCTTGAACGGTTCGGCCGTGTCAAGAATCGCGGTGATCTGCTGCGCCGTGAGTGGTTCGAGTCCCACCAGGTCCTTGCCGAGCACGGAATCGGTCATGACGTCTCTCCGCGCACCAGGTCGACCGCATCTTCGCCATCGAGTTCCTTGACCTGCACCATCACGCGATCGGCGGGTGCGGTGGCAACGCTGATCCCGACCACATCGGCGGCGATCGGCAGCTCGCGGCCGCCGCGGTCGGCCAGGACGGCGAGAAGAATGCGTCGCGGGCGACCAAAGTCGGCGATCTCATCGAGTGCCGCGCGTACGGTGCGACCGGTAAAGAGCACATCGTCGACGATCACCACGGTGCTGGCGGTGAGATCGACCGGCAGACGCGTCTCGCGCACCACCGGCCGCTGGCCGATGGCCTGCAGATCGTCACGATAGAGCGTGATGTCGAGCATGCCGCGACGGAGCGGCTGATCCAGAGCACCATCGATGAGGGGAGCGAGGCGGTCCGCGAGCTGAACACCGCGGCGCTGGATTCCTACCAGGACCACCGGACCCGCGCCGGCGGTGCGTTCGATCAATTCGGAGGCCATCCGCGCAACGACGCGCCCCATGGCTGGGGCGTCGAGGAGGCGAGTCTTGGCGGGCATCGAAGGGGTAAGCTACCACGCCCCTTCGAGCGCGGAAAGCTCTTCCCGCCGCGAGCGAGGCAGCCAGAGGTGCATCCCCAGCGCCGTCAGGCCGGCGGCGTGGAAGAGGCGCCGATACGCGGCGGCATTGCGGCGTTGAAAGCCTTCGCGGTCGCCGTCGATATTGTCCTCGCTGGTGAAGAGCGGCAGATATGCCACTCCGCCGGCCCGCGCCTCGATCTCGGCCAATCCGCGCCGAAGTGCAGCGGCGGGGAGATAGTGCAGTACGTCGGCGGCGACGACCAGGTCATAAGGCCCGTCGACGCCAACAGCGTCGAGCTCACCAATCGTCCCGAGCCGAAGATTGCGACGTGCTCCCCAACGGTTGACCGCCCATTCGCTGGAGTCGACACCGGCGTAGCGGGCGCGCGGCCGCAAGCGGTGCAGCACGGGCTGCCAGCGCCCTTCGCCCGCACCGAGATCGAGCACGGAGGCGACGGCGCGGCCGATCACCTGCTCTGCGGCGGCAACGGCAAAGCTTACCTGTCGCTCGAGATCCGCCGCGCTGCCAATGGCGTGGCGCCGATCGCGATACCACTTGGCAAAGTACCGGCCGTCGTAGCGCTTCACCGCCCGGGTCCGAGCGCGCCCGTGACCGCACCGCGCAATTCGCCCAGCACATCGGCAATGTTGCCGGTGTGCTCCCACAGCACCTTGCCGGTGCTGTCGACCAGATAGCTCGTGGGCAGGCCCACGACGTTGTACTGCTCCTGAATCACGCCGGCGGGATCATGGACCACGGTAAACGCAAGATGCTGATCTTCGACAAAGCGCTGCACCCGCGCATTGTCGCCCTGATCGACGCTCACAGCCACCACCCGCAGACCGCGCGGCGCGTAGTCGTGCTGCAGTGTGTCGAGGTCGGCCATTTCTTCTCGGCATGACGTGCACCAGGTGGCCCACACATTCACCAGCGTCAACGCCTGATGCGGCGCGATACGCACCGTGTCGCCACTCAACGATGGCATCGCGTACGGCGCGAGTACATCGCCGACCTGGGCGGGGTGAAACGCCGCACCGCCGGCGTTGCCATCGTGGTGACAGCCGGCAAGGATGGCCGACGCGGCGATCACCGCCGCACGCCAGCACCCTGTCGTCCGGATCATTCGAGCACACCATGGCGGAGCACCACTTCACCGTTGCCGATCGGCTTGATCCCGCGATGCTTGGGCGCGCCGTTGGCCGGCATTGTCATGGGCGCCGCCGGCGCCGGCGGAGCGCTGCTCTCCGACCACGCGGCCACAATGCTGTGCGCATGGACCGCCAGCACCGGAAACGCCGCCGAGCGGCCCGGACCGCTCAGCGGATCGGTTGTGCCGAACGCACCACCGCCGTTGTGCGAGACACGAATGACGATTCGCGGTTGCGCCATCGTACCGTCATCCCAGACGGCGGCCACCAGATCGCCAGGTCCGACCGCAAGCTGCACATGCGCCGGCCGGGAAAAGTCCGCGACACCCAGGGGGAGTGGCGCGGAGAAGGATTTTCCGCCGTCGGTCGAACGTGCGTACCACACACCGGCCGCTTTCTCCTTGCCTGTCCACCACGCCACATGCACCCGGCCGATGCTGTCCACCTGCAGCGACGGGCCCGCCCGCGGACAGGCGTTTACCACCCAGTCGTCGGCATGTACTCGCACGGGATCGGACCAGCGCATGCCGTGGTCGCTCGAATGCGCGACGACGATGTCGCGGACGCTGCCGGGAAAGATGTGACGCCAGGCGATGTAGAGGGTGCCATCGGGCGTGCTCGCCAACGCGGTGCGGCAGCAATCGCACGCAAGGCCCGTATCGACGCGCACCCGCGGAGCCCACGTCACACCCTGGTCGGTGGAGTGGGTGATCCACACGGTCGACTTTCCCTCTTCGCCGCCCAGCCACGACACGTAGATCGTGCCATCGTGCGCAACGTGCAGCGCGTGAAAGTTGTGCAGGCCGAATACGGCGTCGTCCGTCACCGTGACCGGTGCACTCCACGCCTTGCCACCATCGCTCGATCGCACAAAGCGCAACGCCTCGAGCGGTTGACGCGCGGTGAGCACATCCTTGACCACCACATAGATCGCATCCAGACTGCCATCGCTGCCGTAGGCCAATTTCGGCGGCGACTCGCCGTGGCCTTCGATCGGGCCCAGCGTGTCCTGCACTTCCGCCACCTGTCCACCGGCAGTGCTGACGTAGAGGCGGCCGTCGATTCCCGAATCCGGCGCAGAGACCCATGCGGATGCCAGCACGCCGGCTGGTGACATCGCCACCATCGGTGCCGTGCCCACGCTGGTCGGCGCGCTCAACGTGTCCGCCGCGCCAAAGCGGACACTATCCTCATGCATGCACGCGGTCAGAGCGATGAGCAGAGCCGGCGCGATCAGCGCATAATCAGAACGCATACTTGAGTCCCCCGACAAAGGTCCGTTGGGGAAACGGATGGAAGAAGAAGTACTTGCGGTCCAGCAGGTTGTCGACGCCGAGGGACGGTGTCCAGTGCGCGCCGAACCGCCAGGTCAAGCGCGTGTCGAACACGAGCCACGAACTGAAGCCCTGGTAGGTGTTCGGGTTCACATCCGAATTGTCGAGCGTGGTGTACAGCGGCCCGCTGTAACGCCCCGCAAGCGACAGCGACCAACGATTTCCGGGATGGTAGATCGCGTTGATGTCGCCGCGCCATTCCGGGATCTGCGGCAACCGCTTGCCGACGTCGCTGCCGGGTGTCGCCCCGGCACTTGCCTGCCCCGAGATCGCGAGCACTCGCGCATCCACCCAGGTCGCACTCGCGTTGATATCGAGATCGGGCACGCCGAGATCGGTGGTGCCGAGCACGAGTTCCGCGCCGCGCGCACGCACATGGTCCACGTTGGAAAGATAGGAATAGAGCGTGGACGAGCCCGGCACGAGCGGCAGGAACTGCGAGATGATCGCATCGTGTACGTCGTCCTGAAAGAGCGACAACTGCGTCCGCACGCGGCCCGTCGTCCGCGCGGCGCGCAACTCGGTCGACAGATCATCATCCGGCTTGAGGTTGGGCGCCGGCGACGTGAACGTCGTGCCGGTCGACACCAGCTGATAGAGCTCTGACGCAGTGGCAAAGCGATATGCCTTGCCAACGGACCCGGTAAATGACCACTGCGGCGACGCCGTCCAGGCCAGTATGCCTTTGGGAGAGAAGCGATTGTCCGACACAAATGGCTGGACCACGCGGGTGCTGCCGTTCACGTTGAGGCCGTCGAACGCTCGCCAGTTCTCCAGGCGCCCGCCCACGGTGAGCGCAAGATCGGGGCGGATGCGCCACCGGTCCTGAATCCAGGCCGCGAGTGTCTGCGTCTTGCCATCACCTTCGGTGGCCACCGTGGTGGTCGCATCACCGTGCCAGTCCAGCGTGTTGTAGGTCGGGTTGTAAAGATCGTAGTAGTCGGAGTGCACGCCCGCGCTGACGGTGTGAATCGCGCTGTCGCCACCGGCGTGCCAGCTTCCCTTGACGTCGAGTGTGCGCCAGCCCGTGCCGTCGAGCACCGCGATCTTCCCGGCTGCATTGAAGGTCGTGTCGGCCGTGGCCGCACTCGGGGAGTTCTGCCGGTCGTGCTCGAAGTTGTAGATGCTGCCGACGACCTCAACATCCCAGTCGCGATGTGTGTCGGTCCGCAGCGACAGCGACTGCGCCAGGTGTTGTTCCGAAAGCACGTTGGTTCCGCTGGCAAAGCCGGACTGGGATGCAAACGTGGGAGCGCCGGCGCCGGTCAGATAGGTCGCTGCGTCAGACGTCGAGGAGTTATCCCAGTATCCCGCGGTGTAGGTCGCGCGAAGCGACGGCGTCAGATCGTACGCGACTTTGCCTGTCAGATTGGTCATCCCGGTATGCAGCAACCCGCCGGCACCGAGAATGTTGGCGGTGGCGCCGAGTTTATTCTGCGCCGCAAAGCCGCCGGCGGTCCCCGAGGGAAAGCTGGTGCTCGTCACGTAGCTCAACGGCTGGCTCTGCGAGTTCTGATAGTTCCCACTGAGCCAGAAGGAGAGGCGGCCGAGGCGATCACCCAGATAGCCGGCCGTCTGTGATGTGCCGAATGTCTGATCGGTGCCATAGAGTGAAAAGGTCTGCGCCGCTGCCGTCTGTTCGATCCCGCCTTCGAGACGGGTCGGAAAGCGCGTGGTAATCTCCATCACCTCGCCCATCGAATTGCCCGCGTACGCCGCCGAAAACGGCCCATACATCACATCGATCCTGGCAATCTCATTGGGAGAGACCAGGCCCCAACGTGGCGCACCGATGGTGTTGTTGTTGGCGATGAGCGCCGTAAGTGGCACGCCATCGGCAAAGACCAGCGTGCGAGCACTCGATCCCACACCCCAGACCCGGGATTCAATCGTCGCCTGGTTGTCGCCGAAATTCCGCTTCCGCAAGAATGTGCTCGGCAGGTACTTGACCGCGTCCTCCGCGTCGACCGCATTGACCGTGCGGGCGGCCTGTGCCGCGGTCACCGAGGCAATGGCCGGCAGCGTGAGGCGCTGCATCAGTGGTGGATGAGTGGTGTCGGTCCGGGTCGTGTCACGATGCCGGACCGTCACCCCAATCGGGGTGAGCAACTGGACGGTGTCCGGCCGCGGTGGCGGCGGGGTGGTAGTGACCTGGGCCGCCAGCGGCATCGCGAATACCGCGCAGCACACGGCCGCCGTCACGGCGCTCCGCCGTAATCCCACCCATGGTGACGCCTCTGGATGTTGCATGTCCTCTCCTCTGACAACTGCACATAGTCATGATGCAATGGGCACACGCCTTCCCTGAGAAAGGCGGAGCCGCGATCACGCATGTGGCGCCGGAGCGCCGATGTCAGACGCGAGGAGGTGCGGTGGCTTCGGGGAGACGGTCGAGAAGGGTGACAACCGGCACAGCCGCTTCGATGACCGGCCACACACGATACGTGGGCGCGGCAAGTGCGACGGTGACAATCGTGGGCGCAGCGGCGACAGTGGCGGTGTAGCAGCAGCCGATGCAGGTGCAATCGTGATGGCTCGGCTCGTGCGCCGGTGTTCCGTGCGAACTGCCGTGCGCCATGCCGGGCATGGCCATCTGCGATCCCATGGCCACGGTGTCGCTCGTGGTACACGGGTGCAGCAACGGCATCGCCTGGCCGCCCACCGCCGGAGAGGCGAGAAGCAGCAAGGCAGCAAGCCAGCGGCGGCGGCGCAGATACGCGATCACGTCATCCAACCTATGGCGGTGATTGACGTTGCGCCAGCCATTGCAGGGGGATTCACACGACGGACAGGGAGGGATTCGAACCCTCGAGACGGCTTACACCGCCTACACGCTTTCCAGGCGAGCCTCTTAAACCACTCGAGCACCTGTCCCCTCGGGCGACCAATATATTCGCTCCGGCGGACCCACGCGCTGTACTTTCCCCCTCATCATGACCGCGCCGCCCCCGCTCGCCGACGAAGCCAGCCGCAAGGCGGCGCTCCGCCAGATGAAGCTCGCCGCGTCGGGGCTGTTGCTGGTGGCGCTGGTGATCTTCATGATCGCCAAGCTCCTCGAACCGCTTCACCCGTGGCTTGGCTATGTCCGCGCCACCGCGGAGGCATCGCTCGTGGGCGGGCTCGCCGACTGGTTTGCCGTCACCGCGCTCTTCCGCCGGCCGCTCGGGCTCCCCATTCCGCACACCGCCATCATGCAGACGCAGAAGGATCGCGTCGGCCGCATCCTCGGCAACTTTGTGCAGAACCACTTTCTGTCGCGCGCGGTGCTCGATGCGCGTCTTGCCGGAATCAAGCCGGCCGAGCGGCTGGGCGATTGGCTTGACACTCCGGGCAATCCACGCCGGCTGGCACAGCAGGTCGCAAGCGGGCTGGCGCAAGCGGTCACCGCGCTCCCGGAAGCAGAGGTGAAGGAGTTCATGCAGCGGAGCGCCGTCACGCGCCTGGAAAGCGTGCAGCTGGCGCCGCTGATCGGCGACGTGCTCACCGTCGCCACGGCCGATGGCCGGCCGCAGGAACTGCTGGACGAAGCCACGCGCCTGATCGGCAGCGCCGTGGTCGAAGGTCACGACGCGATTCGCGACAAGGTCCGCCAGGAGAGTCCGCGCTGGCTGCCCCTCGGCGTGCGCGACGCGGTCGCCGAGCGCATGATCGGCGGCGTCCAGCGCATGCTCGATGAGATCACACACGACCCCGCGCATCCGTTGCGGCGGCGCTTCGAAGTCGTGGTCCAGGAATTCATTCAGCGTCTCAAGACCTCACCGGAAATGATTGCGCGCACGGAACGGCTCAAGCAGGACCTGCTCGGCCATCCGGTGGTCGAAGATCTGGTATCGTCCGTGTGGGACCGCGCGCGGCGGGCCGCCGAGCGCTATCGCGAGGATCCCGAGCACGCCTCGCTGGAACCGCTGGAAGAGGCGCTGATGGCGCTCGCCGCGTCGCTGCGCGACAATCCGGAGTTGCGAGGCGAGATCGATCACTTCCTGGCGGATGTGCTTGCCGCGATGCTGGCGCAACACCGGCAGGAAATCGCGGATCTGATTGCGGCCACGGTGCGAGACTGGGATCCGCAGGTGGCGGCCAGCCGCATCGAACTCGCCGTGGGACGCGACCTGCAGTTCATCCGGCTCAACGGGACACTGGTCGGCGGGCTCGCCGGCCTGGTGATCTATGCGGTCGCGCGACTCTTCTAGTCTCATGCCGTCTCACACCTTCGGAGTACGCTGATGCATCGTCGTCCTGTCGCCGCTGTCGCTCTACTGACCGGCGCGATCGCCTGCGCGCATGCGACCGCCGTATCCGGCGGGGCGCTCGCCAGCATTCCGCCGGTCCACGCCGGCTGCCCTGCGCTGCCTGCGCTCGATTCGGTGACAATGATGTCCGACCTCTATCGCATCGCGGACGACTCGATGCGCGGCCGCGCCATCGGCTCGCCGGGCGGCATCGCAACGCGCAACTTCATCGCCGCGCGCTTTGATGCGCTCAAGCTCGCGGTGCTCCCGGCGGGACGTGTCGAAGCGTTTACCATCGACACGACGCGGGCGCGCGTTCGCAACGTGAAGGGTGGCTGGAACGTGGTGGGCCTCGTCAAGGGCACGCGCTTTCCCGATCAGTACATCGTGGTGACCGCGCACTACGATCATATCGGTGTGGCGGGAGGCGGCGCGGGCTGCCGTGCTGTGGCCGGCGACTCCATTTGCAATGGGGCGGATGACAACGGCTCCGGCACCGTGGGATTGCTCGCGCTTGCCCGCTACTTCGAGCACGCGCCGCCAGCGCACTCCATGGTATTTGCCGCGGTCGATGGCGAAGAAGCGGGCCTCCTTGGCAGCCGTGCCTTTGTCGCCAATCCGCCGATTCCGCTCGGCAGCATCCTGCTCAACGTCAATCTCGACATGGTAAGCCGCAATACGAAGAATCAGCTGTACGCCGCCGGACCGGGACGCAACACGTCGCTCGAACCGCTGGTGCAGGCGACGGCGGATTGCGCGCCGATCATGTTGCTCATTGGGCACGACAGTCCTGGCGTGCCGCGGGACGACTGGACCAACCAGTCTGACCAGGGCGCGTTCGCGGCGAAAGGAATTCCCTTCGTCTATTTCGGCGTGGAAGACCATCCGGACTATCACAAGCCGAGCGATTCGCCCGATCGGATCATGCCGGGATTCTTTGTGGGGGCAGTGCGGACGATTACGGACTACATCCGGCGCTTTGATGCGGCACCGGTGCCACGGGCACCATAACGCCAAGGGAAAGCGGACAGGGAGGGATTCGAACCCTCGATACCGTTGCCGGTATGCCGGTTTTCGAGACCGGTTCCTTCAGCCACTCGGACACCTGTCCTAGCCGCAGCGGCAGGGCCGCGGAGCCGACTAAGGTGGCGCCGCCCGCCAAGCGAGGCAAGGGTCATATATTGCGCGGGTGAACCCCGTCACGCCAGTTGCGGCGCCACCATCGGACTGGACTCGCCGGATCGCGGCTGGCCTGGGCCAGCTTCGCCAGCGGGAAAGCCAGCTCACCCTCGTGCTGGCGGTGGTGATCGGTGCCTTGGTGGGTCTGGTGGTGGTGGCGTTCATCCTCCTCACCGGGCGCTTGGCGGTTCACCTCTATCCCGCCGATGGCGCGCCCTGGCGCCGCGCGGTGGTGCCGGTCCTCGGGGCGATTGTCAGCGGGTATCTCCTCTACCGCTACTTCCCCGGTGCACGCGGCAGCGGTATTCCGCAGACCAAAGCGGCCTTGATCATCGACGAAGGCCGCATCTCGCTCTATACCGTGATCGGCAAGTTTGTCTGCTGCACCACGTCGCTGGCGAGCGGCATCGCGCTTGGCCGCGAAGGCCCATCGGTCCAGATGGGTGCCGGCATCGCTTCCGTCATCGGCCGGCGTCTCCGCCTGAGCAACGATCAAGTCAAGCTGTTGCTGCCGCTCGGTGGTGCGGCGGCGCTCGCCGCAGCGTTCAACACGCCTATTGCCGCCGTGCTCTTTACGCTCGAGGAAATCGTGGGCGACATGCAGGCCCCCGTCCTCGGCGCGGTCGTCGTGTCATCGGCCACCGCCTGGATGGTGCTGCATCTCCTGCTGGGCGATGAGCCGCTCTTTCATGTCGAGCCCTACCAGCTGCTCCATCCCAGCGAGTTCGTGTGGTACGCAGCGCTCGGTGTAGTGGGCGGGCTGGGATCGGCGGCGTTCGTGCGGCTGCTGCTGTCGCTGCGGCGGCGCTTCCGCCGGCTCAAGCCCACCACACTCTGGTGGCAGCCGGCGGTTGGCGGTCTGGTCGTTGGCCTCATGGGATACTTTGTGCCGAACGTCATGGGCGTCGGCTATCCCGTCGTCGAGCAGGCGCTCGGCGGCAACATGCTGCTCTGGACGGTGGTCCTGCTCGCGGTGCTCAAGATCGTCGCCACCGCGGTCTGCTATGCCTCGGGCAATGCGGGCGGCATCTTTGGTCCGAGCCTCTTCATGGGCGCGATGATCGGTGCGGCAGTGGGCAACGTGGCCCATCTCATCGATCCGATGCATACGGCCGGTGCCGGCGCATACGCGCTGGTGGGGATGGGCGCCCTCTTTGCCGGTGTGGTGCGGACGCCGCTCACATCGGTCATCATGATTTTCGAGATGACGCGCGACTATGCCATCATCGTGCCGCTGATGATCGCCAACCTTGTGGCCTTCTTCATTTCCTACAAGCTGCAGCGCGAGCCGATCTACGAAGCGCTCGCGCACCAGGACGGGATTCACCTCCCCACGACCGAAGCGCACGGCACCCAGCTGCGGGTGGTGCGCGCCATGCGGCCAGTGGCGCCGGGCGTGACGCACACCCCGGAGACCGGCCATCTGCATCCCGATCACACGCTTGCGGATGCACTGGAACGCATGGCCAGCACTCAGCGCAACGTTCTGCCGGTAGTGAGCCGCGCCGATGTGTCGGTGATTCTGGGAGAGATTGCGCTCGCCGATGTATTGCGTGCGTACGGATTCAATCAACCCTCGCCACCCGAGCCCTAACGGACGTTTTCGCGTGGGAGTCATCTCACCGACGCGGCAGTGCGTGCGCGTCATCACCGGGAGGCTCCAATGTCAAGCGTCATCACGCCGGTCACCATACCGGGAAGTCATCGTGCGCCGCTCGCCGGCGCCCAGGCTATCGGCCCCGTCGCAGCCGATACGCTGATCCAAGTCACCATCCGTCTCCGCCACAGCGGCACCACCGCAGCACGCGCGCTCTACCAGGCTGTCCCTCGCAGGCGCCACAGCAACCCCGCGCTGACCCGCGAACAACTCGCAGCGGCGATCGCATCGCGTCCAGCCGACGTCGCGGCGGTCGAACGGTTCGCGCATCAGCATGGCCTGTCCATCGGCGGCACAAACGCTGCCGCGCGAACGCTGCGGCTGATCGGCACGGCGACGGCGTTCCGGCGAGCGTTCGGGGCGCGCCTGCGTCAGGTGCGTTCCGGGAAGCGGCGCTTTCGCATTCGGGTTGGGACGCTTCGCGTGCCCCACGCGCTTCGCGGCATCATCACGGGTGTCTTTGGCTTTGACTCCCGGCCGCAGGCGGCGCCGCATTTTCGGATCCGCACCGGCGGCATCGCGCGAGCACATGCCACCGCTCAGCCGGGTTACTCACCGCTGGATGTGGCCGCGGCGTATCGTTTCCCGGCTGGTGACGGCACAGGTCAATGCGTCGCGCTGCTGGAGTTTGGCGGTGGCTATCTTGCCGCCGATCTCGTCGCGTACAGCCGCGGGCTCAAGCTCCCACCGTCTCAGGTTGTCGCTGTATCGGTCGACGGCGGCGCCAACGCGCCCACGCACGATCCAGCCGATGGCGACGGCGAAGTGATGCTCGACATCGAAATCGCCGCGGCCGTTGCACCCGCCGCGCGGATCGTGGTCTACTTTGCGCCCAACACGTCGCAGGGCTTTGTCGACGCGCTCGCGGCGGCGGTCCATGACACCGCGCACCGGCCCGATGTGATCTCCATCTCCTGGGGTGCACCAGAAGCGGTGTGGACTGGGCAGACCATGACGGCACTCCACGAACTCCTGCAGGAGGCCGCGGCGATCGGCGTGCCGGTGGTGGTGGCAGCGGGAGACAGCGGTGCCACCGATGGTACCGTGAGCGGCGCGCTTGCCGTGGACTTTCCCGCGTCGAGCCCAGCTGCGATCGCCTGCGGCGGCAGCCGGCTCGCCCTCCGCAAGGGTGCGCGCACGTCCGAGACTGCCTGGAACGATCTCGCCGGTGGTGGCGGAGCGACCGGCGGCGGCTACTCAACCGTGTATCGCGCACCCGCGTGGCAGAAGCTGCCCAGGACCGCGGGCAAGACGGCGATGCGCGGCGTGCCGGACGTCGCCGCCGATGCCGACCCCGCCACCGGCTATCGCGTGCGCGTCGATGGCACGTCGCTGGTGATCGGCGGGACGAGTGCGGTCGCGCCACTCATGGCGGGGCTGATTGCGCGTTGCAAGCAGTCGGTGCCCACCGCACCACGCAATCTCGCGGCGCGCATGTACGCCGTGCCGGCGGCGTTCAAGGACATCACCAGCGGGAGCAATGGTGCGTGGTCGGCAGCCGCAGGATGGGATGCCTGTTCGGGACTCGGCGTGCCGGACGGGGTGACGTTCCTGCAGCGCGTCTGGAAGACCGCTGCGTAACGGTCGAATGCACGCGAGCCCCGGCGATCGAAGGATGGATCGCCGGGGCTCGTGTCATTCAGGAGCGCTTACTTCTTGACGGTGAAGTTGTCGACGTGAATGTCGATGTTGTGATTGACGCGCATACCCACCTGCCCGTCGGTCGCGATGCCGTTGAGCGCGGCACGGGCAAGTCCAAAGACGTGCTTGCCATTGACCCAGAACAGCACGGAGTCCTTGGTGGTCTGGATGCCGACCTCGTTGGTCGAGTGTCCGTCGGCCGGATCATCCTTGTTGACCGCGGCATTCGGCGTCCACGGCAAGAGCGCTGCAGCCGCGGACGGGCGCGCGTCGCTGCCGCGGTGCTGGATGTAGACGCCGCCATCCTTGGGCCGGATGACCAGGTAGAGATAGCTCTGCGTCGAGTCCTGCAGGTGCTGACCGCCGATGAAGACACCGTAAGCCTCGTTCACCATGCTCTTGGCCGCCACAAACTTGGCGGTCACGGTGAAGTTGCCCTTTTCGACGTCCGCGGTGCGGAAGTAGATCGCTGCTGGCCCGCCGGTGATATGGAAGCCGGTGCCCATGGTGACAAAGGAGACGGCGGTCATCGGCGGAGCCGGCTGGCGGCCGCGCGCCGGATCAAAGCGAAGCTCCCAGCCCTTGGGCAGCACACCGGTGCCCTGCACCGTGTTGGTCGGATCGCCGCGGCCCATGCCGCCCTGGGCGGCGAGGGGCATGACAACGACGGCGGCAAGCGCCAGGGAACTGAGGGGTAGAATGAGACGCATACGGCTCTCCGAACGGTCAGATGTGATGGGCCACGCCGGCCCGCGCGCTCAATGATAACGCGGCGTCGCGGGGCTGGGAGTCCCGGAAAGGTCAGGACGTCGTGGGCTCCATCCGCTCGAAGGCCCGGCCCAGCAGGCGGATGACGAGGGCGACCTGCGCCAGCAGTACGACCGCGCCGATGACCAGCGCCGCCGCAATGGGTAGCGGGCCGGGCCCCACCAGCTCCCAGAGAATGAAGCCCACAACACCGCCGCCAATGGCGGGCACAATGAGTCCCAGTATGAGCGCAAAGAACGACCCGAAGGTGACCAGGAGATTCTGGCCCATCGCCTCGATACCGGCGGCTTCCGCGCCCAGCCGCACCCAGCCGGGAAAGAGCACCGCGGCACCATTCTGAATGGCGAAGCTCGCGGCGTTCATCGCCACCATCACCAGCAGTGCCGTGATCGCGAGAGCCGCAGTCGGTCCGGCACTGAGCCCGGAGCGCGTCGCGGCGGGGAGCGCGAAATAGCCGATCGCCAGGAGCACGACCTCGGCGACGGTGAGGACGAGCGTGGGTGAGATCATCTCCGCCGTCACGAGCTCGGCACCGCTCAGCGGCAACGTCTTGAGCTGCGGCAGGTCGAGCAGATCCTGCCGAAGGTCATTGCGCAACGAGCGCGGCCCCATCATCAGCAGCACCGCGGCCAGCACGCCATACGGCACCGCCATCGCTGTTCCGGCCGCACCGGTGGCGCCACTGGTCGTGACGCGCATCAGCACCACGAGCATCGTCACCATCAGGATCGCCGCGCGTGCCGACGACGTGCGCGTGAGCGCCAGCGTGTTCTTCCAGATGATCGCGACGGCGGGCTTACCGGTCGGCGCGAGGGGCAGCCATTCCCGGGCCTTGGTGCCGGTCCTGACCGTGACCGCAGCGCTGCCGCTCCGGCGAGCGCGCACGGTGGCCAGTCGGCCCGCGAGCACGGTCGACGCCGTCGCGGCCGCTTCCTGGAATTGCACGTCCATTGCCAGGATCCACACCACATGCACGGCCACGATCGCCGCCACCATGCCGAACGCCGGCAGCCACGCCGTCATCGTGGTGGCATAGAGCGGATCGATCAACAGGCGGAACGGGCGGAGCGCCATGGCGGCCGGTCCGGCACTGAGTGCCGTGCCAAGCTCGTGAAGCGCCACGTCAAAGCCCGCCCGGCGGAAGTCCAGCAGCGGCGGAATGAGTCCCGCGGCAAAGGCGCCGACAATGCCGATTGCCACCAGCCGGCCCAGCCAGAGGCCGCCGCGCCTGAGGCCGCTCAACGGTGCGGTCCGGAGCAGTGCTACCGCCAGCCGGTGCAGCGATAGCACCGAGAACGCTCCCCAGGCGGCCGCAAAGCGGAACGGCCACGCAACCGGAACACCAAAGCGCCGCAACAGCACCGTCCACACCAATGCGTTGAGCAGGAGCACCAGCTGGCTCCGCGCCATCTTGTAGGCGATGAGTCCGCGACCTGAGATGGGCGCCGGAAAGAGGAACTGCACTTCCGCCGGCTGAAACGCGAGCGCCGTGCGTGACACACCACCAAACCAGCCCGCCACCAGTGTCAGTCCCAGCAGAATTGCCGCAACAGATTCGATGACGTCCGACGCACCCGTTCCGGGGGTCGGTTGCCGGCGCAGCAGCAGCGACCAGAAGTAGAAGAGGCCAAAGGCCAGCGCCAGCAAGTAGCGCGGGTTGCGGACGCGGGCGCCCTGCCGCGCGATCCGGTTGCGCAGCGACTGTTGCGTGAGATAGGTGAGCGCGCCGGCGGTATTGCTCATACCGGTGTGACGGCGTCGCCGGTGAGTGTCAGGAAAATGTCTTCCAGGCTCTGCCCCGCGAGTTCCGGGCGTTCCGCGATGATCTCGTCGATCGTACCCAACGCCACCAGCTTGCCGCGGCGCACCACGAGCACCCGCGTGCAGAGTTCTTCCACCAGGTGCAGCAGGTGTGAGCTCAGAATGACCGCCGCGCCCTCTCGCGCACGGCCAATGATGGTGGCCTTCATCTTCTTGATCCCGCCCGGATCGAGACCGGTCAGCGGCTCGTCAAGCACCAGCGCGTCGGGACGATGCAGCAAGCCGCACGCGATCGCCAGCTTCTGCTTCATGCCGCGCGACAGCTCGCCCGGCAGGACGCGGCGCTTTTCCGTGAGCTCGAGTTCCTCGAGCAGCTCCGGCGCCCGCGATGCCGCGTCGGCAACACCGTACAGGCGCCCCACAAACCGGAGATGTTCGTCCACGGTGAGGTATTCGAAGAGCTGCGGTTCGTCGGGCACAAACGCGAGCCGCGCCTTGGCGGCCGGACCGTCGGTGTGAAGATCGTGACCGCCGACCTTGATACTGCCAGATGTGGGATTGATGATGCCGCAGAGACAGCGCAGCGTCGTGGTCTTCCCCGCCCCGTTCGGGCCTACCAGCCCCAATACGTCGCCCGCCTGCACGGTGAACGACAGTCCATTGACGGCCGCGACATCTCCGTACGACTTGGACAGCCCGGCGACTTCAATCATGAGTCCTCGGCCCGATGGAATGTGCATTGTACGTGGGGAACGGCACGAATCTACTGCGGGCGAACCGCCCGTGCCCACAGACTGCCCGAGCTCTGGACGACAATGAGCGTAAAGGGTGTCGTCACGTCGGTCACACCGGCGGACGAGCCGTGGATCGTGAGGTTGTAGGTGGCAGGCGGCACAGCGACGCCGATTCCGAGCGTCAGCCCCGCCGCGCTGGTGGTCACCGTGTCGGGAGAAAACGTCGCGGCGACGCCCGACGGGACACCGACGATGCTGAGCACGACATTGGCCGGAAAGTTGAGGCGCTTGAGCAGCACGACCACGCCGTTGGTGTCGCCCTGCGCAATCACCAGCGACGGCGGACTCGCCGCGAGCGTGAAACCGGGCGGTGCCACGGTGAGCGCAAAGGTGTCCCTGACGCTCGCCACACTGAATCCGCTCGCGGTGACGATCAGCCGATAAGTCCCCGTCGCCGTGCCGGATGCTGCGTGCAACTCGACGCTGGCCGAATCGCCGCCGTTCACCGGCATGGTTGCGACGGTCGCCGTGACGCCCGCGGGTGCTCCGCCGACCTCGATCTGCACGTCGGCGGTGTAGTGGCTGCGCGTGACCACGCCGATGACCGCGACCGAATCGCCGGCAGCGATCGTATCGGCGGTCGGCGTCAGCGCGAGTGCGATGACCGGCGGCGCGGTATTGGTGTCGGTGCTCGCGGCACAGCCTGCTAGCGCCAGCAGTAGTGCGACGGAGAACGCGAATCGCTGCACACCACGTCCAGGGGTCACGCCCGCTCCGGTGACAGATAGGTCTCTGCTGCTCTCGGTAATTTATCCCGCTCGCGCCAGAGTCGGCGCGTGCGGACGCAAATCGGCCTCGCTCCGGACGAGCCACGCCAGGAGATTCGCCGGCCGGTAGCCCGAGTCCAGCGCACAACGCATCAATACGCTGGGATGCACCAGTTCGCCGGTATCCGGCGCGCCGCCGATTGTCCGCAGCCGCCCGGGGAGCACGGCAAAGAGCCCGGTCCGCGAGTCCTGCAGCGTACAACGGGGATTGGGGTGGCAGTCCAGCGCATCGAGCACGAGCCCCTGCGCCCTGGCGCGCTCTGCCATCCACAGCAGCGCGATGTCCGCCAATCCCGCATCGGCGTAGCCACCGCCCACATTCGAGTGCGAACCCGCAAACCACATCTGTTCCAGCAGCTGATCGGTCGCCTCGGGCTGTCGGTGCCAGAGCGTGGGGGCAAAGAGGCGCCGATGTTCATCGATGGCGAGCGCCTGGCAGGCGCAACGGACCGTGCTGCTGAGGGTGGTATCGTGAAAACGATTGTGTGGACTGATGCGCCCGAGCAGGAGCGGATTGCCGAGGGCACCGACGGTATCCCATACGCCGATGAACAGGATCGGGGTGACCGGCTCGATCGCATAGGTTCGCTTGAACAGGATCGCTGCGTGGGCGCGCGGGTGCATTGCCCGCGAGCGGTCGCGATAGAGCGCAAAGGCGCGATCGGTCTCGGATATCGCATCGCGCCTGAGGATGCCACAGGTACGAATCAAACCGGCGAGGCTCCGCACGGTGAACGCACCGCGACTGAAGCCGAAGAGAAAGAGACGGTCGCCCGGTTGGTAGTACTGCACCAGAAAGCGATACGCGCGGCGGATGTTGGCCGACACGCCGTGACCGGTATAGCCCTCGAGCAGCCGTGCGGCGGGGTCGCTGGAGGTGCCGATGCCGGGGTCGTAGTACATCAACTGGCGGACGTCGCCGCCGCGCCACGCGACCGCGCCTGCGATGCGGGCCACGTTGGTGGGGGCCACCAGACCGCCGGCGCGCTCGTCGGGATCGTTCCAGGTACCATCGCAGCAGATCACAATGTGCTTCATCGCTCGCACGCTGGGTGGGTGGGTTGTTGATGATGCTCTGGAGAAACGACGCCACCGTCCCGAGTCCGTTTGACAGAAAACGACAAACCCCCGAGCGCGTTGCCCGGGGGTCTGCCTGCATCGCATCAGCGGCGGTCAGTCGCCGGACGCACCGCTCTTGGGATTCAGGATGTCGTCGATGTCGTGGTGCACATCGGCCAGATGCGCCCGTGTCTCCGCGTCGCCGGCCTTCTTCTGGGCCGCCAGCACGTCGCCATCGAGACTGCGGAGTTCCATGCGCAGCAGCGAGCGCACGTCGCGGGCACCCGGCCCGCCACCCCGCCCGCCGCCCCGGCCACCACCGGCCGCGGCTGCGGCCGGAGCTGCCGGCGGCGAGATCTTGGCGCGGAGATCGTCGAGATAGGCATGCTGCAGCGCCCGACGATACGCGTCGATCTTGACGGTCGACGCGCCGAGCTCCGACCAGACACCGTGACGGACATCGGCCAGCATGTCCGGCACCGGATAGATGTCCGACGGATGGCCGGGCATTGCCTCGATCTCGATCATGCGGGCGAGCTTGCCGTCCTGCAGCAGTGCGGTCAACGTGCGACCCTGCGCCGCACTGATCTGCGTGAGTCCGCCGGCGTCGGTGATCCGGTTGAGCACTGCCGGATCGAGGAAGAACGTCGGCGTCTGGAAGGCATTCTCGTTGAGGAACTTGACGGCGGCACGCTGGCGGGCACCGCTCACCGGTGTGAACACCGCCCCTGGCTGGCTGCCGTACTTGTCCTGTGTCTCGACGCCGCCGACGATCGCCGTCACGTGACCGAGTTCGGTGGACCACTGCGAGACGAGCCGGCCGTAGAGTTCGGTCAGGTCGTCGTTGTTCTCGGTCGCCTTGGTGGTGGCCGGTACCAGCATCGGCACCAGGCGCTTGATGTTCTTGATGCCGTAGCCGGTCGACTTGACCGCGTCGTCATCACCCACGGCCTCGGTTTCGCGTCGCGGATCGGACGTGCTGCCGTCGGCCGCGAAGCGCAGCCACGGCTCGGTGTCCTGCACGCGGGCCCACTGATCGATCGTCGCGCGCTCTTCATCGGCGTTGTGCGCGCTCGGAATCGGCGTGTAGCCCATCTTGATCGCCCAGATGTCGTACGGACCGACGCGCGGGATCAGATCTTCGAGCGCGATGTGGTCTTCCGGCTGTGCGACATAGTTGTAGCGTGAGTAGTCCATCAGCGACGGCGTGTGGCCCATACGGTGCACAAAGCTCGCGCTCCGGATGGAATCCGCCGGATACATGGCGCTCGCCTTCATGTTGTGCTCGAGGCCGAGCGTGTGTCCCACCTCATGCGAGATCACGTACTCCATCAGGCGGCCAGCGAGCGAATCCGGCAGTGGCAGCGTCTTCGCACGGGGATCGAGGGCGCCGACCTGGGTCCAATACCAGTCGCGATTGAGATTCATCACGTTGTGATAGATCTGCAGGTGCGCGCTGATGATTTCACCGGAGCGCGGATCGGCCGTGCTGGGCCCGACCGAGTTCTCCGTGGTGGACGGCAGCCAGTCGACAACGGAATAGCGGGCGTCTTCGGGCGACCAGTCCGGATCCTCGGCCTTGGAGGGCGCTTCGCGCGCCACAATGCCGTCCTTGAACCCGGCGGCTTCGAACGCCGGCACCCACGCGAGAATCGCCTTCTTGACCCACGGCACCAGCCAGCCCGGCGTGGCCGGATCGACATAGTAGACGATCTGCTTCTTGGGCACGCACAGGTTGCCGACCTTCTGGTCCGAGCATTCCAGCCGGTAGCGGTTCATGAACGTCCGCCGTTCGGCCTTCTGCGCGGGACGCGAGAAGTCGATGGTGCTGGTGGAGAAATAGCCCACGCGTGAATCGGCGAGGCGCGGCTGCATCGGCATTTCGGGCAGCTTGACCATCGACCAGTGCACCAGGAACGTCGAGGACGGCGGCTGTCCGCCGCGGCCACCGCGCCCGCCGGCAGCGTCTGCCGCGCCGGCCTGCGCGGTGACGGTCACGTCGGAGCGGACTTCGATGTTGGTCGGATAGGTCGCAACACTGTTGAGCAGCGTGCGGTTCGCGTCGACCGCGCCGCGGTAGTCCTGCGTCACGCTGATTTCGGTCGGTGTCTGCGTGGTGTAGAGCGTCGACACGTCGATCACCGCCGAGGAATCCGGACCCCACGATTCGACCGGGAAGGCGCGGAGGATCGGCGAATAGTCGGCGTTTTGCACCGCTTCGGACACCGGATTGGTGGTGTCGGACGCAATGACGGAGTAGTTCATGGCGCGGAGCAGAATGCGGTTGTCACGGCGTTCCCAGCGGACCACGCGATCGGTGACCGCCTGGCCGCCATAGCCGAGGCCTTCGGTGGTCTTCTCGATCTCGACGGTGAGAAGCATGTCCTTGTTGAGTTCGTTGCGCGGAATCTCGAAGAGCAGGCGCGAGCCACCGATGCGATCGGTCTTGAAGAGGCCGGTCTTGCTCCTGAGATCGGCGCCGCGCACGACCTGGCCGTACGGCTGCGGGTTGGGCTCCGCGTTGGCGCCCGCTGCCGGAGCGCCTGCGCCACGACCACGCCCGCCCGTCGGAGCGCCGCCGGGGGTACTATCGGTCGGAGTCGGGGTCGGAGCCGGGTTCGGTGTCGGCGGAGGCGCGCCGCGACCTGGAGCCGCGGCGGGCGGTGTTGCCGGCGTCGGGGCCGCCTTGGGTGTGGCCTTGCTGCAAGCGGCCGCCACGCCAACGGCGAGCACAGCGGTGATGGCAAAGGTCGTACGGAGTCTCTTCATCGGCCTATCGGGGCAGAGGTGAAGGAACGGAAATAATGTTGGAAGACTTGGAACATATAGCAGACTCGCCCGCCGTGCCATCCGGAGACGTGCGCCGGCGGGGCCGGCCCGCTACTTGAGAATGGCCAGCAGGCGGTCGCGGGAGACTTCAGCGCCGGTCACGGAGTCGCGCACGCGGACGACGAGGCGGTACTCGCCCGGTGTGAGATTCCTGGGTGAGAACTCGCGCTGGACAGCGGTGGTGGTTTGGGTGGCCGCGCTGGTAAAGCCCACCGTAAAGCCCGGGGCCTTAGGCTTGCCCTTGAGCGGCCAGAGCTCGAATTGGGTTTCGTAGGCGTGGCCGGCAATCATGCCGTCGATGGAGTAATTGACGATCACGGACTCTGTGGTGCGCCACGCGTTGGTGGGATTAAGCGGAATCGCAGTGCCATCGTGGTGCCAGACCAGGCCGCCGCCCTCGCGGCCAACGATCGGATCGCTCAAGGCGAGCGTACTGCCATCGAACGCGGGCGATGGCACGCGCGAGAAGCGGCGGCCGGTGCCGAGGGTATGCGCGGTATCGCCCACCGTGACCGTGACGCTCCAGTCGCCGGGTGGCGTGGGGATCACGGTGTAGGCGGTCAGCCACGCGTCGCGCGTAACAGGCCCCGTGCTGCGCCAACTGCGCGTGGTGTCGAGCACCGCGACGATCTTGCCGGCAGCGGAGTCGCCGACCATGACGCGGAGGTGTGCGCGGAACAAGCCGGCCGTCGCAGCGACGGAATCACCGGCGGACAGTTTTGCAGCGGGAATCGCCAGCACCACCAACGTCCCGCCGTGCGCCACGCCGAACGCCTGCACAATCGCGCCGAGGGAATCCCGGAACGTGACCGCGTTGCCGTCGGAATGCTCGGCGGCTTCGCGTTGGCGGTAGTAGTCTTCCGCGATAATCCTCGATTTCGCGTCGCGTAGCGCGATACTCGCAAGGGGTATGGCCACCTCGCACATTCGAGCATCGAACTGGCAGGTCACCATCGGATTGCCCGCCGGGAAGTTGCGCGCGACCATCCCGAAACGCTCGGATTGAGACGGACGACCAAACCCCACGACCAGCCGTCCGCCTAGCGTCTGCCACGCCAGATTCTGAGCATCCAATCCTCCCAGATGCGTGCTACTTGGAAGACGGATCGGGTCGCCGTGGCGCATCACTAGACTGCCGCGATCATCGAGCACCCGGCTGCTCGCGTGCCAGCGAGCAATCGGGTTATGTGTGGGGTCGGTGATTGGCATTCGATAGATCGGGATGCCGTCATCAGGAATCCCCTCGGCCAGGCTGCCATCAAGGTCCCAGCGATACTGCGCCAGTGCCAGGCGCCAACGGCGGAATTGTTCCACGAGGCGCGCACCCGAGTCACGACCATCATCCAAATCGCGCCGCGTCCAAAACGCCCGGAGCCATTCCTCATGCGTGCCCGGGCTCATCGGGAGAGCCCGCCATTCCGCCAGCTCGCTCGCCTCTGCAATCCAGAAGATGTCCCATGTGTAGTCGCGGAGGCCGCCCGTATCGGCAATCGCCCCCGCACCGGCGTAGTACGCGCGCAGACCATGAGCTGTGTCGCCGCGGGCAAGGTCAAGCTCGGCCACTAGATGGTCCAGGCGCGCAGTCTGTGCATGCGCCGCTTGCAACTCGACCAATACGCGCGCCGCCGAATCGAGCGAGCCGACCTCGAGCTCCAGATGCATGCGCGCTTCGGTCAACCCCACGGGAAGCGAGGGTATGCGTTGAGTCAACGCGCGCAGTTGCTGCAACTCCTTGCTGGCGCTTTGCCAGAGGTAGGGGTATGGCATGATCGCTTCGAGCTGCAACACCGCCCATACATCACTGCTGTCCGCGAGCGCGCTCCGTAGAGCGCGCACTGCGGACCGCCGCCACTCGGCCTCGCGGGCGGTCAGCGTATCCTCGGGTCCGCCCAGCGGTGCTGCCAATGTCAAGGCGATTTGCGCCAGCCGATTCGCGTCCGCCGGGCTCAGGGAGTGTTGCGCAGCGTCGATGATCATCGGCCGGGCCATCGCTGCGAGCTGCTTGCGCGCGGCCGCGTCGCCGAGTTCGACGCGATGGATCAGGCTGTCGACGTGCGTGTTGCTCTGGCAGGCGAGCGGTGCGTGCCAGCACAACAATCCAGCAATACCGAGGACGAACGCGCGCAGGGAGATACGCTGCTCCGGCGTGGGCGGCAGGAACCAATCTACCGCCGAATACAAAGAGCAGAGGCCGACAACTCTCGTCGCCGGCCCCCTGGCCACTCAGCTCAACGCGACCAGCGCTACACCTCCAGCCTGTCCCCCGGCCTGGCGGCGCCGACATACAGCACCGGCATCAGGAACACGCTGATCAACAACCGCGAAATCAACCCGCCGACAATCACCAGCGCAAACGGCTTCTGCGAGTCCGAGCCCACGCCGGTCGACAGCGCCGCCGGCAGCAGACCAAGTGCGGCTACCAGCGCCGTCATCATGATTGGCCGCAACCGCGCCAAGGCCGACTCGCGCACCGCATCGTCAATGCTCAATCCCTGAATCCGCAGCTCGTTCACATACGAGATGAACACCACCGCGGTCTGCACCGACACACCAAAGAGCGCCAGGAATCCAATACCCGATGACACCGACAGCGGCGTGTTAGTCAGCGCCAGCGTCAACAATCCGCCCACCGGAGCCGACAGCGCCACGCCCACCACGGTGATCAGCGGGAAGGTAAAGTTCCGGTAGAGCGCAAAGAGCAGAATGAAGATCAGCACAATCGTCAGCGGCAGTACCACCGCCAACTGCCCACGCGATGCGGTGTATTCCTCGTATTCCCCGCCCCACACGGCACGATACCCCGCCGGCATCTTCACCTGCTGCGCCACCTTCTGCTGCGCCTCCTGCACCGCACCGGCCAGGTCGCGCCCCGTCACCGAGTACTGGACGCCGATGTAGCGCGAGTTGTTCTCGCGATAGATATACGAGGCGCCGTTGGATACCTGAATGGTGGCGAGCTCGCGCAACGGGACCTGCTGGCCCGAAGGCGTGCTCATCAGAATCGCGCCAATCTCTTCGGGTGTCTCACGGAATTGCGGCTGCAAGCGCACCACGAGATCAAAGAGCCGCTCGCCCTGCACGACCTGCGTGGCAGCCGCACCACCGACCGCCGCCGAGATGAGGCTGTTGATGTCACCCGCCGCAATGCCGTAGCGCGCAATCTTCGCACGATCGATCGCCACCGTCAGGCTCGGCTGCCCCAACTCATGCACCAGCGTGATGTCGGTGATGCCGGGCACATGGCCAATGACCTGCTCGATCTCCTCACCCTTCCGTTCGAGCACCTGCAGCGAGTCGCCAAAGATCTTGACCGCGAGCGAACTCTTGAGACCAGTCTCCGCTTCGTCGACCGCATCCTCGGCGGGTTGCGTGTAGTTGAAGTCGACGCCGGGAAACTTGGCCAGCTTGGCGTCGATGGCCTTGATCAGGTCCGGCTTGGTGTGGTACGGACCCTTCCATTCGCTGTACGGGTGAAGCCCGACATAGAACTCGGCGTTGAAGAACCCGGTCGGGTCGCTGCCGTCATCCGGGCGGCCATGCTCCGACGCCACTTCGGTCACTTCGGGGAAGGTGCGCAGAATGGCACGGATCTGCGGTACGATCTTGGACGACTCATCAAGCGAAATCGTGGCCGGCATGGTCGCGCGTACCCAGAGCGCGCCCTCGTCCAGATGCGGCATGAATTCGGCGCCCAACCGTGTTGCCAGCACGACCGCACCGGCAAAGGTCACGAGCGAAAGCAGTACTGTGGTACGCGGCCGCGCCAGGCACCAGTCGAGCGCACTCGCGTAGCGGTCCTTGATCCATTCAAAGACGGGATTGCGCCGCTCTTTGACACCGCCCTTGAGAAAGATGCCGCAGAGCACCGGCAGCAGCGTCAATGCCAGCACGAGCGAGCCGAGGAGTGCAAAGATCGTGGTGTCGGCCATTGGCGTGAAGAGCCGGCCGGACGGGCCGGACAACACATAGATGGGCAGAAAACCCGCGACGATGATGGCGACGGCATAGACGATCGGCCGATCCACCTC
>DATAVM010000093.1:0-17966 GCA_036267775.1 Gemmatimonadales bacterium
GTGGTGCTGCGCGCCTGCAGTGCGATCCCTGCACCCCGACCCGCCCCGATGGCGCACTGACGCCGCTTCGCACCACCGTCCCATGGTCCGCCCCGTGATTCGTGCCACGGGGTTGTGCCGGCGGAGCATCGCGGGGCGAGCACGACAGCCGACCAGAGGAAGGCGCGGGTGTCTGAGCAGCGCGCCTCTGTCTGGGTAAGCGATCTCACGACCGCGGCGCGCGCGAGTTCCGCGCCGACGAGTGGGCGGTCTGGCGTGTTCGCCCCCAGCGCTCCAAAGCAATGTTGAGCGCGAGATCCTTCGCTCCGCTCCGCGCGAGATCCTTCGCTCCGCTCAAGGATGACAAGAACCCTCAGGTCCCGGTCCTCAGATCCCACGTTTCACGCCCGAATCCCCGCTCCGTGACAGAATCGAAACAGAAGCGCCCCGGAATCTTTACGCATCTCGGGGAAAATCATGTGCTTCCTGTCCAGATCATCCCGTCAACCGGAGCGAAAATGTCCTACGCTGGTCGTTCTTCCCGGATCGCCATCGCTGTGCTGGCGTGTGCCGGACTCGTGGTACCGCAGGTGGTTCGCGCGCAATCCCCCGACACCACGTCCGCGATCCACTACAAGGGGCTCACGCTGACGCCCATCGGCTTCATCGCGGCGGAAGGGATCTATCGCTCCGCCAACGAAGAAGCGGATGTCGGCTCCAGCTTCAACGGGGTGCCGTTTGACAAGAGCACCGCGTCGAACCTGTCGGAGTTCCGCGGCACAGGCCGGCAGTCCCGCATGGGATTGTTCGCGAACGCGACCGCCGGGCAGACCAAGGTCAGCGCGCTCTGGGAAGCGGACTTCCTCGGTGTCGGCACCACGTCCAATTCGACCGAGAGCAACAGCTACGTCCTGCGCATCCGGCAGGCGTGGGGCCAGGCCAACTTTGCCAGCGGCTGGAGCCTTGCCGCGGGCCAGATGTGGAGCCTGATCACCACCGACAAGAGCGGGATCGCGCCGCGAGCCGAGTGGGTGCCGCTCACCATCGACGCGCAGTACTCGGTGGGCTTTGATTGGGCGCGCCAGTTCGCCTTCCGCGCCACGGACAAGCTCTCGAAGAGCGCGACCTTTGCCATTGCCGTCGAAGGCGCGCAGACCACGTACTCCGCGCGCGGCGCCCCGACCAACTTCGTCATCGGTGCGGTCGGCGGCTCGCAGCTCAACGGGACAGCCAACTACTCGAACGATGCCGCGCCCGACGCGATCGCCAAGCTCGCGTTCGATCCGGGTTGGGGCCACTTCGAGATCAAGGCCGTCGGCGTGATGATGCGCGATCGCATCTGGGATCCGGCCGACACCATCGGCGGCACGCGCAACAACAGCACCACCGGTGGCGGGATCGGCGCCGGCATCCTCCTTCCGCTCGTGGCCAAGAAGCTCGACCTCGGCTTTTCGGGCCTTACCGGCAGCGGCATTGGCCGCTACGGCACGTCGCAGCTCCCCGACGCGACCATCAACTCGAACCTGACCCTCGCCCCCCTGTCGACGTGGTCGGCCATGATCACCCTCGAAGCTCATCCGACCCCGAAGCTCGATCTCTACGCGTACGCGGGCGAGGAATACGTCAGCAATCACGTCCAGACGCTCGACGGCAAGTCGATCGGTTACGGCTCCAGTCTGCTCGACGACTCGGGCTGCATGACGGAAGCCGCGCCGACCGGTGTCTACGCGCCGGGCTCGGGCAGTCCGTGCAACGCCGACACCAAGGACATCAAGCAGCTCAGCATCGGTTTCTGGCATCGCTTCTACAAGGGCGCGTCGGGCACGCTGCAGTGGGGTGCCGAGTACTCGCACATCGACCGCGAAGCGTGGCCGGGCCTGGCCGGCATTCAGGCCAAGGGCAGCGATGACATGGGCTTCATCTCGTTCCGCTACATCATCCCGTAAGCATGACTACTCCCAAGGAGTCGCATCCGATGTCGATTCGCTCTTCTCTCGCCTGCAGTGTGGCGCTCGCCCTGGCCATTGCCGCCCCGCTGGGAGCGCAGCAACTGACCGGTGCCGGGGCCACCTTCCCGGCGCCGATCTACACCAAGTGGTTTGACGCCTACAGCAAGAAGACGGGCGTGCAGATCAACTACCAGGCCATCGGATCCGGTGGCGGGGTCAAGGGCTACACCGACGGCACCGTCGATTTCGGCGCATCGGACGGCCCGATGAACGACGAGCAGCTCAAGGCCGTCGGCGGCAAGGTGCTGCACATTCCCACCGTGATGGGCGCGGTGGTGCTCACGTGGAATCTGCCGAGCCTCGGCGCCACACAGCTCAAGCTCGACGGCCCGACGATCGCGAACATCTTCCTCGGCAAGATTACCAAGTGGAATGATGCGCATCTCGTCGCACTCAATCCCGGCGTCAAGCTTCCCAACCAGGACATCCTGGTGGTGCATCGCTCCGATGGGTCGGGCACGACGTACATCTTTACCGACTATCTCAGCAAGGTGTCGCCGGAGTGGCAGCAGAAGGTCGGCACGGCGCAGTCGGTCAACTGGCCGGTGGGCCTGGGCGGCGCCAAGAACGACGGCGTCACGCAGCAGATCAAGCAGGTCGAAGGGGCGTTCGGCTACGTCGAGTTGATCTACGCGATTTCCAACAAGCTGCCGTTCGCGGTGGTCAAGAACAGCGCCGGCAGCTTTGTGCAGCCATCGCTCGAGACCGTGACGAATGCGGCGGCCAGCGCCAAGTTCCCGGCGAATACCGATTTCCGCGTGTCGATCACCAATGCGCCGGGGGCGCAGGCGTATCCGATCTCGTCGTTCACATGGCTGTTGATCCATCCGGACAGCAAGGATGCCACCAAGGCAAAGGCGATCAAGAATTTCCTGACGTGGATGATCACGCCGGAAGCGCAGGACATGGCCAAAGCGCTCGTCTACGCGCCGCTGCCCAAGGAAGTGGTGGGATTGATCAGCGCCCGCATCAGGACGCTGACGGTCAACGGCAAGCCGATTCCCTGATCGGGGACGGGTGCTGGCAGCAGGTGTGCGGGGCAGCCTGATCGAGGCTGCCCCGCATGCTTGGGGGTCTACGACGCCGCGGGCAGGCGGGGAGGAGCGTCAAGGATGGCCTCGAAGGCGCGGCCCACCGCGCTCGCGCGCCGGCCCAGCAAGGTCAGACGCGAGAAGGATCGCCGCACGTCCCAGTTCTCCACCGGCAGAATCCGCAGCGTGCCATGCCGGACCTGCTCCGTCACCGCGCGCTCCGGCATGATCGCGATGCCGGTGCCGTGCATGAGCAGATGCTTGATCGCTTCGTGGCAGTCGATGACGATGCGTCGCTTGAGATCGACGCCACGCTCGCGCAAGGCCGCGTCCGCCACGGCCTGAGCACCTGACCCAGGTTCGCGCACCACCAGCAGTTGGCCGGCGAGGGCTGTCACTGGGACGCGCGTGCGCCGCGCGAGTGGGTGTGATGCTCCGGCCACGACGACGGTGCGGTCCACGAGCCACGGCGTGACGCGAATGCGCGGATGTCGCACCACCGCTTCCACCAGCGCCACATCCACCTCACGCTCGAGCAGCAGACGCGTGACAAAGCGCGAGTGCATACTCTCGAGCCGCACCGGCACGTCGGGATGCCGTCGCAGGAATTCATGCAGCAACCCCGGAACGATGTAGCGCGCAATGGTAGTGCTGGCCGCAATTCTGAGCGTGCCTCGCGCGGCGGTGCGAAACCCCGTCACATCGTCCTCGGCGCTCTGCACCGCGCCCACGATTGCGCGGGCGTGCACCAGCAGGACCTCGCCCGCTTCCGTCAGCCGCACACCGTGATGCATGGTGACCACGAGCGGCACGCCCAGCGCCCGTTCGAGCGCACGCAGACTCTTGGACACCGCGGGTTGCGACACCCCGAGTTCGGCCGCGGCACGCGAGACGCTCCGCCATTCGGCGAGCGCCACGAAGGCGCGGAGGTGAGAGAGACTGAAAGCCATAACCAAAGGTTATGTCACGATGCCTGCCGGGCAAGACTGCCGCTCCGCGCCGGGCTCGTCCACATATTGGATCCCGTCCTTGCCGAGGGTCCGAGGGTCCGATGTGGATGGTCCGTCTTGCGTTGCGCCAGCCGTACACGATGGCCGTGCTGGGGTTGGTTCTGCTGCTCATGGGTGTCCTGGCTGCCAGCTCCATGCTGGTCGACATCTTTCCTTCGATCGACATTCCGGTCGTTGCCGTGGTCTGGACCTATCCCGGACTGTCCGCGGAAGACATGGAAAAGCGGGTCGTCCTGCTGAGCGAGCGCGGGTTGTCGTCCACGGTGGACGGCATTGAACGCATCGAGTCGCAGTCGACGCCCGGCATCGGGCTCCTCAAGATCTACTTCCAGCCGGGCACCAACATCGGCAACGCGATCGCGCAGATCTCGTCGTCGTCGTCGACGTCGCTGCGCCGGATGCCGCGCGGCCTGCAGCCGCCGTACATCATCCAGTCGAACGCCTCGAATGTACCGGTCGCGCAGCTCACCCTGTCGAGCGCCACGCTGCCGGAAGAGCAGATCTCGGACTACGGCCAGAACTTCATTCGGCTGCGCCTCTTTACCGTTCCCGGCCTCTCGACGCCAGCGCCGTACGGTGGCAAGACGCGCGAGATCACCATCGACGTCGACCCGCGGCTCCTCGCCGCCAAGGGCCTGAGCGCGGAAGACGTGGTGACGGCGGTCGGCAGCTCCAACGTCTTCATCCCGGCCGGCGACGCGCGCATGGGCGGCCGCGAATACGCCATCGCGCTCAATTCGAGTCCATCGGCCGTCAGCCAGTTTGCGCGCATCCCGCTCAAGGTCGTCAACGGCACCATGGTCACCGTCGGCGACGTGGGCCATGTAGCGGACGGCTTTGCCGATCAGACCAACATCGTGCGGGTCAACGGCCGGCGCGCGGCGTACCTCACCATTCTCAAGAAGTCGGACGCCTCGACGCTCGCCGTGGTGGAAGCGACCAAGGAGTTGATTCCGCGGATCCGCGCCGTGGCACCGCAAGGCCTCGAGGTCAATCTCGACTTTGATCAATCGACGTTTGTGCGTACGGCGATCACCAACGTGCTGCATGAAGGCCTGATTGCCACAGCACTCGTCTCCCTGATGATCCTGCTCTTTCTGGGAAGCTGGCGCAGCGTGGTGGTGGCGTGTGCCTCGATTCCGCTCGCGATTGCGGCCGCGATCATCGGCCTCAAGGCCACCGGCAACAGCTTCAACATCATGACCCTCGGCGGGCTGTCGCTCTCGATCGGACTGCTGGTGGACACCGCCACGATCACGGTGGAGAACATCCACCGCAATCTTGCCATGCAAAAGCCGCTCACGGTCTCGCTCCTCGATGGCGCTGCGCAGATCTCGCTGCCAGTGATCATCGCAACACTCGCGATCTGCGTGGTCTTCTTTCCGGTGGTCCTGCTCACCGGTCCGGCGCGCTTTCTCTTCATGCCGATGTCGCTCGCGGTGGTGATCGCGATGCTCGCCGCGTACGCCTTGTCGCGCACCATCGTTCCCACACTCGGCCGCATGCTGCTCGAACACGAGCACGACGACCGCCCGGGTCCGGTGGACCGCTTCTCGCGCGGTTTTGGCCGTGCATTCGAGCGCTTCCGGGCCGTGTATGGCCGGGGCCTCGCCACGGTCGTGGCGCATCGCTATCTGGCACTGGCGCTCGCCGCGCTCGTCGTCGTCGTGACCGGCTTTCTGTTGCCGGTGATCGGCACCGACTTCTTTCCGACCACCGACACCGGGCTGATGAAGCTGCACTTCCGCGCACCCGCCGGCACCCGCATCGAGCAGACGGAGGTGCTGGTGGCCGGCGTCGAAGACCGCATCCACGCCATCGTGCCGCCGACGGAACTGCAGACGGTCAATTCGATGATCGGTGTACCGTCGTCGCTGTCGCTGGCCTTTGTGCACACCGACAACGTCAACGGGATGGACGCGGAGATCACGGTGGCGCTCAAGCCGGGGCACCACCCGACCGCCGATTACGTGCGGCAGATCCGCGCCGATCTGCTGCGTCGCTTTCCCGATTGCGCCGTCTACTTCCAGACCGCGGACATTGTCAGCCAGGTCCTCAACTTCGGGCTGTCCGCGCCCATCGATGTGGAGATCGAGTACCCCGATCTCGACAAGTCCTACGCCATGGCCAGCCGCCTCAAAAGCGCGATCCGCGCGGTTCCGGGTGCGGCGGACGTGAACATCACGCAGGTGATCGACTATCCCACGCTGCAGGTCAACGTGGACCGCCTCCGCGCCTCGCAGGCTGGCTTGAGCGAGAACGACGTCGCCAACTCCATGCTGGTCTCGCTCTCGTCGAGCGCGCTCATTGCGCCCACGTTCTACATCAACCCCGACAACAACGTCAACTATCTGGTCGCCGTAAAGACGCCAATGGCCGATCTGGCCAGCGTCCCCGCCCTGCTTGCGATGCCGATCACACCGCCGAGCGGTGGCGCGATCGTGCACACCACCAGCACCCCGACTGACGTGCCTGGCGCACCCGCGACCACCGTGGGCGATCTCGCCACGGTGCGGTCGCTCGTGACGGCAAGCGAGATCAGTCATCAGACGGTGCAGCGCGTGATCGACGTGACCACCAACGTCGAGGGACGCGACCTGGGCAGCGTGCAGACCGGCGTGCAGCAGGCGATCGGCAGCCTCGGCAAGCTGCCGGTGGGAATGACGATCACATTGCGCGGCCAGGGTGAAGTGATGCAGCAGGCGTTCAAGCGACTCGGCCTGGGACTCATCATCGCCGTGCTGCTGGTCTACTGCCTGATGGTCGTGATGTTCCAGTCGTGGCTCGACCCGTTCATCATCATGGTGGCCGTGCCGGGAGCGCTCGTGGGGATTCTCTGGATGCTGGCCATTACCGGCACCACGATCAACGTGGTGTCGCTGATGGGATCGATCATGGCGGTCGGCATTGCCGTGTCCAATTCAATTCTGGTGGTGAGCTTTGCCAACGACTTGCGAGTCGAAGAAGGCTACTCGGCCATCGAGGCGGCGATCGAAGCCGGGCGCGTGCGCCTGCGCCCCGTGCTGATGACCGCGCTCGCGATGATTCTCGGCATGCTGCCGATGGCGATCGGCAGTGGCGAGGGCGGCGAGCAGAATGCACCGCTCGGCCGCGCGGTGATCGGCGGCCTGATGGTGGCGACGGTCGCCACGCTCTTTGTGGTGCCCGCGGTCTACGCAGTGCTCCGCCAGGCGCTGCCCACGCGTCATCTCCTTGAACAGCGCTTCCTGCTCGAATCCGCGGGCCACGGCGCCGCCAATCCCGCCCATGGAAGGGTACCCGAATGAATGACGCTCCTGAACCGGGGCGCCGCGGCCTCATCATCACCGGCATGGTCGTCGTGCTTGTTGCGGTCGCCGGTGTGATGGTATTGAGCCGCTCACGCGCACACGCCATAACCGCCGATCGCACCGCGCGAGCCACCGCGGCGGCGGCCGGCCCGGTGGTGCGCACTACCCGGTCCGAACGCGCCACCGGCAAGCGTGTCGTGGTGGTGCAGGGCGACGCCGAGCCGTGGGCGAGCGTGACACTCTACGCCAAGGTGAGCGGCTATCTCACCGCCGTCGCGGTCGACAAGGGTGATCACGTCGCCCAGGGCGAGCTCGTGGCTCGGATTGAATCCCCCGAGACCGACAATGCGCTTCTCGCGGCGCAGGCCGATGCGCAGGACAAGCGGGAAGCCGCGCAGCGCGATCAGCAATTACTGGCGCGCCACTTTGTCTCGCCGGAAGAATCGGAAGAAGCCGCCGGACAGGCGGCGATCGCCGACGCCAGGGTGACCGGCTTGACCAAGGAAAAGGACTACGAAGAACTGCGCGCCCCGTTCGACGGGACGGTGACGGCGCGCTACGCCGATCCCGGCGCCTTGATGCAGAGTGCCGCAAACAGCCAGACGAGCGCTCTTCCCGTGCTCACCATTGCGGATGTCAACACACTCCGCGTGCGCGTCTTTCTGGACCAGAGCACCGCACTCCTCGCGCATCGTGGCGACGTCGCCCAGATCAAGCTCCCCGAAGAACCCGGCTTTGTGCTCAACGCGCAGATTTCCCGGATCACGCAGGAGCTCGATCCCAGGACGCGCACACTCCTGGCTGAGATCGATGTCGACAACCGCGACCAGAAGCTCCTGGCCGGAAGCTTTGTGGAAGTCGACCTCACGCTTCCCGCACCCGCCGCGGTCTCCGTGCCGGCCGAGGCGGTGGTGATGCGCGGCGGCAAGCCTTTCGTGGCCACAGTCGATACCGCCAACCATCTTCATCTGGAAGGTGTCACGCTTGGTCAGACGGACGGCACCCATATCGACATTCTGCATGGGCTCGCCGCCGGCGCGCGGATCGCTATCAACCTCGGTGGCTCGATCCTCGACGGCGCACTGGTGCAGGTCGACTCGATGATTGGACCGGTGCAGTGATTACCCTGGCCCTTCGCACCATTCTGTTGACCGCGCTCGTGCGTTCCGCGCCCGACACCGGCCTGCAGCTCACCCTCGACTCCTGCGTCCGGATCGCCGAGCGCAACGCCACGCCGATTCAAGTGGACACGGCGCAGATCGTGCTCGCCGGAGAAGCGGTGCTTCGGCAGTATGGGCAATTCCTGCCGATCGTCGACGTCACGACCGGCTACCTGCGGGAGGACGGCAACACCTTCCTCTCGCAGAGCACGACGGTGCCCACGAGCACCGCTTTCAGCATGGCGGTCTATCATGTGGCTGCGTCCGTCAATCTTTTCAACGGCTTCCGCGATCGCGAGGCGCTCGATGCGGCGCTCAAGAGCCGCGATGCCGTCACGTTCGATCTGACGCGCGCACGCCAGCAGGTGGCGTTCGACGTAACGCAGAGTTTTCTGCAGACGATTCTCGATCGGCAGCTGGTCGACATCGCACAGCAGAACGTGGCCCTCTCGGTCGCGCGGCAGGATCAGCTCACCGAACTGGTGCGCGTGGGCCGGAGACCACCGACCGATCTGTATCGCCAGCAGGCGCAGACCAGCGCCGACAGCGCGACAGTCGTCGACGCAACCAATCGCCAGCGCCACGACGAAATCGCGCTCCTCGAGCGGCTGCGACTCTCCCCCGATCGGCCCTGGCAGATCGTCGCGCCGGCCGACGACACGGTGCCGCTTGCCGGCGGTGCTGCCGGCGCGGGCCAACTGGCCGCGCTCGCCGAGCGGCAACGGCCCGATCTCGCCGCGGCATCGGCAAACATTGCGGCCGCTGACCTGCAACTGCACCAGGCGCGCGGCGCCACACTGCCCCGGGTCGATCTCGGACTCGATGTCTTTGGCACGGCGCGCGTCTTTGATCGCGAAGATCAGGGCGGCACCGATCTCCTGCCGGCCACGCAGCGCGCGCTCGTTGACCAGCTCTTCCCGCAGTCTGCGTACAGTCTCACGCTTGGCGTCACCTGGCACGCGTTCGACCGCTACGCCACCCGGCTGGACATTGCTCGTGCGCGTTACGTGACCGAGCTCTCGCAACTGGCCTACACGGATCTCCAGGTCCGCATTACCGGGGAAGTGGAAGACGCGCTCAACGATTACGACGCCGCCGCCGATCGTCTGGCCGCGACTCGCAGCGGCCTCGTGGCCGCGGACACCGCATTTGCGGCGGTCCAGGCGCGCTACGACACCGGCCTGTCCAACTTTGTCGACGTGGTCAGCACGCAATCGCTGCTGACGCAATCGCGCGCCGCGCACGCCGCCGCCGTGGTCCGCTACGCCCTCGCCAAGCGAGTCATGGCGCTGGTCACCGGGGTGCCGGTCGAACCCTGATCCTGGCCCGCGTGACAAATCTGTTACATCGCCGTGACTACGGTCCCGAAGAACGGACCTAATCTCCCTGTCCCATGACAACATCCGTGAGCACCCCCCCCGATGTCGCACTCCCCGTGGAGCGTCGATCGCTGGCCGGTGCGTCCCGTGGTGATCAGGTTTTCCGGACGCTGCTGACGGCCAGCGCGGCCGCCATCCCCATCCTGCTCCTGCTCTTGCTGGTCACGCTGGTCATCGGAGCGCGACCGGCCATCGAGCGTTTTGGTTTCCATTTCATCGTCGACAGCACCTGGGATCCGGTGGCGGAGAAGTTCGGGGCGTGGCCGCTGATCCTCGGCACGCTGCTCACAGCGTTCCTGGCGCTCCTCATTGCCGTGCCGCTGTCGATGGGTGTGGCGATCTATCTCACCGAATTCGCGCCCAATGTGATCCGCAAGCCCGTCGCGATGGTGATCGAGTTGCTGGCGGCGATTCCGAGCGTCGTCTACGGCCTCTGGGGCGTATTCGTGCTGATCCCGATCCTGCAGCACACCGTCTTTCCGTTCCTGCGCACCGTGCTGGGATTTCTGCCGTTCTTCACCGGCGTGATCTACGGCCCGTCGGTGCTGGCGGCGAGCATCATTCTGGCGATCATGGTGATGCCGTTCATCATGTCGGTGACGCGCGAAGTGCTGCTCGCGGTGCCCAATAGCCAGCGCGAAGCGGCCCTCGCCCTGGGCGCCACGCGGTGGGAAGCGGTTCGCACGGCGATTGTCCCGTACGCGCGCTCCGGCATTATTGGCGCCGTGATTCTCGGCCTCGGTCGCGCGTTGGGCGAGACGATGGCCGTGACGATGCTGATCGGCAACCGGCACGATATTTCGGCCTCGCTCTTTGCACCGGGGTACACCATGGCCGCCGCGATCGCGAACGAATTCGCGGAGGCGGCCAGCAGCATGCACATTGCCGCACTGACGTACGTCGCACTGCTCCTCTTTCTCGTGACCGTGCTGCTCAACGCGGGCGCGCGCGTCCTGATCTGGCGCGTGTCGCGCGGCGGGAGCGTGTCGCAGTGAACCGGCGCGCCTTCCGGCGATTCAAGAGCAACGCCATGGTCACGCTGATGATCGCGGCGGTGGTCATCGCGGTCGCACCGCTGCTCGTCATCCTGGCGAGTCTCCTCATCCGCGGTGCGAGCAGCCTGTCGATTGCATTCTTTACGCGCATGCCCGTACCCGCCGGTGAAAGCGGCGGCGGCGTACTCCATGCCATCGTCGGCACGTTGATCATCGTGGGCATCGCGTCGCTGATCGGCATTCCGGTCGGCATGGGCGCCGGCATCCACTGCGCCGAGTACCCGTCGAGCAAGCTCACGCACACCACGCGCTTCGTGTCGGACGTGATGAACGGGACACCGTCGATCGTGATCGGCGTTTTTGCCGGCACGGTGGTGGTGGTCCCGCAAGGACACTTTTCCGGTCTGGCCGGAAGCGTGGCGCTCGCCATCCTGATGATTCCGATGGTAATGCGTACCACCGAAGAACTGGTCAAGCTGGTGCCCAATTCGCTCCGCGAGGCCGCGTTGGCGCTGGGCTATCCCCGCTGGCGCACAAGCGTGTCCATCATGCTGCGCACGGCGCTGCCGGGGATCGTCACCGGTTCCCTGCTGGCCGTGGCACGTGTGGCCGGCGAGACCGCGCCACTGCTCTTTACCGCGCTTGGCAATCAGTTCCTGAGTTTCAATCCGGGCCAGCCGATGGCGGCGCTGCCGCTCGTGGTCTACCAGTACGCGACCGGTCCGTACCCCGAGTGGCATCGCTTTGCGTGGGCGGCGGCGTTGGTGCTGATCCTCGTGGTGCTCGTGCTCAGCATCCTGGCGCGCATCGTGACGCGCGACCGCTTTGGAGCGGTCCGTGGCTGAGACGGCGCCGCTCCTTCGCACCGACAAGCTGAGCGCACTCTACGGCAAGTTCACCGCCGTCAAGAGTGTCTCGCTCGACTTCGCGCCCAAACAGGTACATGCACTGATCGGCCCGTCGGGCTGCGGCAAGTCGACCTTCCTGCGCACGCTCAACCGGATGCATGAGATGTCGGGCGGCGGCTGGACCACCGGGCGCGTGCTCCTCGATGGCGAAGACATCTATGCGCCGGGCGTGAGCGTCATCCAGTTGCGCCGGCGCGTCGGAATGGTCTTCCAGAAGCCGACGCCCTTTCCGACCATGTCGGTCTATGACAATGTGGTCGCGGGAATGATCCTCGACGGCAAGCGCAGCAAGGCGGAACTCGACGAAGTGGTGGAGCGCTCGCTTCGCCGCTGCGCGCTCTGGGACGAGGTGAAGGACCGCCTCCGCGGCAGCGCTGTCGCGCTCTCGGGCGGCCAGCAGCAGCGCCTCTGCCTGGCGCGCAGCATTGCCCCGGAGCCCGAGATCGTACTGCTCGACGAGCCCACGGCCGCGCTCGATCCCCAGGGCACGCAGCGGATCGAGGAGCTCGTCTTCGAGCTCAAGGGCGATTTCACCATCATCATCGTCACCCACAACATGCAGCAGGCGGCACGGGTGTCCGATACGACCACGTTCTTCTACCTGGGTACGATGATCGAGCACGGTCCCACGCGACAGATTTTCACCACGCCCCGGAACGAGCAGACGGAAGCCTACATTACAGGACGGTTTGGATGACCAGCACCCTGATCCCGGAGCCCGAACGGATGGCGCCACCGCTGACGTCGATGCCGCGCACCACGCTGGAGCCGCGCGTGCCACGGGAACATCCCGTGGCCGACAGCTCGCCGGCGGTCGAAGCGCGGAAGTTCGCCTTCTGGTATGGCGAGCGTCAGACGCTGCATGGGCTCTCGTTCAACATCCCGCACCGTGCAGTCACGGCGATCATCGGGCCGTCGGGATGCGGCAAGTCGACCTTTCTGCGGTCGATCAACCGGATGAACGACCTCATCGCCGACACGCGGGTCGCAGGCGAGCTCGTGGTCGAAGGGGTTTCGGTCTATGGCCCCGATATCGACCTGGTGGCGCACCGCCAGCACGTGGGCATGGTGTTCCAGCGGCCCAATCCGTTTCCCAAGTCGATCTACGACAATGTGGCCTACGGACCGCAGCTCAACGCGTTGACCTCCCGCCGCGACATTCCGGACGTGGTAGAACGCTGCCTGCGGCAAGCTGCGCTCTGGGACGAAGTGAAGGACCGCCTCGATGCCCCGGCCGCCGGCCTGTCCGGCGGCCAGCAGCAGCGCCTCTGCATCGCACGCGCCCTCGGCAATCGGCCGTCGATCCTGTTGATGGACGAGCCCTGCTCCGCGCTCGATCCGATCGCCACGCAGAAAGTGGAAGAGCTCATCATCGAGCTCAAGCGGGACTACACCATCGTCATCGTCACGCATAACATGCAGCAGGCCGCCCGCGTCTCCGATCTCACCGGCTTCTTTGACCGCGGCGAGCTGGTGGAATACGGCGAGACCGACCAGATGTTCACGACGCCGAAGAATGAACGGACCGAGGCGTACATCACCGGGAGATTCGGATGAGCGTCGACACCCACCGCCACTTCCACGAAGACCTGGGCCAGGTCAAGGTCCGCCTGCTCACCATGTCGGGGGAAGCCGAGGCGGCGCTCGAGCTGGCGGTCGAAGCGCTGCTGGAACGGGATGCCGAAAAGGCGCACGCGGTGATCGCCGGCGACCGCACTATCGACGCGATGGAAGTGGAGATCGAGGAGCAGTGCGTCAACCTGCTCGCGCTGCAGCAGCCGATGGCGCGCGACCTCCGCATGCTCACCTCCGCGCTCAAGATTGCCAACGATCTCGAACGCGTGGGCGATCACGCCGTCAACATCGCGCAATCGGCCGAGCGGCTGACGCGCAGCCGCCCGATCGCGCCGGAGCCGGAGATCATCGAGATGGCGCGTCTGGCACGTGCGATGCTCTCCGATGCACTCGAAGCCTTCATCCGCGGCGACGCCGCCGCCGGCCGCGAGGTCTGCCGCCGCGACGACAAGGTCGACGCCTTGCATCGCTCGGTCTTCCGCATCCTGCTCACGCACATGATGGAAGATCCGCACGTGATCGGCGCCGGCATGGAACTTTTTCTCGTGTCGCGCAATCTCGAGCGGGTGGCCGATCTTGCCACCAACATCGGCGAGGACGTGGTCTTTCTGGTCGAAGGCAAGTCCATCAAGCACCACGCCGAAGATCGGGGCGAAGCCAACCTGTGACCGCATTGCCGGAGCGCGAACGGCTCGGCGCAATCGACGTCGGCTCGAATTCCATCCGGCTCCTGGTGGCAGAGTACGATCCTGCCACCGGCTTTGAGGTCATTGACGAGGTCAAGGATCAGCCGCGCCTCGGCACCGGCGTCGCCGCCAAGAACACGCTGGATCTGGCCGCCATGGTGCGCGCATTTGCCGCGCTCAAGCGGATGAAGGAAGTGGCGGAGCGCCGCGGCGTTACCCGGCTCGCGGCCGTCGCGACGTCCGCCATGCGCGACGCGCGCAATGGACCGGCGTTTGCCGAGCGCGTGCGCCGCGAGCTGGGCATCCCGCTCGAAATCATTGACGAGAATCGCGAAGCTCAGCTCTCGTGGCGCTCGGTGGCGCATCACTTCAATCTGGAAAACGCCCGCACCATTGTGGCGGACATTGGTGGTGGTTCGCTCGAGCTGGTGGGTGCGGTGGCCGGTCTGGTCGAGGTCACCACCTCGCTGCCGCTGGGCGCCGTGCGCCTGACCGAACAGCATCTCCCCGGCAAACGCGACTCCCGGCGCGAAGTGGAAGATCTGCGGCGCGCCGTGCGGCCGGTGCTCCGCAAAGCGCTCGCGTGGCGCGACTGGCGTCAATCGCTGCTGATCGGCTCCGGCGGGACCTTCACCAACCTGGGGCGGATGGCCGCCGCGCGCCGCGGGCATCTGGGCGACGCGGTGCACGGCACCACGGTGAGCACGGGCGAGGTTGAAGCACTCCTCGAATGGCTGAGCACCAAGTCGCCGGAAGAACGCACGCGTGTGCCGGGGCTCAACCCCCAGCGCGCCGACATCATCCTGGCGGGGCTCGCTGTCACCGCTGAGCTGCTGCAATTGCTCGACGCGCGCGATCTCACGGTGAGCGCGTTCGGGCTTCGCGAAGGGCTGCTGCTGGAAATGATCGGCGCGGGCCAGAAGACGCATGTCGCCGACCCGCTCCGCCTCATGCGCGAGTTTGTCGACCGCTGCCGTGGTGATCGCCGGCATGTGGAACAGGTGCGGCTCCTGGCGCTGTCGCTGCACGAGCAGCTCGCCGACGCGCTCAAGTGCACCGGCGAGGAGCGCTGGCTGCTGGAGTCCGCGGCACTGCTGCACGACGTCGGACAGCTGGTGTCCTATCGCAAGCACCACAAGCACAGCTTTCAGCTCATCACGCACGCCGAGCGCCTGGGCCTGGGCTCACGGGACCGCGCGCTCGTCGCACTCATCTCCCGCTATCACCGCAAGCGCGGACCCAGTCGCAAGGACGCCGACTTTGCCCGGCTCGGCGAACGCGATCAGGACATTGTGCGCCGGGTTGCCGCACTGCTGCGCGTCGCGGACGGACTGGACCGCGGGCACACCGCCGCCGTCGATCGCGTCACCGCCACACTGGAAAAAGGGCGCTGCGTGGTGCGCGCGTGGCCGCGTCTCAAGGAAGCCGACGTCTCACTCGAGGTGTGGGGTGCGGAGCGCAAGAGCGACGTCCTCGCGCGGCTGCTCAAGCGCGAGGTCGTCGTGGAAGCGGCGATGGTCACCCCGGCGCCCCGGCCGCGCCGCCGCACGACTACATCGCGGGTGGGCCGCCGGCGTGGGGCTCGCCCAGCGTAGAGAACACCACGCCCGTCGTGGGCGAAATGCCGTGCGCCTTGAGCGATGCAATCGCATCGTCGGAACTCAGTCCCAGCTTCTCCAGCATCGTCACCAGCACCGCATTCTGGAATTCCAGATGCTTGAGCACCGTTTCGATCTCCTGCTCGGCCTTCACGTTCACCTGAAAATCATTCTCCGCCCGAAGCTCGGAGTGACGGCCCTGCAGGTTCTGTCCTACCATGATGAGCGGCATCAAGAGGATCTGAATCACGTTGCTGATGAGCAGATATGCCACGAACGCCGGGAACGGATCGAACGCCTTCCAATGCAGCGACGGCACTTCGCTCGCCAGAATGTTGTAGCTGCACCAGAGTGTCGTCCAGGTAAAGATGAGCAGGAAGAAGCCGATCGTGCCGACGCGATTGGTGATCTTGAGCGCCACGCGATCGATCGGGCTCAGGCTCTCCTCATGCACCTCGTTCACGTTCCGCACCGGCTTGTGGCGCTTGGCGCGCTCGTGCATCGACAAGGGACGGAAATGCTTCATGGCATCCAGCATCTGGTGGAGCCTCCGGTACCGCGAGATGGACAGACGAGATGGACAGAGTGGGAAGCCGCGAGAACGGCAGGAGGAATCAAGCACGCCCGGACGGATTTGCGCCAGATGCCGGCCGCTATCGGCTGAGGCCAGTCGCGAGTAAGCTTTCGGAATGCGACGCATCCTGCCTCTGCTCGTCTTGGCCATGGCGGCATGCCACCCCGCCGCCGCGCCCCGTCCCGCCCTGCTTCCCTACCAGAACCTGCATCTTTCGTTTGGCGTGCGAGCCGCCGATCTGGTACGCCGCATGACACCGGCGGAACGCGTGGCCCAGATGGGCAACACGGCGCCGGCCATTCCGCGCCTGGGCGTGCCGGCGTACAACTGGTGGAACGAGGGATTGCACGGCGTTGCCAGGAACGGAATCGCGACGGTCTTTCCGCAGGCGATCGGCCTGGCCGCCACGTGGGACACCGTCGAGATGCATCGAGTCGCAACGGTGATCGGCGTCGAGGCCCGCGCCAAGTATGCGGCGGCGCAGGCGGCCGGCCAGCATGGCACCTATCAGGGACTCACCTTCTGGTCGCCCAACATCAACATCTTCCGCGACCCACGCTGGGGCCGCGGCATGGAAACGTATGGCGAGGATCCGTGGCTCACGGGGCGGCTCGCGGTCGCGTTCATTCGCGGTCTCCAGGGTGACGACCCGCACTATCTCCGGGCGATTGCCACTCCCAAACATTTTGCCGTGCACAGTGGTCCCGAGCCCGATCGCCACGGTTTCGACGCCACGATCGGCGAGCGCGATCTGCTGCAGACCTATCTGCCCGCGTTCGAGGCTGCCATTCGCGAAGGCGGTGCGCGCTCGGTGATGTGCGCCTACAATCGCCTGGACGGCACTCCGGCGTGCGCCAACCACCGCCTGCTCGATACCATCCTGCGGCGCAATTGGGGCTTCACCGGATACGTCGTCACCGACTGCGACGCCATCGATGACATGGTACATGGCCATCACAGTGACAGCACTATTGTCGCCGCCGCGGCTCATGCGGTGGCTGCCGGCACAGATCTCAATTGCGGTGGCTCGTTCCGTCGCCTGGCCCAGGCGCTGAGCGACAGCCTCGTGGCAGAAAGCGTGGTCGATACTGCGGTCACTCGCCTCTTCACCGCGCGCATGCAGCTGGGACTCTTTGATCCTGCCTCGCGGGTGCGCTATGCACGCATTCCAGCCGACTCCAACGACACGCCGGACCACGCAGCGCTTGCGCTCCGCGCGGCGGAGAAGTCGATGGTACTGCTCAAGAACGACGGCACACTCCCGCTCGACCGCCGCGCGCTGCACCACGTTGCCGTGATCGGCCCTGACGCCGACAACATCGAAGTCCTCCTCGGCAACTACAACGGCACACCGTCGGCACCCGTGACACCGCTCGCTGGAATCCGCGCCGCACTTGGTCCGGACATCGAGGTCACGTATGCACGCGGGAGCGCGGTGGCGCGAGCAAACACCACCGACAGCGCCAGTGCGGATTCCGCCATGCGGACCGAAGCGGTCGAGGCGGCGCGTCACGCCGATGTCGTGCTGCTCTTTGCTGGATTGTCGCCCCGACTTGAAGGCGAGGAGATGCGTGTCGATGCACCCGGCTTCAAGGGCGGCGATCGCACCTCGCTTGATCTGCCGGCGCCGCAGGAACAGCTCATCGAAGACGTCACGGCGACGGGAAAGCCGGTGGTGCTCGTGCTTGTCAACGGCAGTGCCCTTGCCGTCAACTGGGCCGCCGCGCATGTCAATGCGATTGTCGAAGCGTGGTATCCCGGCCAGGCCGCCG
>DATAVM010000094.1:0-2750 GCA_036267775.1 Gemmatimonadales bacterium
GTCAGATGATCCGCATTCAGTCCGGCGACCTGCGCAATCCCCGGCGTCACGCTCAGAACATTCTCGAGGGTGATGTCCTTGTAATCCGGAATACGATCGCCCTTCATTCCCAGGTCCTGTATTCCATCGGTCGTCTGCCCGGTATAGAACGGAGTGATGGAGATCGGCATGGCGACATCCTTCATGCCGATGTTGCGGTAGACGATGTGGCGCACCGTGCCGCCGCGCTGCACATTGGCCTTGATGCGAATGCCGCTGGTGGTGTGATCGAGCGTAAGTGTGTCGACGAGAATGTCGCTCTCATCGCGCGCCTCAGACCCCATCGACATCCCGTGCCCGCTATAAAAGTGATTGTCGAGCACGCTCATGTGGTGCACATTGGCCTTGATCGCAATGTTGTCGTCGCCATTATCGATCCAGCTCTTCGTGACCGTCACATTCTCGGAATTGCCGGGATCGATGCCATCCGTGTTGCGCGCATCGGTTCCGCGCACCGTCGGCGTCTGCAGATGAACGCCCCACGCCGTAAAGCCGTCCGTATTATTGACCGCGACATGAAAGTTGGGTGAGTTGTGCAGTCGAATGCGATACAGAATGAAGCCGTCCGCATGATTCGCAATGATCAGCCGCGGCGCCGAGTACCTTGCATTGGTCGGCTGCGCCGCGCGTGACTGTTGCCACCACGTATAACTCTTCCCCATCACCACGCGGTCGCCGCGCCCGTCGATCGCTCCATCGCCCATGATCGCCGCGTTCTTCACATTCATCACCGAGATCAACGGCTTGCATGGCCGAGACTCAGGACCGCTGATACCGCACGTCCCCGGCGAGGTCTCGAAATCCTTCGGATCGCGCGAGGCATAAAGCGTCACCTCCTTGTCGACGAGCAGCGTGACGCCCTCGCGCAGCTCCAATGGCCCACTGAGAAACGCATTGCGGGCGCCATCGCTCGCCAGCTCCACCGCCTTTCCTGCCCCGCAGCCATCCATCGCCGCTTGAATTCGCTGCGTGTCCAGCTTGCTCTCATCGGCCTCGGCCAGCGCATTGTCGGTCGTGTGCAGGTTGGCCTTCAACACCGTGCAGGTTGGCGGGATCACCGGCTCGGTGACATGCCGCGTGTCCTGGGCAAACGCGGCGGGGACAAACATTGCGCAAGCAATAACGGTGGCCATGAGTCTCATGAGGTCTCCTCTTTGTTCTCGCAGCGGCGTGCTGCGCGAATTTGGAATTGTTGTACAGCTCAAATATCCGGTTGCATGCACGCGCTCAGGTTCCCGGCTGCCGATAGTGCGCCTGGGCCGCCAGTTCCCTCTCCTTGCCGCGCGGATCGTCCACGACCTTTGGCGGTGTATTCCAGATCATCGTGCCGCACGACTTGAGGTCATACGCCGGCCAATGCGGTAGTCCATCGTGATTCGGGTCTCCGGTTCGTGCGAAGGCGATCAGCGTCTCGCTCATCGCCGTGGCCAGTGGCTGCGCGCGACTGACATCTTCCGCTCCGGCGCCCACCATCCCCGGAGCCAGCGCGAGGTTATCGAAGAAAAACGGAATGTCGATGGTATGCGGCGCGCCGAACCGTCCATCCGCAATCGGCGAAGGCCAATCCATCTCATACACCCACGTGCGCCGCTGCGCCGGGCTCTGCGCGCGACGCTCAGCCTCAATCACCTGCCCCGGCCAGGAGCGAAACGCGGTCGCCGCGGCGAAGAACACATCGCTCGGCGAGTCCTGCGGGTACCACGCGCGGTAGTGCGCCACCACGCTCTCCGGCGTCACCGGCCCAAGATACGCGCCCACATTCTTCTCAAGCGCCGCCGGCACCTCTTGCCACGTCAGCGAGAAGAGCGCAGGGTGCGCGCCGCCGATCAGTCCGCGCGTCTCATCATGCGTATTGCCCAGAATCATCGGCACATCGTCGGAGAGCGGCGGCGCATCCGGCGAAAACGGATCGCGCGGCAGCGATCGCCCATCGACCACCGGCAGCCACGCCGAACTCACCCGCGCCGCCTCCTCGAGCCGCTCCAGCGGCATCGCATCGAGCGCCGCGCGCAGTGTGTCGGCAGTCGTATCCTGAAGCCCCAACCGCGCCAGAAACTCCCTGGTGCGTGCCGTCGCGATCGTCTCCGGCGCCGCCGTGACCTGCTGCCCGCTCATCGTCATCGCGCGATGGAATCGCCCGTGCGCCTGCGGCATCGCCATCAGCGTGGCGCACTTCGCGCCGCCGCCGGACTGCCCGAAGATCGTCACCCGCTTGGGATCGCCGCCGAACGCTGCGATGTTGTCCTGCACCCACTCGAGTGCCAACACCAGGTCGAGCATGCCCGCGTTGCCGGAGTCGGCATAAGCCGGGTCCTTCGTCACGCCGGCGAGGTAGAGAAATCCAAATGCGTTGAGCCGATGGTTGACGGTGACCACGACGACATCGCCGCGATGGCACAGGCGCGTGCCGTCATACAGCACCGAGTTCACCGTTCCGCCGTTGTAGGCTCCGCCGTGGATGTATACCAGCACCGGCCGGCGCTCGTGTCCCTTACGGCTCGCAGAAGGCGTCCACACATTCAGGTGCAGACAGTCCTCGCTGCTCGCTCCTTCATCCGGCGGCAGGTGATATCGTTCGGCGTCTTCTGCCGGCTGTGACGTGCGTGTTCTCGACGTCGCGCTTGTTCGCCCGGACATCTGCGGCGCGCGGTCTCCCCACATCAACGCATCGCGCACCCCCGTCCATGCTGGCGGAGCGACCGGCGGCTGAA
>DATAVM010000095.1:0-1559 GCA_036267775.1 Gemmatimonadales bacterium
CCTGGTCGGCGACGGCGCCATGGGCCCCATCACCTCCGCCATTCACAAGGAGTTCTTCGCCATTGTGAACGGCACCAAGCCCGACAACTACGGCTGGCTCACGCCCGTCAAAGTCCCCGAACCCGTAGCCGTCTAGCCCAACCCCGCCAGGGCGCCCCATGTTCGACGCACCGCGTCGACCATGGGGTTTCCACTTTAACCCCGCGCACGCCCTTCAATACACCACATGCATCGCCCGGTCCCACCGCGCGAAATCCACCAACGCGCCGTCACTCCGCGCTCCGCCACTTCCGGCCAGCGCAGCCGCCGGCTGTCCATCCCCGCCCCCATCGTTCAGCGAGAAATAAACCAAAAACGGCTTGCCCACAATCGCCGCCCGCGGCACAAACCCCCAATACCGGCTGTCCTCGCTGTCATTGCGATTGTCCCCCAGCACAAAATAGCTGTCCGCCGGCACCGTCAGGTCTCCATTCGCCACCAGCGAGCGCATCTCGATCCACCACCGCGAATCCACGCTTGCATCCGTGCTCACCAGCCGCGGAAAATTGTCCCGATAATTGTCCGGCAGCGTCGTCCGGTAGACCGCGTACGGCTCCTTCAGCGCCTGCCCGTCAATGTACACGCGCCCATCGCGCAGATGAATCCGGTCGCCCGGCAGTCCCACCACGCGCTTCACCAAATGCAGCGACGAGTCCACCGGATAGTGAAACACAATCAAATCGCCCCGCCGGATCTCGCTCGAAGGCGCCATCAGGCCCCGCGCCGACCCACCCCACACCTGCTTGTTCACCAGCAAAAAATCGCCCACCAGCAGCGTCGGCTCCATCGACGCCGACGGAATCCGGAACGGCTGCACCGTAAACGTAATAATGAACAGCGCCACCACCACGACATACAGCATCGATTGTCCCGCCTGCAGCAACCCATGCCGGTGCGGTCGTTGGCCGGCAGCGGGCACGGCAACCGCCGCTGCGCCTCCGCCGGGCTCGACCGCGGAACTCACGATGCCGCCTCCTGCGCCGCCCGCTTCGCCGTATTCGCCGTCGCCAGCATCACGCTGGCCAGCAGACTCGCCAGCGCCCGCCGCGCCGCCTCTTGTTGCGCCAGCTTCTTGGTCGTGCCCTCGGCCTCCGCCAGCGTCCGCCACCCGCCCGCGCCATCCGCGACCCGCACTTCAATGCGAAAATTCTTCCGGTGGTCCGGCCCGCTCTGGTCCGTCATCACGTACTTCGGCTGACCCGCGCCCGCCCCCTGCAGATGCTCCTGCAGCGCCGACTTGTAATCGCCCACCGCGCCCGAGAACGGCTCCGTCGACCGCAGCACATTCACCAGGCTCGGCTCCGCCGGCTGGATAATGTGGTTCAAAATAAAGTCCCGCGCCGGAGCCAGCCCGCCGTCCAGATACATCGCCGCAATCACCGCTTCCAGCGCATTCGCCATCAGCGCCGGCTTCTTGTGGCCGCCGCTGTGTTCCTCGCCTCGACCCAGCCGCAGCATCGGCCCCAACTGAATTCGCAGCGCCACCTGCGCCAGGTTCCGGCTGCTCACCAGCGACGCCC
>DATAVM010000096.1:0-15800 GCA_036267775.1 Gemmatimonadales bacterium
TTCGCGGGGCGAGCACGACAGCCGACCAGAGGAAGGCGCGGGTGTCTGAGCAGCGCGCCTCTGTCCGGGCCAGCGATCTCTGTGGCGCGGCGCGCGCGAGTTCCGCGCCGACGAGTGGGCGGTCTGGCGTGTTCGCCCCCAGCACTCCCAAGCACGTTGAGCACGAGATCCTTCGCTGCGCTCAGCGCGAGATCCTTCGCTGCGCTCAGCGCGAGATCCTTGGCTGCATCAGGATGACAAAATGCTCAGGTCGCCGCTGCTCCTCCGGAGCCTTACGGAGCGCGGTTCGTGCGGTGCGATGGGGTGCCCGTCCGCAGCTTTGGTCGGTTCGTCGCCAGGGGGTGGGTGGCGCGCGCCAACGGTGCGATCCTCCATTGCAGGCTTGGCGCTGACCCATTCATACCGCCGCTGCTGGCGGGGAGGATCGACCGGATGTACACGAGAGAGATCATGCGACACCTGACGGCTGGAGCGATCGCGGCGGCGCTGCTGGTGGGCTGCGGCGGGGATTCCAGCACCGGCAGCAACAACAATGGCGGCAACGTGAACGGCACGATCGTGCAGGCGACGCCCGACTTTGTGTTCACGCCGGCCTCGGTGACGATCCCGGTGGGACAGACGGTGACGTGGCAGTTCGGCAGCGTCGGCCACACGGTCACGTTCGATGCTGTCGCCGGAGCGCCGGCCAACATCGGCGATGTGAATGACCCCAACGTGAACACGTCGATCTCACGCACCTTCTCCACCGCGGGCACGTACACGTATCACTGTTCCATTCATCCGACGATGACTGGCGTGGTGACGGTGGGATCGTCGGGCACGAGCACCGACACCACGACGCACACCGATACCACGACGGTGCCCTACAACCCGTACGGCAGCCTGCGCACGCACAACTGACCGGGTTGCCGGACCGCTCCCCGCGGAGCAGATTCGAGCAACTCCAGCGAACGGACAGATCCTGAAGCGTCACGCGCAGATCCTGGGTGGTGCCGCCCTCCTCTCCACAGTGGTGGGCGGCATCTTTGCCGTCCAGTACCACACGGTACTGGCCGAGGCGGGGCGCGCCATGCCGTACTGGCGCGCCTTTCTCATCCAGACTGGCCCGTGGTATGTGTGGGTCGCGCTGCTGCCACTGGTGCTGCAGATGCCGATCCGCTGGCCCGCGTGCAACGGCATTCCGCGCTTCATTGTGATGAACACCGCGATCGGCGCGGTCCTCGGCACGGTTCATCTGCTCGTCTCGGCGCGGCTCCTGGCGCTGCTCGGCGACAGCGCATGGCCGATGTCGGCAGGTTTCCCGCCGGGTTGGGGCCCCGTCAGCATGGCGTCCATGGCGGGCGAGTTCATCATCTATTGGATGCTGGTGGGTCTCACGTACGTGTCGTACTACCACCAGGTGCTCGACAACGAGCGACTGCGGTCGGCCGAACTCAAGGCCAAGGTGGTGACCGCGGAGTTGACCGCCCTGCGCGCGCAACTCTGTCCGCACTTTCTCTTCAACACGCTCAACTCCGCGTGCGGGCTCATCCCTTCCGATCCCGAGCGCGCGGAGACGATGATCGCACGGCTGAGCCAGCTGCTGCGCCTGGCACTGCAGACCGATGGCGTCGACCTCGTCCCCCTGACCGACGAACTCGAGTTTGCCCGCGCGTATCTCGATGTGGAGCATCTCCGCTTTCAGGAGCGGTTGCGTGTGACGATCGACGTCGCGCCCGGGCTTCAGGACGCGCTCGTCCCCAACTTCCTGTTGCAGCCACTGGTCGAAAACGCGGTGCATCATGCGGTGGCGCCATCGCGCGGACCGTGTTCACTCTGGCTCGTCGTGGAGCAGCGCGGATCATCGCTGGTGATCGAAGTGCGCGACGACGGCCCCGGGGTCCAGCCCGGAGCGCTGGAACGCCGGCGTGGTGCGATCGGACTCAAGACCACGCGCGCGCGGCTCGAGCACATCTACGGCTCCGGCTATTCGCTCACGGTGTCGAATCGCACCGGCGGCGGCGCGGTGGCCGAGGTGATCCTGCCGTTCAGGCTGGCGCCGGACACGGCCGAGGTGGTGGCCGCGTGACGCCGATGCGGGTGTTGATCGTCGACGACGAAGTGCTGGCGCGTCAGCGCATCCGCGAGTTGCTGGCGAGCGATCCGGAAGTGGCGGTCGTCGGGGAATGCGCCTTTGGCGAGGACGCGGTGACGGCACTGCAGCGCGACACACCGGATCTGATGTTTCTCGATGTGCGGCTTCCCGATCTCGATGGATTCGGCGTGCTCGACCGCCTCACCGAAGACGAGCGGCCGCTGGTGATCTTTGTGACGGCATTCGACGAACATGCGGTCAAAGCATTCGACGTGCGCGCGCTGGACTATCTGGTCAAGCCGTTTGAGCGCGCCCGGCTCTACGATGCCGTCAAGCGCGCCAAGCAGACGCTCGCATCGCGCGAGACCGCGCCGCAGGCGCCGCGCGCGGACCCGGTGCCACGCACGCCGGGCGGGCGGATCGCCATTCGGGCCGAGGGCCGGGTGTTGCGGTTGCGGTTGGAGGAGATCGAGCGGGTCGAGGCAGACCGCGACATCTCGCGCTTTCATCTGCGCGGCGGCACCGTGCTGGTGGCGCGTGAGAGTCTCTCCAGCATCGAGAATCGTCTGCCGCGCTCGATCTTTCTGCGCGTGCATCGGTCTCACATCGTGAATGTCGCGCGGGTGCGCGAAGTGCAGCCCTGGTTTCAGGGCGAATCCGTGCTGCTGCTCGAGGACGGCAGTCAGGTCGTCACCGGGCGGACGTATCGCGAACGGGTGCGGATGCTGCTGCATTGAAGACCTGGGGCCCTCAGGCCTGCTTCCTCAGGTCTCCTTAACCCCTGCACCGCTACGGACGTCGTGCCCCAAGCATCATAGTCCAGAGGATCGGGACGACACATGCAAGGGGGCGGCGATGGGTCCATTGGTGATGCTGGGCATGCCGACGGGTGTTGCGGCGCCGTTGGACTCGGAGCTCTTCCTCCGGGGACCGGTCGATCGGGCGACGCGCACCGATCCGGCAGAAGTGATTCACCCTGGTCCGGCGCCCCGGAGCGGTCGGGGCGCAATCTGGGCGATGCTCGCCGGTCCCCTGCCGGTGCCGGCCGAGGGTTGAGAAAGGGCTCCGGCCCCGGCACTATTGAGCCGCGGCGCCGTAGCCAAGTGGTAAGGCAGAGGTCTGCAAAACCTCCATCACCGGTTCGACTCCGGTCGGCGCCTTCGACAGGTGCCCTGGCCTAGATCCGGGGCGGATCCTGGCCGAGGGCCGTGGCGAGATCAATCAGGTGGTCCTGTTCGTCGACCAGGATCTCGCGAATATGCTCGGCAATCGCAAACTCCCCCATCGCTTCGCACTGCTTGATCCGTTCGCGATACTGACGAATGGTCTCGTGCTCGTTCTCCAGATCAAAGCGCAGCATCTTCTCGGCCTTGTCAGAGGTCTTGACCGGCTTGGGCACGGCCACGAGGTCGCCGCCCAGGTAGTCGATCTGCTTGGCAATGATCAGCGCGTGCTTGAGCTCTTCTCCCGCATGCAACTCGAGTTCGGCGGCGATCTTCATGTATTGGGCGCCCTTGAGCACCTGGGAGTAGATCACGTAGGAGATGATCGCCTGGTACTCGCGGGCCAGGTCCTCGTTGAGTGCGGCGATCAGGGCGCTGCGAGCGGACTCGGCGGCATTGGCGGCGGACTTGGGCATGACACCTTCCAGACAAGGGATTGGGGAATGGTTCACCCGAAACGACGGGACGGTACAGAATCCATGCACACCTGGCCGTCAGTCTGCAACTTCCCGGCGACCATGGTCGTCAGGAGTGGTTACCGGGGAAGGTCTCCCGGGCATCCAGACCAGTATCTTCCGAGCTGCCTATGCGCCTCATCATCCTGACGTCGCTCGTCGTCCTGGCGGCCTGTGCGCCGCCCAAGCCACCCCCGGCGACCGTGACCATCACCGCGGTGGCCGACACCGTGGTGGCGTCCGTGGTCTCGATCGGCAACGCCGTGCCCCTCAGTGACGGCCGCTGGGCCGCGCTCGCCCTTGAAGAGGGGCGGGTGGAACTGGTCGACTTTGCCAAGCACCGCGCCGATCCCTTCCCGGGCATCACCAAGGCCGAGGTGCCGGATCCGACCGTGCTGCTGAGCGTGGGCGACACGATCATCCTCGGCGACTGGGGACTGAGGCGCTTTACGGCCTGGACGGTGACTGGCGGCCGCCTGGCCGCATGGCCGGTGCCGGACGCGTTGCGTGGGGCGTTTCCGCGGGCGCGCGACGCGGCCGGGCAGTGGTACTTCGCGGTGTCACCGCCCGCCAAGCCCGATGGCAGCACGCTGCTCGACAGCGCCGCCATTGTGCGGTCCGACGCGCAGTTGACGCGCTTTGATACGCTGGGCCGACTGGCGCCGCCGGATCTTGCCTCGGTCGATGCGGGGAGCGGGCCGCGATTCCAGCGGCGCGCCCTGTCGGGCGAGGACAACTGGGGCGTGGCACCCGATGGCACGCTCTGGATTGCGCGCGTCTTTCAGAATCAGCTCGAATGGCATCCGCCCCGCGGCAAGGTGGCGCAGAGCGCGCAGCTGCCCGACATGGTGCTGCCGATCACGCCGATGGATCGGCAGATCTTTGTGCGGCGTTTTCCGGAAGATCAGCGCGACGCGGCGGCGCAGATTCCGTTCGAGGCAATCAAGCCGCCGTTTGAGCGGGTCTTTCAGGCGCCCGATGGCCGGATGTGGCTCTTCAAGAGCGACACCGCGCTTGCGGCGACGCGCACCGTGCAGATCGTCGATCAGCGCGATGGCCTGCTGATGTATCTCAAGATTCCCACGCGCGGCTCGGCGCTGGGGCTCGACGCGAATTACATCGTGATGGGCGAGGAGTTTCCGGGTGGAATCCGGATCTTGCGCTTCCCGGTGCCACCGGAAGCAAAGGCGCGCGCCGGCGCGCCCTGACGCTACTCGGCTGCGTCGGCGGCGCGACGCGCTTCTTCGGCCTTGCGCCGCTGATCCTGATGTTCGTTGTACCAGTGCCGGGTCACCTCGCCCGCCAGTCCGGTATTGCCCAGACCAAACGCGAGACCGACCGCGAGCGCTCCCGCGCCGACGATCAGCGTAAACGCGGCGGTCACGATCTCTTCCGCAACACCGAGCTGCTGCAGCGCCATGAAGATCGCGATCACCACGACCGAGCCCTTGGCGACGTTGGCCAGGATCGGCACGCCTTCCACATTGCCAGCCGACGCGAGGATCAATCCGCGCACGAATTCGCCGACCACCATGCCGAGGACGACAATGACGATGGCGGCGATCAGCGTGGGAATGAAGCCGATCATGATGCCGAACATGCGGTTGATGCTGTCGAGTCCGAGTGCCGCGGACGCCAGCAGGATCGTGATCAGCATGATCAGCCAGAAGGCGAGCTTGCCGACAGCGTGCACCGGATCGAGTCCGCCGCCGGTGCGGTCCACCGCTTCACGCAGACCCCCGGCTTCGGCCACCTTGTTGAAGTTGAGGCGCTTGAGGGTGCGGTCGACCCAGCGCTCGACCTGGTGCGCCACGAAATAGCCGGCAAAGAGAATGGCGGCGGCAAAGAGCAGCGGCGGAAGGACGGCACCGAGCTGCTGCGCACCGGTCTGCAGGCGATCCAGGATTTCGTTCACGGAGTAACCTCGAGCACAAGTTTGCCGAATTGCTTTCCCGCGGCGAGACGCCGATAGGCCGCCGCGCCGTCGGCCAGCGGATAGACGGCGTCCACCGGCGGCCGAAGTTTACCTGCATTGCCGAGAGCGGCGACCTGAGCGAATTCGCGCGAAGTGCCCATGGTCGATCCGAGCAGCGACCATTGGAACCAGAAGAGGCGGCGCAGGTCGATGGCCACGTCGTGGCCACCGGTGGCGCCGCAGCAGACCAGGCGGCTCCCGGGGTGCATCGCCTTGAGCGACCGCGCCCAGGTCGGCGAGCCGACGGAGTCGACCACCACATCGACCGCACGGCCAAAATGCTGCTTGACCGCGGCTGGCACGTCCGGTGTGTCGGCGTGATTGATCATGAGCTCGGCTCCAAAGGCCGCCGCGCGTGACAGTTTCTCGGCGGAAGACGAAGTGACCACCGCTCTCGCGCCCAGGTGCCGTGCGATCTGGAGGGCCGCGAGTGCCACGCCGCCGCCGATCCCCCAGATCAGCACCGTCTCGGCCGCGTGGAGTTGCGCGCGGGTGGTGAGCATCCGCCACGCGGTCAACGTGGCCAGCGTAAACGCTGCCGCTTCGGGCCAGCTCCAGTCGCCAGCCAGCGGAAGGACGTTGCGGCCGGGAAGCACGATTTCTTCGGCGGCGGTACCGGAGCGGTGCTCGCCCAGCACGCCAAAACCACGGCAGTACACCTCTTCGCCCGACTGGCACGCATCGCACGACCCGCAGGAGACGCCCGGATTGATCAGCACGCGATCACCAGGGCGAACATGGGTTACGGTGCTGCCGGTCTCGAGGACAATTCCGGCACCATCGCTGCCGACGATGTGCGGCAACGCCAGGGGTGGCACGCCCGGCAGCCCATCGGCGACCCAGAGATCAAGGTGGTTGAGCGCGATGGCGCGAAGGCCGATGCGCACTTCGTCGGAGCGCTGGAGGATGGGGCGCGGTACGTCCAGCAGGGCGAGATGTTCGCTTCCGCCGGTGGCGGTCAGGCAGAGCGCGCGCATGCGTGACGAGAGGACACCTTGCAGAAGCGGGTAAGTGACGCGACATATAATAGCGCTTCGACAGACGCAGGTGCGCCGCACCGCGCTCAACCACCAACCCTCCCGACCGCTCCAACGCAGGAGAGTACCGATGGCAATGAGTGAAGGATCATTCGACTTCCAGTACGGGTCGCTCGAAGGAGCGGCGTCGACCTCGGCCTCTGCGCCGCGGTTCGACATTCCCGAGCCCGCGCTTGGCGCGGTTCCCGCCAAGCCGCGCAAGAAGAAGCCTGTGCCCAAGCCGGCGGCGAAGGTTGCGGCCAAGCCTGCGCCCAAGGCGGCAGCCAAGCCCGCGCCCAAGGCAGCGGCCAAGCCGGCGCCCAAGGCAGCCAAGAAGGCCGTGAAGAAGAGCGCGCCCAGGAAGGCCGCCAAGAAGAGCGCGCCCAGGAAGGCCGCCAGGAAGTCGGCGCCCAAGAAGAGCGCCAAGAAGGCTGGCAAGAAGGCTGCGCCCAGGAAGTCCGCGCCGAAGAAGTCCGCCAAGAAGGGGAAGAAGCGGCGGTGATCCTGCGGCGTCGCCGCGAGACGAGGCGCCCCGGGTCGACCGGGGCGCGTTGTTTTTTGTGGGCAATCCTGGTCTTGCTCGCCGCGTGCGGGCCGCCGCCAGGCGAGGGGATCGAAGCACTCACCGGTGCGACGGTGATCGATGTCGTGGCCGGGCGTGTGGTGCCCGATGCGACGATTCTGGTGCGTGATCGGCACATCGTTGCCGTCGGCACGCGCGGCGATGTGGAGGTGCCGCGCGGTTCGCACGTGACCGATCTGCACAATCGCTGGGTGATTCCGGGGCTGATCGACGCGCACATTCACCTGCAGCCGTGGGCGCTCACGACCACGCTGCAGTACGGTGTGACGACCGTGCGCGATCTGCATGACGGCATCCCGCTCGCCGACACGCTTCGCGCCCGCGCGGCGCGGGCACCCGCACCGCATCTCTTCATGGCGATCGCGATGCTGGACGTGCCACCCACGACCTATCCCGATGCGCTGCCGGTGCCGGTCCCCGACTCGGCGGCGAGCCAGGTGGCAGTCGTCGTGGCGCACGGCGGACAGTGGATCAAGGTGTACACGCGCGTCACGCCCGATATTCTTGCGGCAGTCGTCGATGCCGCCCGGGCCGCACGGCGACCGGTGGCGGCGCACCTCGGTCTCACCGATGCCCTCACGGCCGCCAACCTCGGTGTGGCCTCGATCGAACATCTCAGCGGCATTCCCGAGGCCGCCGGCGATTCCATCGCGCTCTTTGCCGCGCACGCCCGGAGCCTCTTTCACGGATGGACCGCGTTCGAGGAGAGCTGGGTCCATCTCGATACGATGGCGCTCGCGGCCATCGCGACGGAACTTGCCGCGACCCATGTCGTACTCGTTCCCACGCTCGGTCTGCACGAGACGTTCGCCCATCTCGACGACTCGACGGTGTATCGCTCGCCCGATCTGCGCTCCGTTCCGGATTCGGCGCGCGCCAACTGGAATGTGCCCGGCATGATCAAGCGGGCGGGATGGACGAAGGCGGAGTATCCGCTCTTCCGCGCCGCACGTCCCGTGCAGGATGCGTTCGTGCGCCACTTTGTGCTCGCGGGCGGCCGCATCGCCACCGGCACCGATGCATCCAACCAGCTCCTCGTGCCGGGCGCCGGCGTGCATCTGGAAATGCAGCTGCTGGTGGCCGCGGGTCTCTCGCCGCTTGACGCGCTGCGCGCTGCGACGCTCTGGGGCGCCGAGCTGCTCGGTGCCGATTCGCTGGGCCGGCTGCGGCCCGGCGTGGCGGCCGATCTGGTGGTGCTCACCGCCGATCCGCTGGCCGATATCCGGAATACCAGGCGGATCGAGCGCGTGATGCTTGGGGGGCAATGGGTGAAGCAGTAGTTTCCGCCGGACATGGGAAGCTTTCGCTGGACACCGGAACGGATGGAGCAACTCGAGCACGCGGTGCGGTATCGCAAGCGCGTGTCGTTGCGCCGTCGCGGCAATGAATTTGTGGTCGTGGCGTCGGCGATTACGCGCGATCGCGGCCGCGAAGCGCTGGCGGGCTTTCTGTCGATGACCGGCGAAGAACTTCTCTTCGCGCTCGACGACCTCGATCACTTTCAGGTGCTCGAATCATGACCCGCGCGCTGCCGGTGGCGGTGGTGCATCTCGACGAGAGCTGTCTCGGCAACGGTCGTCAGGGCGACAACCCCGGCGGTGCCGGCGGTCTGATCGAAACGCGCCTGGCGCAGGGCATTGCCCGCCGCGACTTCTATATCCATGCGCCGTCGACGACCAACAACCGGATGGCGCTGGCAGGAGCGATCGGAGCGCTGCAGTTGCTGAGCCAGAAGGGCAACCGGTTGCGCCTGGTGGTCGTGTCGGATTCGGAATACCTGGTGAAGGGCATTCGTGAATGGGCGCCGGGCTGGCAGGCCCGCGGCTGGACCCGTAAGGGCGGCGCCATCGAGAACCTCGAACTCTGGCGCGTCCTGTGGGATTCGCTACCGCGCCACGAGGTGCAGTTCAGCTGGGTGCGCGGCCATGCCGGGCATCCCAAGAACGAATACGCCAACGATCTTGCGGTCGCGGCAGCCACGCAGCAGATCACATCAGCGGGCGTGGTGGAGTCGGGGTTTGACGCCTGGCTGGACAAGAAGCGCGTCACCGGCCGCTATGCCGACTATGATCCAGACGCGGCATTTGTCGCGCTCGAACGCCGACTGGCCGATGGCGAAACGATCGCACTTGCGGAGGGTAGATGACCGATCTCGAGCGGTTCACCGCAGCACTTCTTGCCCAGTGGCGCGCCGAGGACGGCCATGCCGGTGGCCCGATCAGTGTGACGCTGGTGATGGAGAAGATTCTTCCCTATCGCACTGCGCGCCGCCTCCTCGGCATCGACGTCAGCGAGGACTACGAAGCGCTCCTGCTGCGCCTGCTCGCCGAAGAGGGCCGGCTGGTGGTAGTCACGCCCATTGGTGCCGCGGACATGGCGCGGACCACGATGGCGTCCAAACTGCCGGACCTTGGCGTCCTGCAACTGCTGCGCTCCGCCACCTTCATGATCACCGATGACACGATGGCGCGCCTCGATGGCGTGTTGCCGCTGCCGGTGACCAAGGAGAAGGAGAAGGACAAACAGAAGGACGATACTCGCCGATCGCCGGCGATCGCAGCGGCCGCAGAGCCGCCGGCTCAGGCGGCGGGCCCGGAGAAGGAACCCGGCGGCGATCCGGCGGCGGCTACCGGTCCGGCCTGCTGGAGTTGCGGCGAAGCGGTGCCGGGAGACCGCGAGGTCAAGTTCTGCCCGTTCTGCGGCGCCGATCAGCGGCAGCCCAAGTGTGCGTCGTGCGGCGAAGCGGTGGAGCGGCGGTGGCGCCACTGCGTGGAGTGCGGCAGCAAGCTCTGGAGCGCGTGATGGCGCAGGTGCCGGCGCAGATCGATCGCGCCACGTTCGAACGGGTGCTCAAGCGCGCCGCGGAACTGCAGGCGGCGTCGCGCGATGCTGGCCAGGGGCTCAGCGAAGAAGAGATTCTCGCGCTCGGCACCGAGGTCGGCATTCCGGTGGAACACCTGCGGCAGGCGTTGCTCGAGGAACGCACCCGTCCCGCGCCGCCCGCGCCCGCCGGCACCTTTGATCGCTGGTTTGGCGCCGCGCAGATTTCCGCCGAGCGTGTGGTGCAGGGCACCGATGACCGCATCATTGCCGCGATCACCAAGTGGCTCGAGTTCCACGAACACTTTGTGGTGCAGCGCACTACGCCCGGCCGCGCAACGTACGAGCCGATGAATTCATTCGTGGGTGCGATGCGGCGGATCGGCGCTGTCTTTGATGGCAGCCGCGCACAGCCGTATCTCGACAAGGTCGACCTGGTCACCGCGATCGTGACACCGCTCGAGACCGGTTTCTGTCACGTCACGCTTGCGGCGTCGCTCACGCGGGCGCGGAATCAGCGTCTCACGGCCGGCGGGCTGGTCGGCGCGATCGGCCCGCTGGCCGGTGCGGCGATGGTGATTGTGGGATCGGTGCCGCTCGCACCGCTGCTGCCCCTTGCGGTGTTCGGCGCCGCCGGCTGGTTCGTGGCGCGCGGTTTTCGTCCCGCGGCCGCTCGCGCGCAACTGGGACTCGAGCGCGCGCTCGACGAACTCGAACGCACTCCTGCACTCCCACCGGGCACGCCGCCCGCGCCGGCCGGCGGACGCACGGTTGGACAGCTGGTCCGCGAACTCGGCCGCGAAGTGCGCAAGGCGATCGAGCCGTGAAGCTGTGGCTCGCCGCAGTCGTGTTTCTCATGGCCGCGACGGCATGCTATCCGACAACGACGCGACCACCGTTCGAACCGGGACCCGCGGCACCGCACGCGGAAGTGGAACTCTTTGTGCCGCAAGCCACGCGCGAAGCGGCGCTCGCGCTCAACGGCGATTCCATCCCCGTGATGCGCACGGAACCCAAGGATGGCTGGCTCGAAACCGGCTGGTTCGACGCGCGCACGCTCCAGCCGACGACTGCGCGTCCGCTCGGCGAGAATGTGGTCAAGTTGCGGGCCTGGATTGAACCGTCGAAACCCAACTACAGCATGATCACCATCGAGACAGTCTACCGGCCGCTGGTCGATCCGTCGCGCGACGAGCGATCACTGGAGCGGCAGGTCTCCGATTCCAGTCCGATGGGACTCAAGGTGCAGGCGATTCTCAAGCATCTCACCGCTGCCTTTGGCGACAGCACCGCAACACCCACCGTGACACCCAAGAAGAGCGGACCCTAGGCAACAAAGGCCTGGAGATAGCGCTCGAGGGTGATCATGTCGAGCACGGCATCCTTGCACGGCCCCGCAGGCAACGTCATGGTGAGCCCGAGCACCGGCAGCTTGGCCGCAACATCGTGCAACCCTGACACCATATCCCGTTCGCACGCCACGGCCACCACGGCGCGCGGCCGGCGCTCACGGATCACGCGCCGGGCAAGCTGGCCGCGCGTGGCAACAAAGACCGGCACACCGTAACGTCCGGCCATCTGCAGGACATCGTCCAGCGTGGCGCGTGAAAGACAGCGCGGAATGAGCAGGAGGAGCTCTCCCTTTCCTACGGTCTGTGCCCGCCGGAGCGCCAGCACGTTGTAGATCTTGACCGCGGCGTTCTCCACGCGATCGCGCTGCCCAAACCGATTTGCCACCCGCGAGGTGAGCCGCATCACCCGCAACAGCACGCCGCGCTCCGCGAGGAACCCTGGCAGAAGAGCCCGGCCGGTCGCAAACGACAGCGTAATCCCGATCCACCATGACGCCGCCGCTGCGCCGAGGGCCGCGAACGCCCACCACAGCAGATGCGGCACTGCGGCGTTGAGACCGGCCAGTCGCGGTGCCAGGAGATAGACGGCCACGGCGACGACCGCGAACGCCGTGGCGAGCGCTACGACAATCCAGCCAAGGAAGAGCCACCCGGGCGCGTCGAAGTTGCCGGCGTTGGGCAGCGGCTTGCCGTCCCACTCGTCCCATTCGTGGCCGAGACGGCGGTCGACGTCGATATGGATCAGTTCAGCCCGGGGAGTACCCATGGGCCAAATCTCCCGAGGTGGCGACGGGTGTCAAGGCGCGACCGGTAGCGACATCTTTGGCGCATGAGCGACAGCACCGTCCGTACGGACCTCGCGTTGCGCGCCCGGTACAGCCAGGGCGGCGGGATCTATCGCATCGTTCCGGCCGGAGTGGCCCGCCCGGTCACCATCGCGGGGCTGCGCGACCTGATTGCGGCCGCGCGCGTGAACGGGCTTCAGCTGGTGCCTCGCGGCGCCGGGAGCGCGATGCCGGGAAGCAACGTCGGGTTGGGCGTCGTGGTGGATCTCACGGCGCTCGACGCCGGGCGCTGCACGATCGACGCGGCACATCGCCGCGCGAATCTGTCACCGGCGACCACACTGGCGGCGCTGAATGCCGCGGCCGCAAGTGTACGGCTCCGCTTTCCGGTCGATCCGTCGAGTGGCGCGTGGGCGACGCTCGGTGGCATGACCTCGACCAACGCGGGCGGCGCGCGCACGTTCCAGGTGGGAAGCACGCGACGATGGGTCGAGAGCGTACAGATCGAGACGACCGATGGACCCCTCGTATTGCGACGCAACGCGTCGCCTGACGCAGCACATCCGGTGATTCGCCGCTGGCACCAGGACGTCGAGCCGCGCGTGCGCGCCGCGGCGGGAGTCATCCGCGAGCGGTATCCACGCGTCGCCAAGAACAGCGCGGGCTTTGCGCTCGATCGTTACCTCGAGAGCGGCAGTCTGGTGGACATCGTGGTCGGCAGCGAGGGGACACTCGGCATCCTCAGCGACCTGTCGCTGCGTCTGGACCCATTGCCGTCTGCGCGCGCATCGGTGCGGATCGCGCTCAGCAGCCGCGCCGATCTGGCTCGGGCGCTGGACGCGGTGGCCAGTGCGGCGCCGGCAAATCTGGAGTTCCTCGACGGCTCTTTTCTCCAGCTGGTGGGCGGTCCGCTTGCCGCGTCGGCGGGCGTGCTGCTCGCCGATTTCGAAGGTGACGACGCCCAGACCGTTGCGATCAGTGCGCGGGCGGCCGTTGCCGCGGTCGACGGCTTTGCGGTCGACGCGCGTGCAGCCACCGACGACGCCGGCATTGCCGAGCTCTGGCGGGTGCGGCACGGCGCCAGTCCCGTCCTGGCCGCACTGACCGACGGCCGGCAATCGTTGCAGATCGTCGAGGACGGCTGCGTGCCGCGTCAGGCCCTGGTGGAATACCTCGCCGCGGTCGACGCTGCCTGTCGTGCCGCGCGCATCGATGTCGTGATGTTCGGCCATGCCGGCGACGGGCACGTGCACGTCAACCTGCTGCCCAATACGGGCGATACTGACTGGGTGGCGCGCGTGCGGCAGATCTTCGAGCAGGTCACCGCGGCGGTCGTTGCGCTGGGTGGAACGCCATCGGGAGAACACGGCGCCGGCCGGCTTCGCGCCGGCGTGCTCGAAGCGCTCTACGGATCCGAGGTGATGGCGTGCTTTGCGGCGATCAAGGCGGCGTTCGATCCCGCCGGGATTTTCAACCCCGGTGTGATCATTTCCGGCGCCGCGGACCCGTTCACCCACCTCAAAGTGGGTTCCGGTGCGACGCCGCTGCCGGACGGCATCGCGACCTGGCTCGCGGGTATCGAGGCCGGCGCCAAGTGGGGAACGTCCCGCTACTTTTGAGCCTCACCCCAACCCGGTTGCCGATGCGTCTCTATCGCGAAGCTGTCGTGACCCTGATCGGCCGCCCACAATTCATCGAACCCGCCCATCTGCAGGTGCAATGGCATGAGCCCGGCACCGACGGCGAGCGCATTGCCGAATTCGCCGGCCGTCTCTGCTACATGAGCCAGCGCAATCCGGCCAACCGGAGCACCGCGGAGTATCTCGGCAACATTCTCAAGCAAGGCCACGGCTCGGTCTTCGAGCACGCCGTCTACGTGCTGCTGATCGAGGGCGTCTCGCGCTCGCTCACGCACGAACTGGTTCGCCACCGCGCGGGCTTTGGCTACTCACAGCTCTCGCAGCGTTACGTGGACGAATCCGATTCCGCCTTTGTCGTACCGCCGGCCATTCAGGGCGACGAGGCGCAGGAAGCGGCGTGGCTGGCGCAGGTGGAATCGGCGCAGGCGAGCTACGTGGTGGCCGTCGAACAGTTGATGGGGCGCTATTCCTGGGTCGAGGATCGCGTGCACCGCCGCAAGATGGCCCGCGAAGCCGCGCGGTCGGTGCTTCCCAACGGCACCGAGACCAAGATCGTGGTCAGCGGCAACATTCGCGCGTGGCGCACCATGCTGGAGCTGCGCCTTGGCGAAGGTGCCGAGCGGGAGATTCGCCGTCTCGCCGTGTGCGTGCTCGGCGCGCTGCGCGTCGAGGCCCCGAGCTTCTTTGCGGACTTTGAGTTGTACGCCGCCGAGGATGGCGAAACGGCGGGTCGGGTGATCCATCACAAAGTGTGAGCTGGAGCTAATGATGCTTCGACGCCCGGAGTCGTGAACGTGGCGGCGCTCAACATTGATCGCTGTGTCTGTCAGAACGTGCCCTTTGCGACACTGTTGCCGCAGGCCCGCGCGCATGGCTGGGACCTTGACGCCCTGAGTGCCGCCACCGGTTGCGGTGCGCGCTGCGGACTCTGCCGTCCCTACCTGCGCGAAATGCTGGCCCGCGGTGTCACCACCTTCGACGCGGTATTGATCGACGCGTTGCCCGGACCGGGGCGCGCGTGAGTGCAGACGCGGCGGACCGCGAACATCCGGTGACCGGCAGTACGCGCCGGCCATGGTACACGCGGATGCTGAGCACCAACGGGCTTGCGTTCTACTCGATGGTGGCCGGCTGGCTCTGCGTGATCGCCTTTCTCGAAGGCCAGCGCGATCTCGGTCTGGGCTTCTCCGCGCTCTCGAGCATGCTCGCGCTGGTGACGGTGCGTCACGGGCGGGCGCTTGCCGCGCGCCAGCGTGAGTCGTTGTCGGGCGCACTGGCGGCATCGTCGCGGCGCAATCGCGAACTCGAGCGGATGCGCAACCTTGCCGCCGCGCTCATATCCGGCGACAACCTCCCCACGCTCAACCGGCAGGTAGCGCAGGCCGCTGCCGAACTGCTCGAGGCCGAGGGTGGCGCGATCATGCTGGTGGTGGAAGAGGGACGCTTTGTGAAGGTGGTGGCCGGTGCGGGACCGCTGGTGCCCGCGGTGGGCGCGCTGGTGCCGATCGAGCAGTCGCTCGTGGGCTACGTGGTCGTGCACGACGAGGCCGTGCTGGTCAACGACATGGAACGCGATCCGCGCAACCATCCGCACGAGCAGTTGACGGGCCGTCTCACGAGTGCCGCCATGGTCCCGCTGCGCTCGGCGGGACTGGTGGTGGGTGCCGTCTGCGCGTACAACCGCCGCGATGGCAATCCCTTCACCGATCAGGACCGGCAGCTGTTGCAGACGCTCGGCGATCAGGTGGTGCTTGGCCTGGATCGCACCGCGGTGCTCGACGAACTCCGCCGCAACGAGCGGATGCTGGCGACCAAGAACAAGGAGCTGCAGCGCGTCACGCAGCTCAAGAGCGAATTCCTCGCGAACATGTCGCACG
>DATAVM010000097.1:0-2013 GCA_036267775.1 Gemmatimonadales bacterium
CGCGGCCTCCGGCGGCTACTATATTTCCGCGCCCGCCGATGAGATCTGGGCGCATCCGGCGACCATTACCGGCTCGATCGGCATCTTCGCCGAAGTGCCGAACATCAACCGCACGCTGGCGAAGTTCGGCGTGGGCGTCGATGGCCTGCGCACGACACAGCTGGACGGCATGACGCAACGCGTGGAGGTGCCCCTGACCGACGCCGCCCGCACCGTGATTCAGGCCGGTGTCGATGATGGTTACCGCCAATTCGTGGAGCGTGTCGCCAACGGCCGCCGCAAGACGCCCGCGCAGATCGATGAGATCGGCCAGGGACGGGTCTGGGCCGCGGTCGACGCGCAGTCGCATGGCCTGGTGGATCACTTAGGCTCGTTCGGTGACGCGGTCCAGGCAGCCGCCAAGCGGGCGCACATCAGCGACTACAAGCTGCAGTTCATCGAGCCGGAGTTGTCCTGGGCGCAGAGCCTGGCAATGTCGGTCAAGGTGCGCGCCGTGCAGGCGCTGGCCAGCACCGGGCTTGCGGATCTGACCGGCACGCCGCTGGGCAATCTTACGCAGCTGGCCGATGGCACGCCGTTAGCGCGCGAGGCGCAACGTCTGAGTCAGCTCAAGCACTCCGGACGACTCTCCGCCTACTGCTTCTGCACCGCCCAGTAGCACCGGTCCCCGCTCGCCGCGACTATACTGTCGCGATGCGCAAAAAAGCCGACGCGCCCGACGATGAGCCCATGCGGGTGGACCGCTGGCTGTTCTTCACGCGCCTGTTCAAGTCGCGCAGTCTGGCGAGCGATGCGGTGGCCGGTGGCAGGGTCCACGTCAATGGCGAGCGGGTGAAACCTGCGCGTGTCGTACGCGTCGGCGATCAGATAGCCTTTAACCGCGGGGCGGTCCCTTTCGACTGCGAAGTGATCGCGCTGCCCGCGCGTCGCGGGCCGGCGCCGGAAGCCGCTGCCTGTTACCGTGAGTCCGAAGCCAGCGTGGCCCGACGGGCCCAGTTCGCCGAACGGATGCGGACCGCCACCGCGTTCGCGCCGCGGCCCGACTCGCGACCAGACAAACACGAGCGCCGCGAGCTGCGACGCATCCGGGGGCGGGATTGAAGAACTACCGTTACTACGATCTGATCCTGGGTGCGTACGTCTGCGTACTGCTGTGTGCCAATCTGATCGGACCGTCCAAATTCACGACGCTGCAGGTGCCGCTCTTCGGCTCCGTGACTTTCATTGCCGGCGTGCTTTTCTTTCCGATTTCTTACTTCTTCGGCGACATTCTCACCGAGGTCTATGGCTACGCGCGTGACCGACGGGTAGTCTGGAGCGGCTTCGCGGCGCTGCTGTTTGCCTCGGTGATGTCGCTGGTCATCGTGCACCTGCCGCCGGCGGATTTCTGGCGCGACAAACAGGCAGCCGTGGAGTCGGTATTCGGCAGCACCCCGCGTATCATCGCGGCTTCCATCATCGCGTTCTGGTGCGGCTCCTTCGTGAACAGCTTCGTACTGGCCAAGATGAAGATCCTGACGCAGGGCCGCTGGCTGTGGACCCGGACCATCGGTTCCACGATGTGCGGTGAGCTGGTGGACTCCTTGCTGTTCAACACGATCGCCTTCGCGGGGACGCTCACGCGCAGCGAGCTGATGACCGTGCTGACCACCCAGTACGTGCTCAAGTGCAGCTGGGAGGTGCTCGCCACGCCGCTCACCTACAAGCTGGCAAATTTCCTCAAGCGTGCAGAGGGCGTCGATTTCTACGACCGCGACACGAATTTCACGCCTTTCTCGCTGCGGGTATCGGATGCGCGCGCCACAACTACTGTTTGACCGCGGCAGCTTCACGGCTACGGAGAATCTGACCTCCGCGCTGGGCGCTGCCCTGAATCCCCAATTCCTGGCTCCCGAGGAGGAAGCGCTGCATCGGCTGCGAGATCTTGCACGCCTGCCGCATGCGCAACAGGTCGCGGTGCAGGAGCGGGCGCTGCAGCTGGTGCTCGGCGTGCGCGCCGCGCGCTCGCGCGGC
>DATAVM010000098.1:0-11538 GCA_036267775.1 Gemmatimonadales bacterium
CCGACGCGCCCAGGCGGGGCTCTCGCATCACCGCCGGCTCGCCGGCGGCACGACACCGTTCATTCGCAGGTACACCGCCATCTGCCCGTAGTGATCGTAGGCGTGCATGAGGGACTCGACGACGAGTGCAATGCAGGCGCACCAACAAGCTACGCGTTTAGTGGCAATCGACCTGCCCTGAGCCGCTGAATCCCTGACGGTTCAGGCCAACGCACCTTCCCGCCCCTCGCTATTTGAAGCTCCCGGCTGAACCAAAGAACCCATGACCGGTCGGCTGTTCCGTCGCCGCCCAACGGCCGCAAGACTATTCCTGCCAATACCTTAGCTGCTTGTGATCCGCTGACACCCAGCCCCAATCCGGTGCCGGGAACGGTCCTTGCCTTTGACCGACCTGGGGGTCTCGCACGCCCGGCGACCCGTAACTCGTGATCCGGAGTGGATATGGACCCGCATATGCTGCACGCGTCGCACGCGCCCACACTGGTGGTGCTGTCGTTCGCGATCGCGATCTGTGCCTCATACACCGCGCTGACGCTGGCCGGCCGCGTGGCAGTCGCACGCGGACGGGCCCGCCTCGCCTGGCTGATGTGCGGCAGTATCGCCATGGGCAGCGGCATCTGGAGCATGCACTTCGTCGCCATGCTGGCCTTCCATCTCCCCATCAGCATTGCCTATGACGTGCCGCTGGTGACGGCATCCTGGCTGGCGGCGGTGGCTGCCTCGGCGTTCGCGCTGTGGGTTGCCGGACGCACGCGTGTCGGAGTGCTTGGCCTGGCCTGTGCCGGCGCCTGTCTCGGCCTGGCGGTCGTGACGATGCACTACACCGGTATGGCCGCGATGCGGGTAACAGCCCAGCTCAGCTACGACCCGGTGCTGGTCGGCGCTTCGGTGCTGATCGCGGTGGTTGCCTCCACGGTTGCCCTGCTGCTCTTCCGCTGGTTGCGCAACGATTACAGTCGCCGGGGCAGCTCGCTGCGCGCCGCCGCGGCCGTCGTCATGGGCGTCGCCATCGCCGGGATGCACTACACCGCGATGGCCGCCGCACGCTTCTCGGATGCCGGGTCGGTGGCGTTGCCATCGGGCGGCATGATTATCAGCGCCACCGGACTGGCGGTACCGGTCGTGATGGGCGCGATCGTCATTCTCACACTGACGGTCATCGGCACCATCACCGACCACTGGGTCCGCGTCCAGCTCTCCAACGCCGAGGCGCTGCGCGAAAGCGAAGAGCGCTATCGCTCGGTGGTGAGCGAAGTGGACGAAGTGATCTTCCGGACCGACGTTGCCGGCAACTGGACCTTCCTCAACCCGGCGTGGAAGACGATCACCGGCTTTTCTCCCAACGAGAGTCTTGGCACCCCGCACCTCAACAGCGTGCATCAGGAAGACCGCGCGACCAGCGCGGGGCAATACACCGCGTTGGCCGAGGGCAGCACCGAGTTCAGCCGCCACGAGGTGCGTTATCGCACCAGAGACGGTGGCTCTCGCTGGGTCGAAGTGCACGCGCGCGCAAGCCACAACCCGAATGGTGAGCTGGTGGGCACCGCGGGCGTCATCCGCGACGTGACCGATCGCCGCCGCGCGGAGGAAGCGTTGCGGGCTGCGAGCCAGGCCGCCGAGGCGGCGAGCCGCGCCAAGAGCGAGTTCCTCTCGCGCATGAGTCACGAGCTCCGCACACCGCTCAACGCGATTCTCGGCTTTGGCCAGCTGATGGAACTGGAAGCGACCACGGAGGGCCAAAAGGAAAGCGCCGCCCACGTGCTCAAGGCCGGCCAGCACCTGCTGCACCTCATCAACGAAGTGCTTGATATCACTGGCATCGAGTCGGGGGGATTGCGCGTGTCGGCCGAGCCGGTGCGCGTGATGGACACCGTGAGCGAGACGCTGGATCTGATGGGGCCGATGGCCGCTGCGCGTCATGTCGAATTGTCCGCGGACGAGTCCGCGATGACCGAGCGTTGGGTGCAGGCGGACCGTCAGCGTCTCAAGCAGATTCTGCTCAACCTGGTCGCGAACGCGGTCAAGTACAATCGCGTCGGCGGCACGGTACGGGTGACGTGCGAACCAGGGCACAATCGCAGCGTCCGTGTGGTCGTGACCGATACCGGACATGGTATTCCCGCCGACCGGTTGCCACGAATGTTCACCGCCTTTGACCGGCTCGGTGCCGAACAGACCGATGTCGAGGGCACTGGCCTGGGCCTGGCGCTGGCGCGGCGTCTGGCCGAAGTGATGCACGGTACGATTGGCGTCAAGACTGAAGTGGGTGTGGGCAGCGCGTTCTGGATCGAGCTGCCGGCGGCCGAAAGCGAAAGTGCCCGCTGGGAGGCGATGTCGCACAACACGCCACTCCCGATGAAAGCAGTCACCGGGCGCACCCGAAAAATCCTCTACGTCGAGGACAACCTGTCGAACCTGACGCTGGTCCAGCGTATCCTCGCACAGCGCCCGGACATCGAGTTGATTCCCGCGATGCAGGGCAGCCTGGCGCTCGACCTGGCGCGCGTGCACCGCCCGCACATGATCCTGCTGGATCTGCACCTGCCCGACATGCCGGGTGAGGACGTGTTGCGCATGCTGCGCCAGCGGCCAGACTGCCGGAACATTCCGGTGGTAGTGCTGAGCGCAGACGCCACGCCGGGACAGACCGACAAGCTGCTGGCTGCCGGTGCGCACTCCTACATCACCAAACCGCTCGACGTCAAACCATTCATCCGGCTCGTGGATGAAGTTCTCGCACACCTTGAGGCCGCGTGATGATCAGCCATGATTTGCTCGCCCACGCTCGCATTCTGATCATTGACGACGAGCAGCCCAACGTGCGGCTGCTGGAGCGCCTGCTGCTGTCGGGCGGCTTTGCAGAAACGCGCGGCATCACCGATTCGCGCCAGGCGATGGCGTTGTTCGATGACATGAAGCCGGACCTGGTGATGCTCGACCTGCACATGCCGCACCTGGATGGCTTTGCGGTGCTTGAACTGTTGCGGTCGCGCCTGGGACCAAACGAATACCTGCCGATTCTGGTGCTGACGGCCGATACGTCCCGCGAGACCAAGGAGCGCGCACTCGCGAACGGGGCGATGGACTTTCTCACCAAGCCGCTCGAGCGCACCGAAGTGCTGCTGCGCACGCGCAACCTGCTGGAGACGCGTCACCTGCACCTGTCGCTCCGGGACGAGAACCGTGCCCTCGAGACCAAGCTGGTGTATCAGGCGTTCCACGACTCGCTGACCGGGCTGGCCAACCGTGCGCTGTTCCGCGATCGCGCTGAGCATGCGCTGTCGCGCTGGGTACGTGGCGACCGCGTGGCGGTGGTGCTGCTTGACCTCGACGATTTCAAGGCCGTCAACGACACGATGGGACACGGCGAAGGCGATCGGCTGCTGGAAATTGTCGCAGAGCGCCTGCGCATGGCGACGCGCGGCTGCGATACCATCGCGCGCATTGGCGGTGACGAGTTCGCTGTGCTGCTGGAAGGCGTTCCCACGCTGGATGACGCAATGATGGTGGTGGAGCGCATCATGGAATCGCTGCGCCCGCCCATCGCATTGCAGAGCCGCGAAGTGACGGTCAGCGCCAGCATCGGCGTGGCCTACGCGCGCGGCGAGGAAAACGTGGACGAGCTCCTGCGCAATGCGGACGTCGCGATGTACCGCGCCAAGGACGAGGGCAAGGGACGGCACGCGGTGTTCGAACCCGGCATGTACGCCGCCCTCCTGCAGCGGCTTGAGCTTGCGACTGATCTGGGCAATGCACTGGATCGTGGTGAGCTGCATGTACTCTACCAACCGATCGTCGAGCTCGACAGCGGTTGCCTCACGGGCGTCGAAGCGCTGGTGCGCTGGCAACATCCGACGCAGGACATGTCGTCGCCAACGGCGTTCATTCCACTGGCCGAAGAGACCGGACTCATCGTGCCGATCGGGCGATGGGTGCTGGGCGAGGCCTGTCGTCAGGGCCGCCGCTGGCAACTGTCGTGCGGCCGTCCGCTCACGGTGAGTGTCAACGTGTCGGCGCGACAGCTGGTGGATCCTGGCTTTGCGGGTGACGTGGCCGCAGCATTGGCCGAGAGCCAGTTCCCGGCCGAGCGTTTGATCCTCGAGATCACCGAGAGCACGTTGATTGCGGACAACCCGGCGGCGCTCGAGCGCATGCATGAGCTCAAGGCAATCGGTGTGCGGCTCGCGATCGACGATTTTGGGACGGGTTACTGCGGCCTGAGCTATCTGCAGCGCTTCCCGCTCGACATCCTGAAGATCGACAAGGCGTTCATCGCCCAGATGGCGACCAATGACAACGACGCCGCGCTGGCAAGCACCATCGTGGCACTCGCGTCGACGCTCAAGTTGTATACGGTGGCCGAAGGCGTGGAAGATGCCGACCAGCGGGAGCAGCTATTGGCGCTGGGCTGCGATCACGGTCAGGGCTTCCTCTTTGCCAAGCCGGTCGCGGCCTCGGCAATTGCCGACCTGGTGCTCAACGGTGCCGCGCAGCCGATCGCACGGACGCGACTGGAGACGGCGGGCGTGTAGGGCCCAATTCGGCGCCCTGGGCTTTTGTTGGTCATCCTTAGCGCAGCGCTTTTTGTCATCCTTAGCGCAGGAGGATGACAAAAGGCCTCACGCCTCAGGTCTCGCCCCTACTGCGCCTGCACCACCACCGGCACGAGGCTCGCATTCGCAGTGCCGTCACCCAACGGCGAGAGTCCCCAGCAATAGGCAACGCCAGCGGTCGACGTGCCGCAGCTTCGGCCAGATCCGGTACTTACGGAGAGGAACGTCAGGCCACCGGTCACTGCTGTCGGGAGCGATCGATCAGCCGTCGTCCCGTCGCCGATCTCGCCGTTGACGTTCTGGCCCCAGCAGTATGCCGCGCCGAGCGTCGTGACGCCGCAGGTGCGCTCCGCATTCGCGCCCGCACTGATGTTGAGGAATGTCAATCCGCCAGGAACCGCAGTTGGCGCGGAGCGGGTAGTCGTGCTGCCGTCGCCGAGTTCGCCATGCGCGTTGTTTCCCCAGCAATACGCCGCTCCGGCAGTGGTGAGGCCGCAGGTATAGCCCGAACCAGCCGCGACACTCTTGAGCGTCATTCCCCCAGCGACCGCGACCGGCGCGACGCTGCTGGTCGTGGTCCCGTCGCCGAGCGCGCCGCTGGCGTTGAGTCCCCAGCACCACGCCGCGCCCGCAACGGTCAGCGCGCACGCGTGCGTCTCGCTGACTGTGATTGCCGTGAATATCATGCCGCCGCTGACGGCCGTCGGCGCCACGTTCGACGTCGCGACGGCACCCCCTGGAACGGTGCCCCAGCAGTATGCCGCGCCGGCGCCGGTCAATCCGCAGTTCTCTGTCCCGCCCGCGCCCAGCGCCATGAAGGTGAGTCCGCCCGAGACGCGTTCCGGCGCGACGCGATCGACCATGCTGCCGTCTCCCACCTGTCCGCCGTTGTTGCTGCCCCAGCAGTATGCGACACCGGCGGTGCTGAGTGCGCACGCACTGCCGCCTCCCGCTGCAACACTCCGGAAGGTCACGCCCGGCTCAACCAATGAGGCAATGAACTCGCGACCATCGATACCTGCCTCGGTGCCCCAGCAGAACGCCGCGCTGGCGATGTTGATGCCGCAGGCCGTGGCGCCGCCAGTGACAATGCCGCTGAGGTGCGCGGCGGTAGGGAGTGCGGTCGCATTCGCCACAAACGTTACGGTGGACGCCGGCTCGCTCTCGACGGAGGCAGACAGCATGTACGCGCCCGTCGTGTCGCCAAGAATCCAGTTGCCGACCGTCGCGATGCCGGACGCGTCGGTCACCTGATGCGCGTCGGCAACCAGTCCGCCGGCCGATGCGGCGGCGAACATCACTGCCACATTCGCCACCGGATGATGGCTCGCGTCGACCACAAGCACGGAGGGGGCGATCTGCACTGGTGTTCCGGCGGCGGCGGTCTGCATGTCGCCAGCGTTCCTGGTGATGATGTAGCTGCCGGACCCATCGTCGCTGTGGCAGGCTGTCTGCGCGAGCACCCCCGCGACAACGATCAATCGAACGAACGACGCGATGCGCACCTGACTCTCCCGTGAATGGCAACACCTGATCGACGTCCGAGCGGCGCTGGCGTGCACGGCATGGCTGCTTCTTCCTTCGCCCTGATCACCTCGACAGGGGCCATCAAGGCCAGAGTAGCACCCTCACCGCGCCCGGAGCGCCACCGCCGGATCGATGCGCGACGCGCGCATCGCCGGAACGACACAGGCAGTGACTCCGACCACAGTCATCAGGCCGAGGACCGCGGCCAGCGTCATCGGATCATGACCGGGAACACGGAAGAGCAGTCCCTGGATCGCCTTGGTCGCGAGCAGTGAGCCAATCGCGCCAATCAGCAGTCCGATCGCGACCAGGCGCCCGCCTTCCCACACCACCATCCAGAGCACGCGGTTCGCGTCGGCGCCCAGGCTCATGCGGATGCCAATCTCGTTGGTGCGGGCGCTCACCGAGAACGCCAGGACTGCCGCAATGCCAATCGCGGCAATGATCAGCGCGAGGATGCCAAAGGCACCCACAAGCGTGGCATTGAGCCGTCGGGGCCCGATGCTCTCGTCGCGAATCTGCGCCACCGTCATGACATGCTCGATCGGCTGCGTCGGCGCGAGCGCCCGGATGATCCGGCTCGCGGCCGGCCCCACGCTGGCCACATCGCCGCGGGACCGAATCACAAACGCGCCCGAAGGAAAATCCGTCTGTGCAAAGGGTTCGAAGGTCACCGGGAGCGGTGCCGCGTCGAGCCCGCCGTCGCGCGTGTCGCCCACCACACCGACGACCGTGCGCCACTGATCGGACACCCCGATAAAGCGCAGGACATCGCCGGTCCATGCCACGCGGCGGCCGATCGGATCCACGTCCCCAAAGAGCTGATCGGCCAGCGTCTTGTTGAGGATCACCACCTTGGGCGCAGTGGCGCCGTCGTTGGCCGTGAACGGGTGACCGCGCAGCACCGGAATTCCGGCCGCGTGGAAATACTCGGGGCTCGCGGCGCGATATTCCGACCGGGGCACCGGAGCGCCCGGATTCACCGGCCGGCCCTCGGCCTTCATCTCCAGCATGATGCCCGCTGCCCTGAGCGGCGCGGTCGAGCCAAGACCGACTTCCGTCACACCGGGAATGGTGGCGAGTCGCTGCTGCATCTGCTCGTACAGCGCGACCACGCCGGTATCGCTGGGGCTGTAATCGTGCGGCACTTCCATGGTGAGGATGTTCTCGGTCTGCAGTCCTGACGCGACGACGGAAAGTTGCTGCACCGTGCGCAGCAGCAGTCCGGCGCCAGTCAATAGCACCACCGACACGGCGACCTGCATCACCACGAGGATTCCCTGCAGGCGCTGGCGCCGGGTGCCACCGGTGCTGCGCTTGGCGCTCGACGTGAGAGCGGCGCCGAGAGCTTCTTCGCGGGCGAGCGTCGGCGCAAACGAGAGGACAAGTGCCACCAGCAGCGCGAGTAGCAGCGCAAAGCCGACCACCACATAGTCGATGCTGATTTCATTGGCGCGCGTCGAGTAGCGTGCCGCGAACGACGCGAGCACTCGCACAGCAGCCACCGCAATGACCAGCCCCAGCGTACTGCCAGCGAATGCCAGCAGGAGGTTCTCGGCCAGCAGCAACCGGCGCAACCGAGCCGTGCCAGCACCCAACGCAGCGCGCACCGTCAACTCGTGTTCGCGCCGCACGCCGCGCATCAACGTCAGGTTGGCCACGTTGGCGCAAGCGATCACCAGCACGAACGCCGCCGCGCCCATGAGGAGCCAGAGGGTGAGACGCGCATTCTCGCCCAATGCGTCACGAAACGGTGTGAGCGTGACGCGAAAGTCCGATCCCGCGTCGTACGCCTCGGGGTGATCGAGATGCACCTTGCGGGTGATCGACGCCACTTCGGAGCGCGCCTGCTCCACCGTGGCGCCGGGTGCGAGCCGTGCAATCATCTCTGTCATGCGGTGGGTACGGCCAGTCACCATCAACGCACTGAGATGATGCGCGCTGTTGACCATGTTCATGAACGCATCGATCCGCTGCGGAAAGCTCGGCGCCGACTGGAGCACACCCACCACGGTCACACCCTTGCCGCCAATGTGCAGTACGCGTCCCACGATGGATGGGTCGCCACCAAAGCGTGTGCGCCAGAACTCACGCGTCAGCATGATGACCGGTGCCGCGCCGGCGCCGTCGTCGCGGCTGTCGAACGCACGCCCGATGATCGGCGAGAGTCCCATCACCGCGAAGTAGTTGCCCGTGACAAGACCGGCCTGAAAGCGGGTGGCGTCCTGATCGGTCACCAGCGACGTGGTGATCGGCGAATACTCGGCGATGCCGCCAAGTGTGCGCGACGCCTGGCGAAAATCGTTGATCTCGGGAACCGAGAAGGCGATGTTGTCGCCGCCTGGGCCGCTGGTCGATTGCCGGAGGTACATCAGCCGGGCACCATCGCGATTGGGTAGCGGCTTGAGCAGGACGCCGCGCACCACGCTGAAGATGGCGCTGTTGGCGCCGATGCCGAGCCCGAGCGTGAGGATGACGGCGGCGGTGAATCCGGGAGCGCGGCCGAGTGTGCGCGCAGCGTAGCGGAAGTCGAGCATGGTCGGTCCTCGTGACGGCGGTGACTGGTGCGGAAAAAGTACCCTTGACAATAAAAGTTGTCAACGATACAATGCCCTATGCTCGATATCCAAGTCATCGACAGTCCGGCCGTCGCCACCGTGGCCCTGGAGCCGCTCCGCAGCCGGCTCCTGTCCGAGCTGGCCCTGCCCGCCTCGGCGGCCACGCTGGCCAGCCGGGTGGGCGTGACGCGCCAGAAGGTCAGCTACCACCTGAATGCGCTCGAGGCGCACGGGCTGGTACGACTGGCGGAGGAGCGAAAATGGGGTGGGCTCACGGAACGGCTGCTGGTCGCGACGGCCGCGTCCTATGTCGTAAACCCAAGCGCGTTGGGGCCAGTCGCCATCGATGCCGATCGCCAAGTTGATCGGCTCTCCGCGAGTTATCTCATCGCGCTGGGCGCTCGCGTCATTCACGAAGTCAGCGATCTCGTCCGCCGTGCAACAGAGACGGGCAAGCGCCTTGCGACGTTGTCGATCGACACCGAGGTTCGTTTCCGGTCGGCCGCAGAGCGAGCGGCGTTCACCAACGAACTCACTGCAGCGATCGCGACACTCGTCTCCAGGTACCACGATGCATCCACTCCAGGCGGCCGCGCGCACCGGCTGGTGATCGTAGCGCATCCGCTGCCACACAAATCCAATCCCAGGGAGCAACTGTCATGAGCGTCAAGACGGATCCGACCGGACGCCGGTCCATGGAGATCACGTTCGAAGTTGCCGGCACGCCCGAGGAAGTCTGGCGCGCGATCGCCACGGGACCGGGTGTTTCGTCGTGGTTTGTGCCAACCGAGTTCGAGGAACGCGACGGCAAGCCGGTCGCCATAAAGCTTGGCTTTGGTCCGGGCATGGAGGCGCGTTCCGAGATCACGGCCTGGAATCCGCCGCGGATGTACGCCTCGACAGCAGACGGCTGGCTCCCTGGGTCGCCGCCGATCGTGGGTGAGTGGCATGTCGAAGCGCGCGCCGGCGGCGTCTGCGTTGTGCGCATTGTGCAGAGCCTCTTCGCGAGCACGGACGATTGGGATATGCAACTGGAGGCCGCGGCGGTGGCCATGGCCAGTTTCATCAAGGTCCTGCAGATCCAGATGGCGCACTTCCGCGGGCAACCCATGGCGACGCATCACCTGCAGGCTCCCTCCACGGGAACCGACGCAGAGGGGTGGGACCTGCTGACGTCCGCGCTGGGCCTCAGAGGCATGAAGGTCGGTCAGCGGTTTACCGCACCCGCGGGTGTCCCGATGTTGAGCGGTGTGGTAGAGTATGCGACCGAGAATCCGTTCGACGCTGTGCTGCTGCTCGACAAACCGGCTCCGGGTATAGGAGTCCTCGGCATCGCCGGGATGCCGGGTGGCCCATATTTGCTGGCGATGGTAATCCACTTGCACGGCGAGCAGGCGGCCGCAACGATGGCGCACGAGGCGCCGGCCTGGGACGCGTGGATGCGGGAACACTTTCCGACTGGAGGTTCGCAATGAGAACAATCAGGATCATGGCACACATCTCACTGGACGGCGTGATCTCGCCGCCCGGCGACAGCGACTTTGCGAATGGGGCATGGATGGCACCGTACCGATCTCCGGAGGGATCGGCGGCCCTCGCGGAGTTGCAGGGCGGCAAGTTCGATCTGCTGCTCGGTCGACGCACCTACGATTTTTGGGCCAACTACTGGCCGAAGATGAAGGGCGGCCTGTTTGCAGACCCTATCAACGCCGCAACGAAGTATGTCGCGACCCACCATCCGGAGAGTCTCGAATGGGGTCCGCTTGGCGAGTTGGGCGCGGACGTCGCGGCGGGTGTTCGCCGCATCAAGTCAGAGGAGGGCCCCGCCTTGGTCGTCTGGGGAAGTACAACGCTGAGCGCCATGCTCTTCCAGGAGGGATTGGTCGACGAGGTGGTACTGGCCGTCTACCCGCTCTTGCTGGGCCCGGGCAAGCGCTTTTTTTCAGAGAGCGCCGACCCGCGGGAGCTCGCGTTCGTCAGCACGGTGACTGCGCCTACCGGTGCCCTCATCACCAAGTATCGATATGTGGGAGCGGTGCGGACAGAGCCCGCGTAGACGGAGAGCGGGGTCGCGCGGACAATAGCTTCCGCGCGACCCACTCACCGCCATTCACGACCTGAGCGCGTACCGTCCCCACGCCACGAACGTCGCCATCACCGCCATCGGCACGACGTACACCAGCGGGTTGGTCGCGGCCAGCGACAGCGAATACCGCGCGTACATTACCGCAAGCGCCAGCGATTCCAGAGCGAGCACGGCGGCGGCAACAACCGGCGTCGTAGCCGGCAGCCATTTTATGGCAACCGGAACAATCAGCAACACCGCGCACACCACTTCGAACACGCCGATCGCGGTCCATCCGCCGCGAGGCAGCGCACTCGTCGATGGAATTGTCGCGACGACCTGAAATGCGAACACCTTGTACAACCCGCCCACGAGAGCAAGCAGGGCGAGCAGAATCTGGACGATCCACAGGATGATGTTCACGCGGCTTTGCTCCCGCCGTCCGCCGGCGCCGGCTCCCACAGCTCGACCTTGTTGCCGTCCGGATCCATGATCCACGCAAACTTGCCGTTGTCGTCCGCATCGGGCCCCTTGATGATGGCCACACCGCTGGCGCGCAACTGTTCCACCATCTCGTCCATGTTGTCGACGCGGTAGTTGATCATGAACGACGACTCGCTGGGAGCGAACCATTTGCTGTCTTTCCCTGCGACATGCCACACGGTAAGGCCGCCATCCCCGCCCTTGTCGTCGGCCCACTTGAGCATGGCGCCACCCCAGCTTTCCAGCGGCACTCCCAGATGCTTCTGATACCACGCTGCAAGTGCGGCGTGGTCGCTCTTGCTCTTGAAGAAGACGCCGCCGATACCGGTAACCTTCGCCATTGTCGCTCGCT
>DATAVM010000099.1:0-1689 GCA_036267775.1 Gemmatimonadales bacterium
GCGCGAAGGTGGCCTGCCCTCCACGCTCTGGGCCGGCCCGGAGATCATCGGGCGCGCCGTCAAACGCGGCGACTACGCCGTCGAACCCACCGCTCGCAAGAAGTCCGTCAGCCTCAATCTGGGCTTTGCCGCTGAACCTTACAGCTACGCCATCGACCTCGGCTATCCGCCGCCCGGGGACTCGCTATTCAACCTGGATCCCGAGATCAAGCGAGAATGCATCTGGCACGGTGACGTATACCGCCGTAGCGCGGCGCTCGTGGATCGCCAGCACAACCTCGTCACCCTACCCGGCAGTGGAGAGGAGCCAGTATTTCTTACCCAGGGCCTGAGTCCGGCTGACAGCATGCTCGCCACCATCGCCGATCCCCAGCGCGCGCCGGAGATGCTCGCCGTCCGCGAGTTCATCCGCGGCTGGCGTTTCTACGACGGCTTCCGCACCGACCTCGCATCACCCATCCGCATCCCGCAGATCGGCACCCGCACGCCCGTGCTCAACAACGATGGCACCGACCTGCCCGCTGCACTCGAGACAATCCGCGAAATCGGCGATAACGAGGCGCTGGCGCGCACCATCGACGACGCCTTCCCCGGCAGCAGCCTCAGCATCGAAGTGCAGGCCGGCCGCTTCGAACTCAAGCTCCAGCAGCACGGTCTGCTGCGCCCGCTCTCCACCGCCGAACTCTCCGACGGCACGCTGCGTTTTCTCCTCTGGACCGCCGCCCTGCTCACGCCGCGTCCGCCCGGCCTCATGGTCCTCAACGAACCCGAGACCAGCCTTCACCCCGACCTGCTGCCGCCGCTTGCCCGCCTCATCGCCGCAGCCAGCCGGCACACACAGGTCATCGTCGTCTCGCACGCGCAACCGCTGATTGAATCGCTCCAGCAGGTCGCCGGATGCAGACATCTCAATCTGGAAAAGCCCTTCGGAGAAACCATCCTCTCCGACAACTCAACAGAAAACCCGCGCCTTCGCCGCCCCCGCTGGCAATGGCCATCGCGATAGCTCACCCGTGGCAGTTTTCTGTCCCGAGAGTCACTCCACCCGCAGCGCCCGCATGGGATCGATCGACGCCGCACGCCGTGCCGGAATCAAGCCCGCCACGCACGCCGCCAGCGCCAGCGTCACAATCGCGCCCGCCATCACCGTCGCATCCGCATTCGTAATCTCGTAAAGCTGCGCCTTCACAAAGCGCACACACAACAGCGCCACCGGGATCCCGATCGCCAGCCCCAGCCCGGCCTGCACCATCGCGCCACGCATCACCATCGCCACCACGCTTTTGCGCTCCGCACCCAGCGCCATGCGGATGCCAATCTCCGATGTGCGCCGCGCCACCGTATAGGCGGTCACGCCATACAAGCCGACCGCCGCCAGCAGCAGCGCCAGTCCGCCAAACATCATCGTCAGCCGCGCCACCATGCGGTCGTTATTGAACTCATCGGCAATCTGCGCATCGAAGGTTTGGAACTTCACCACCGACAAGTTCGGATTGATGCTCGCGAGCGTCCTCCGCGCCAGCGACTCCATATTGCTCACCGGCCCCGCCGTCTCCAGCACGATCGTCCGCGCATACAGGGGATCGTCCTTCTCTGTATCCGGCCGCTGCATCAGCGGGATGAAATACATCCCGTGATCCTTCCAGCGCACGCTGGTATACGTCGTGTCCTCCACCACGCCGACAATCT
>DATAVM010000100.1:0-26674 GCA_036267775.1 Gemmatimonadales bacterium
CTTCCGCAATCACCTCGGTGAGCTTGTAGGATGTCCCGTGCTTGCGCGCAAGCGTGCGGTGAATGTTCTCCACCATCACCACCGCGCCGTCGACCAGAATGCCAAAGTCGATCGCACCGATCGACAGCAGATTGGCGGGAATGTGCTTGATGTCGAGACAGATGAAGGCAAAGAGCAGCGACAGCGGAATGGTCGCCGCCACAATGAGGCCGGTACGAATATCAAAGAGGAAGAAGATCAGGACCGCGATCACCAGCACAATGCCGCGCGCCAGGTTGTCTTCCACCGTGCGAGTGGTCAGATGAATCAGGTCGCTGCGGTCGTAGAACGCGTGGATGTGCACGTCCTTGGGAAGAATCGAGTTGTTGAGTTCCTCGGTTTTCTTCTCCACGCCCTTGAGGACCGTCTGCGCCTGCTCGCCCGTCATCATCAGCACCACGCCTTCGACCGCGTCGGGCAGCGAATCGAACTTGCCGTTGGGCCCAATACCATCAAAGCCGAAGATGCCGGTCCGGACGGCCGAGCCGATCTCGACTCTGCCAATGTCCTTGACCAGCACCGGCGTGCCGTTCCGCACGGTGAGCACCACGTTGCCGATGTCTTCGGGTGTCTGCAGCCGCCCCAGCGAGCGGACATAGTAGAACTGGCCGCCCTCGGAGTAGAAGCCGCCGCCGGCGTTGCCGTTGTTGTTGCCGAGTGCCGTGACCACGTCAGACACCGCGAGCCCGGCCCCCGCGAGCTTGGTCGGGTCGATCAGGATCTGGTACTGCATGGTCGGACCGCCAAAGCCCGACATGTCGGCGACGCCCGGCACCGACTTGTATTCCTTGGACAGGAGCCAATCGTCGATGGTCTTGAGTTCCATCGGATTGCGATCGGGGCTCTCGAGTACGTAGCGATACACCAGGCCCGATGGTGAAAAGAGCGGCTCGACGCCGGCACTCACGCCGTCAGGGAGCTCGACGTCGTTCAGCCGCTCGAACACCTGCTGGCGCGCAAAGTAGGGATCGGTGCCGTCCTTGAAGACCAGATCGACGGCTGACAGGCCAAAGAACGACAGCGAGCGCAACACCGTGATGTTGGGCGTGCCGTTCATCTCGGTCTCGATCGGCACCGAGATGAGACGCTCGACTTCTTCCGCTGCCTGCCCCGGCCATGTTGTGGTGATACTCACCATCGGCGGCGAGAGATCGGGATAAGCGTCAACCGGCAGCCGCGAGAACGACCAGACACCGACGCCGGCGAGTGCGACGCAGGCGGTGATCACGAGCAACGGCTGCGCCAGCGCGTTGCTCACGATCCGGTGAATCATCGACTCCTTGCTCGTTGCCGTTTCGGGATGCGGCTCCCCGGATGCGGGGGTGGTCATTGGGTCGCCGCCTCTTCCAGATACAGCGCACCCTGCATCACCACGGCGTCGCCAACGGCCAGGCCATCGGTGACCTCGTACACGTCACCGCTCCGGCCACCCAGCACGATCCGCCGCCGGTTGAACTGGTTCGCGCCGGCCGCCAGATAGACAAACGGCAGATTGTCGTCATCGCGCAGCACGGCGGAGACCGGAATCGTGATGCCGGTGCGCGGCCTGCCACCACGGATTTCCACCTGGACGAGCATGTTGTTGCGGAGCATCTGCCCACGATTGGGCACGACGATTCGTACGGCGGTGGCCTTGCTGTCGGGATCGACCTCGGCGCCGACGTAGTCGATGCGCCCCGGGAAGGAATCGGCGGACGACTCCAGTGTCACCATCACGGGCGCGCCAACATGCACCGACGCGATGTCGCTCTCGAAGACGTTGCCCATCACCCATACCGTCGAGAGGTCGGCAACGGTGAAAGCCTGCGTCGTCCCAGCCTGCAGGAGCTCGCCGGGCGTAATCAGGCGCTCGACCACATTCCCGGCGATCGGTGCGCGGATGGCCGACTCCGCGCCCGGTACCGAGCGGCCTTCGCGAATGGCCGACACTGAGGCCGAGTCGACGCCGAGAGCGTACATCTGCTGGGTCGCGGCTTCGCGATCGGCGGCTGCGCTCGCGAGATCGCTCTTGGCCTGGTCGAGATCGGCCCGCGCGAGGGCGTCGTTGGCAAAGAGCTTTTCGTCGAGCGTCTCGATCCGTTGCGCGTTACGCCACGCTGACTCCGCCTTGCGATACCCCGCGACCGCGTTGGCAAAGTCCGGCGATGACACAATGGCCATCGCCTGCCCCGGCACCACGGTGTCGCCGAGGTTGACGAGCAGGCGTATCACTGGCCCGGAGATCGGCGCGATCACGGCGGTCGAGCGATCGCCGTCAAAATTGACCGTACCGGTGGTGACCACTGTGGGACTGAAGCTGTGCCGCGCAACGGTGACGGTCTGGATCTGACCGCGCTGCGCAGATGTCACGGATACCGAACTGTCATTTGCGGTGCGAGCGGTGCTCGGCGGCGGTGCCTGGTGATTGCACCCGATCAGTACCGCGGCGACCGCGACGCAGGCGGTCCGCGTGATGGTCTTGGGCATCATTGTGAGGCTCCGGTCCCGAAGGTCGCGAGCGGTGTGGCCACCGCGCGCTCAAGGTCGGCCCGCGCACTATTGGCGGCAGCGAGGGCATCGGTGTATTGGCTTTCGGCCGACACCAGCGCGGTGTAGGCCTGATTCACATCGAGGGCGGACAGTCCGCCGAGCGCATAGCTGGCGGCCGCAATGCCGTAGGCGGTGCGCGCCGCGGGCAGGAGCTGATCGCGGATGAAGACGGCCTGTTCGAGCGCGGTCGCTGCGGTCGCGTACGTCACGCGCACATCCTGGCCCACCGCGGCCTGCGTATCGCGATAGGTGGCCGACAGCTCGTCTTCGTGAAACTTTGACTCGGCGATCTCGCCCTTCGCGTGATTCATGTAGAAGATCGGAATCGGAAACGAGATGGCGGTGGTGAGCAGGCCCGGCGTCGGATCCGCTTCGTAATCCTTGGACAATCCCACGGTGAAATCCGGGAGCCAGAACTCCCTGGCCAACGCGGTCGTGGCGTGCGCACCCGCTTGCTGTTGACCCAGTGACACCAGTTCCGGGCGATTCTTGAGCGCGGCGGCTTCGAGTGCTTCGAGCGGCGGCAGCGTTGCCGGTGTGCCGAGGGTGTCGGCTGCCTGCACGGTCGAACCGAGCGGGCGGCCAATCAGGCGATTGAGGGACGCGCGGGCGTTGGCAATGTCGCGGCCGTTGGCGAGCAGCGAGTTCTGCGCCTGTGCCACCGCGACCTGCGCGTTGACCACGTCGAGACGCGCCGCCGTGCCGGCATCGAAGCGCGCCTGCGTCTTGGTCTGGAAATCGCGCGCGAGCGAATCGCTCTCTCTGAGATCGTTGCGGTGGCGGAGACCTGCCAGCAGCGAGTCGTAGGTCTGTGACGTCGCATCCGCGATGGTCTGGTGCACCTGCACCGAGTCCGACTCGCTCGAATGCACGCCGGCGGTGCCGATCTGCCGGTTGAGGCGGAACTTGTCGAAGAATGGAATGGTCAGCAGCGCGCCGTAGGCCGCCGTGGATGTGCCGCCGGTGCCGAACGGACCGCGGGAGCCATCCCACTCAGCGCTGAATCCCGGGTCGGGAAGCGCGTCACCTTCCACCTTGCGCGCCCGCGCCTGCTGCGTCTGCGCGCCGGCGATGGCGAGTTGCGGATTGGCGGCGAGTGCGCGCGCGATGGCGCCGTTCCGGGTGATGCAAAGCACATCACCGGCGCCGACGACGGGTGTGACCGCGGCCGTAGCGACGCATTCGGGCACGGCCGCCGGTGGCGGCGGAAGCCGGGACGGTTGTCCGGGCTGCTGACCGTTCGCGGCGCTGGCGCACAGCACCAGTGCCGCGGTGCAAAAGAGATATCGCATGCTACCCCTGTGTGAATGACGCAGACCGGCTTCGTGGATCGAAGCGGTCCGATGGACTACCGGGCGTCAGTCAGCGACTGGAGGGGCGCGTGAATTCCTGGTGGTGAGATGGTCGAGATGCGGCAGGACGTCAGCGAACGCCACCACGACCGTCTGCTCGTCGGCAATGAACGCCGGCAGCGCGGACCTGGTAGCGGGACTGGCATGAAGCGATTGAACGATGCAGGCCGGACAGGTGGCCGAGTCATGAGTGGGAGCGTGGTCCTGTTCGGAACCCAGACGAGCATTCTGCGGCTGGCTGATCCCGACCGCGATGGCCGGACCCGGATCGCATGCGTCCCGCACATCGACCAGCGGGGCGAGTACCGCACTGATCTGCGCACCAAAGGCAACCACCGCCAGAAGGCGGCGCAACCGCGGGAGCCGACCCCGGCGCGCAAGTGACGCAAGAATACCCATGCGCCGGAAGGGTAAGGCGCTGAGCGGTGCGACGCCACCCATCCCGCGCGCGGCGTTGCGTCAGGAAACGCGAGAACGCCGGCGGAAACGGTTGCTGGAACAGTAGTTACCGGGTCGGGCGGCGGTCCAGCTAGCGAGTGGACTTGGCCGGCTTGCCCCTGGCCCCGCGCACCGACCGAATAGCTTGGGTCCGCCGGCCGTGCTTGGCGCGCCGGGTTCGCTGGATGGTGGGCGCTCGACTTTCGAGATAGTTGTAAAACGCGCTCCGGGTGATCTGCAGTACGTTGCCTACCTTGCGGAGGCTATCGACCGGAATGCGGCCATTGCGAATCTGTCCCCGCAACGTACTCGGACTGATGACTTCCCCATCCCGAGCCGCATCCGCGCTCGCCTCGTCAAGAGTCATCCAGATGGCAGGCGCCGGAACCTCGCCGAGAAAAGCCTTCGGCACCGCGTGTGAGGCCCCCACAATGAGAAGCGCCACCATCGTACCCTTGGGATCGCGGTCAACATAGACCCCAGGCTGAATCTCCTCGGTGGTAGCATCCCGTCGCTCACGAAAACAAGCCGAAGACTGTCGGCCTGCCGGGAATAGGTCGCTTTCATTTCCAATCTCCTTCCAACCGACGGCGCTTGGCTCGACGCATGATCCATTGCACCGAAACGATGTAGTCGTGATCCGGGCGAAGAAGAAGGACGATCCGTACGGACTTTCTCGAATCCCTCGCTCCTGCATGTCTTCGACGGCGTGGCCGTCGTAGCGCAGCTGCCGGATTGTCACAACGCAAGACAGGCACGACTGTCTATCTTGTCCAGCCCGCCGCGAGCAAGTCCGTCCACGCGATCTTACCGGCTCCGCCGCCCCACCTGATCGCCGATCACCGCCAGCACGATGACCACACCGAGGGCGATTTTCTGCAGGTAGGGATCGACATTGGCCAGATTGAGGCCGTTGGTGAGCACACCGATGAAGACGGTGCCCCACAGCGTTCCGCCGATGCTTCCCCGTCCGCCGTTGAGCGAGGTGCCGCCCACGACGCACGCCGCGATCACGTCGAGCTCGTATTGCAAGCCGGAGTTGGGAACACCCGCGCCGAGGCGTGAGGCGAGCGTCATCCCGGCCAGTCCGGTGAGCAGTCCGTTGAGCGCATACACCCGCCACAGGACGCCGCGGATATCGATCCCCGCGAGCCACGACGCTTCACTGTTGCCGCCGATGGCGTAGATGTGCCGGCCAAAGACCGTGCGATTGAGCAGAAAGGCCCCGGCGAGCATCGCGCCGGCGAGCACGAGTACGGGCGTCGGTATACCCAGCACCAATGAGCGGCCGAGTATTCCAAAGCTCGCCGGCAGATCGCCGTGACTCTCGCCGCCGGAAACGATGTACGCGAGACCGCGCGCAGACGTCAGCATCGCGAGCGTCGCGATGAACGCGGGCACCTTGCACCAGGCCACGAGCACGCCATTGACGAGCCCCGTCACGACGCCCACCGCGAGTGCTGCCGCGATCGCCACGATCAGTGGCGCACCGGATCCCGCGACGATTGCCGCTACCACGCCCGAGAGTGCGACCACCGATCCGACACCGAGATCGATGCCGCCGGTGACCATCACCGCCGTCATCCCGACGGCGAGGATGCCGGTGACCGCGAGGCTCAGCGCGATGTTCACCAGATTGGCAATGGAGAAGAAGCCCGGAGCGATCGCGGCAAAGATCGCGGCTTCCGCGACCGTGGCGAGGATGAGCGCGGATTCCGCCAGGCGACTCGGACGGCCCACAGCACTCATGCCGCGCGACTTTCGCCAAGAATGAGACGCGCGACCCGTTCAGGCGTGGCTGCGTCGCGACCAAGTTCCCCATGGCTCTGCCCGTGGCGCATCACGATCAGCCGGTCGGCCATGCCCAGCGCTTCCGGCAAATCGGACGACACCATGATGATCGCGGCACCCTCCGCCGTCAGGCGGCGCATCACCGCGTAGATCTCCGCGCGTGCGCCGACATCAATGCCGCGTGTGGGTTCGTCAAACAGGAGAATGCGCGAGTTGGCCAGCATCCAGCGAGCGAGCACCACCTTCTGCTGGTTGCCGCCGGAGAGCAGCTGCACGGCCTGCTCCTGCGACGGCGTCCGGATGGCAAGCGTGTCGATCCAGTGGGCCACCGCCTTCGCCTCGGCGCCGCGATCGATGATGCCGCGCCGGGCGTGCGCATTCCCCGAGGCGAGCACCGCGTTCTCGCGCATCGCGGCGGTGAGGACGAGCCCCTGCCCTTTGCGGTCTTCCGGCAGGAGACCGATTCCAGCGGCGATCGCGTCGCGCGGCGAGCGCGGCTGGTAGGGCTGGCCGTTGAGCGTCATCCGGCCGCGAGTGATCGGTGCCGCGCCAAAGATCGCGCGCACCACATCCGTTCGGCCCGCACCGACCAGTCCCACGAGTGCCACGATCTCGCCGCGGTGCACCGTGAGCGAGGCATCGCGCACCGGTCCGGACGCGATGTGCTCGACCGCGAGCAGCAATTCGCCGCGGGCGACGACCGGCGCCGGATAGCCTGCGGACAGCTCCCGGCCCACCATCTGGCGCACAATGTCATCGCGCGACGTGTCGGCGGCTGGTGCGGACGCGACGGTGCGCCCATCGCGCAGCACGGTGATCCGATCGGCGATGCGGAAGACTTCGTCGAGCCGGTGGGAGATGTAGGCAATGGCCACGCCCGATTCCCGCAGTTGCCGCAGCACCGCAAAGAGCGCGTCGGTCTCTTCCTGCGCGAGAATGGCGGTGGGTTCATCGAGGATGAGCACCCGCACCTGCTGCACCACCGCCTTGGCGATCTCGGTCATCTGCCGGGACGCGAGTGACAGCGATTGCACCGGCACGTCGGGCGGCAATTGTGGCTGGCTGAGGCGATCGAGCACCGCGCGGGCCGCGGCGCGCTGGCGCGCGCGGTTGACCACACCCCACTGCGCCGGCTCCGCACCCAGAAAGATGTTCTCGGCGACCGTGAGCTCGGGCACCAGCGATAGTTCCTGGTGGATCATGCGGATGCCGGCCGCGTGGGCATCGTGCGGCGTGCGGAGCGGCAGCGGCTGGCCGTCGAGTGTGAGCGTGCCTTCGTCGGGGATCGTCGCTCCGGAAAGGACGCGCATCAGCGTCGACTTGCCCGCGCCATTTTCGCCGACGACCGCATGCACTTCCCCGCCGCGCAGCGTGATGCTGACGCCGTCGAGCGCCAGCACACCGGGATGTCGCTTGACGAGCCCCGCGGCGGCGAGCTCCACCGGCTAGTGCGACGTCGTCTGCGCCATGGCGCGGACGGAATCCGCATCGACGATTCGCACCGGCACCGCCACGCGCGAGACCGGCGGCTTGCCCTCGAAGTTCGCGGCAATCGCCGCGATCGTCTTCTCGCCGATGACGTCGGGCTGCTGCGCGACGTCGGCGCGCAGCTGCGTGTGCCCGGCGATCGCCTTCTGCGCTTCGGGCGACGCGTCGTAGCCGATGATCACCAGCGAATCGCGATGCCGCGATTGGGCGCTCGAGAGCGCGCCGAGGGCCGACTCATCGTTGATGGCAAAGATGCCGCGCAGATTCGGGTGGGCCTGCAGCATGTCATCCGCGGCCTTGAGCGAGCGGTCGCGCTTCCCTTCGCCGTTGAGCGACGCCACCACCGTGATGCCGGGATAGGATTTCATCGCCGAGCGAAAGCCGGCTTCGCGGTCGATGGTCGACTGCACCTCGGGCTCCGCAATGATTCCGACTTCGCCCTTCTCGCCAATGGCTTCTGCCAGATACCGCGCGGCGAGCTGGCCGCCAGCCACGTTGTCCGACGCGATGTGCGACACAACCAATCCGCCCTCGGCCGCGATGTCGGCCGTAAAGACCGGAATCTTGACCGAATTCGCCTTTTCGATCGCGGGGCCGATTCCTCGCGTATCAACTGGACAAATGACGATCGCGTCCACATGTTGCACGATGAAATTGTCGATCTGCGACTGCTGCTTCGCGAGGTCGAAATCCCCCGACGTCACAATCAACTTGTAGCCATGCGCTGCCGCAGCCTGGCGCAGCCCCGCTTCGAGCCGCTGATAGAATTCGTCCTGCCGGGTCAACAGCGTCACGCCAATGGTCTTGGTGGTGGAGGCGCCGGAGTGACAGGACGCAAGCAGTAGCAACCCGGCGAGTGTCGCCGGAAGACGCAGCAGAGTTCGCAGGCTTCGCATCATGGGATTCGCCGTGGCTGGCAGGTGGATCGCAAACCTTGCCGTCCCGCAGGGAAACTTCAAGAGGGCGCACAAATCATGGGGATCGAGTTCAAGCAGTTTCGGGCAGGTGCAGCGGTGATCATGGCGCTTGGCGCCGCAGCGGTTCCCCTGGCGGCGCAGAGCACCCGCCCCGCAATCCGGCCGGACGCCAGTCGCGCCGCACCGCGCCCAGACCTGGCCCGGGACGCCACGCTCTATGTGGTCGCCTACGCCCACCTCGACACGGAATGGCGCTGGGAGTATCCGCAGGTCATCTCGGAGTACCTCCCCAACACGATGCACCAGAACTTTGCCCTCTTTGCCAAGTATCCCGACTACGTCTTCAACTTCAGCGGCGCCAATCGCTATCGGCTCATGAAGGAATACTGGCCGGCGGACTACGCGCGGATGGCGGCGTTCATCAAGGCGGGCCGCTGGTTCCCGGCGGGCTCTTCCATGGAAGAGGGCGACGTCAACGCGCCGTCGGCCGAGGGGATCATGCGGCAGGTCCTCTACGGCAACGAGTATTTCCAGAAGGAATTCGGTGTGAGCAGCAAGGAATACATGCTGCCCGACTGCTTTGGCTTTCCGTGGTCGCTGCCGAGCATTCTGGCGCACGCCGGCGTCAAGGGCTTCTCCACCCAGAAACTGGTGTGGGGCTCCTCCGTTCCCGACGATTCGACCACGCCGTACCACATGGACGGCAAGGGCATTCCCTTCAACTTTGGCCGCTGGATCGGCCCGGATGGCAAGGGCGTGATTGCGGCACTCAATCCGGGGGATTACGGCGGGAAAGTGGGCTACGACCTTGCCGCCGCCGGCGCGATGGATTCATCCTCCGGCGCCCGCACTGCGCAGACGTGGCTCGCGCGTCTCACCGAGAACAAGCAGCAGCTGGGCCTGTTCGCCGATTATCACTATTACGGCACCGGCGACGTGGGTGGCTCGCCCACCGACTCATCGGTGATGTTCGTGCAGCGCGCGGTGGACGACAAGACGGGTCCGATCCATGTGGTCTCGTCCAAGGCCGATCAGTTCTTCCTCGACATCACTCCCGCGGAAGCGGCCAAGCTGCCGTCGTACACCGGCGAGATGGAGCTGCAGAACCATTCAGCCGGCTCGCTCACGTCGGAAGCGTATCAGAAGCGCTGGATTCGCGAAAACGAGATTCTCGCGGACGCCGCCGAGAAGGCGTCGGTTGCGGCGGCATGGCTGGGCGTGGCTCCCTATCCAATGAAGCGGCTGACGGATGCATGGACGCTGATGATGGGCGACCATTTCCACGATCTGGCCGCCGGCACGGCGACGCCCAAGTCGTACGAGTTCGCGTGGAACGATGACGTCATCGCAATGAACCAGATGAGCGACGTGGTTGCGAGCGGCACCGAAGCGGTTGCGGCGGCGCTCAACACGCAAGTCACCGGGATACCGGTCGTGGTGTACAACCCGCTCAACGTGGCGCGCGAAGACCTCGCGCAGGCAAGCGTGCCGGTGAGCGGCGCGGGGACGCCAAGCTCGGTGCGCGTGACTGGGCCGAACGGAACGAGCGTTGCCGCGCAGATCCTGAGCGTGCGGAATGGCCGCGCCGATGTGCTCTTTGCGGCACATGTGCCGGCAACGGGCTATGCCGTGTACAGCGTCGAGCCCGAGATGGCTGCCGCGAATACGCCGTCGGAACTCCACGTGGCTCCCAACTCCCTGGAAAACGCACGATACAAGGTCGCGATCGACGCCAACGGCGATGTCTCGAGCATCTTCGACAAGAAGGTCGGCAAGGAATTGCTGGCCGCGCCGATCCGCCTGGCGCTGCTGCACGACGATCCGCAGCAGTGGCCGGCGTGGAACATGGACTTCCAGGATGAACGCACCCCGCCGCGCGCCTTTGTAGGCGGCACGCCGCAAGTCGCGGTGTCGGAGAATGGTCCGGCCCGCGTGGCCGTGACCGTGACCCGTTCCACTGACAGCTCGCGCTTTGCGCAGACGATTTCGCTCGCCGTGGGCGACGCGGGCAATCGCGTGGAGTTTGGCAACGTGATCGACTGGCACGAGGCAGCGACCGCGCTCAAGGCCACCTTTGATCTGACCGCCGGCGATTCCGTCGCGACGTACAACTGGGACGTGGGCACAATGAAGCGCGGCACCGAGTACGCCCGCAAGTTTGAAGTGCCGTCGCATCAGTGGATCGACCTCACCGACCAGAGCGGCAGCTACGGCGCCACCATCCTGACCGATGACAAGAATGGCTCCGACAAGTTTGATGATCACACCATTCGACTGACCCTGCTCCGCACGCCCGGCAGCCGCGGTGGCTACCCGGACCAGGCGTCGCAGGATTGGGGTCACCACGAATTCAGCTTTGGCCTCGCCGGTCACACCGGCGATTTCCGCGCCGGTCAGACTGACTGGCAGGCCTGGCGGCTCAACACGCCGCTCATGACCTTCACCGCGCCCAAGCATGCCGGCGCGCTCGGCAAGGAATTCTCGCTCCTCAAGGTGAGCGATTCGCGCGTGCGCGTGCTGGCGCTCAAGCGCGCCGAGGCCGGGAATGAGACGGTCGTCCGGATCGTCGAGCTCGATGGCAAGGCGCATCAGAATGTCCGGCTCACCTTTGCCGCGCCGCTGACCGCCGCCCGCGAGATCAACGGGCAGGAGCAACCGGTCGGGCCCGCAACGATCGTGGCCGGTTCACTGGTAACGTCACTCACCCCGTTCAGTCTGCGAACCTTTGCGGTCCGCCTCGCTCCGCCCGCGGCACCGGTCGCTCCGGCGCGCTCCGACGCCGTGACACTCAGCTATGATCGCGCCGTGGCGAGCAACGACAGCACCACGTCCGTTGGCGGCTTTGACAACGCAGGCGAAGCGCTTCCGGCCGAGATGCTGCCGGCGCACCTCGCCTACAATGGCGTGCAATTCACCCTGGGTCCCGCGCGAACCGGTGCGCTCAACGCCGTCACGGCCCACGGGCAGAAGGTGACACTCCCCGTCGGCAAGTGGACGCGCGTCTATGTGCTGGCCGCATCCGCGGATGGCGATCAGAACGTCACCTTCCGTGTTGGTAATGACGCAACCGATGTGGTGGTGGAGGACTGGACTGGCTACGTGGGTCAGTGGGACTATCGCACCATGAAGCGGATTCCGGGTCCGCCACCGTCCGCCGCACAGATCGCGGCGCAGCAGCGGCAGCAGGCGCAGCGTGATTCGGTCCGGAAGCTCCGGGTGGACTCTGTGCTCAAGGCCGGCGGCGACACCAGCAGGATTCCCGCCGGTCGCGGCCGCGGCAATCAGGGCCCGCGCCTGATCGACGCGATGGATCGTCTCAACCCCGGATTCATCAAGCCCGCGTCGATCGCGTGGTACGCCTCCCACAAGCACACCGCGGCTGGCGCGAACGAGTACTACTCCTACTCGTACCTCTTCGCCTATCCAATTGACGTGCCGGCTGGTGCAACGAGCATTACGCTGCCGGACAACGACAAGATCCGTATCATGGCGATCACCGCGGTGAATGAGCCCGGTCGCGTCGTGCCGGCACATCCACTGCACGACACGCTCGGCCGCACCACGCCGTAACGATCAGGGCCGCCGCAGTTTCCTGGCGATCGCCTTGAGCTTGCGCTCTTCCGCGGCCGTCGGCCGCGGATAGCGCATCCGGAGACCGGCGAGCGTCTTGAGAATGACACGCGACACGATCAGTCGCGTGTTTTTCTTGTCATCGGCCGGCACAATGTACCACGGAGCGTGCTGCGTGCTGGTCGCGGTGAGGCACTCGGCGTAGGCCTTCATGTATGCGTCCCAGTGCATCCGCTCGGCCATGTCGTCCACGTTGAACTTCCAGGTGTGGTTGGCATCGTCGATGCGCGCGAGAAATCGGCGGCGTTGTTCCTCGGGGGACAGGTGCAGAAAGAACTTGACCACCTGTGTGCCGTTGCGATGCAGATGGCGCTCGAACGCCGTGATCGACTCGAAGCGTTTGCGCCAGATGTCCCTGGCCTTGGCAATACTGTCCGGCAGTTGCTCGGCGCGCAGGATCTCCGGATGCACGCGGGCGATGAGCACTTCCTCGTAATACGAGCGGTTGAAGATCCCGATGCGCCCACGCTCCGGTAGCGCCCGTGTGGTGCGCCAGAGAAAGTCGTGATCGAGCTCTTCGGCGCTGGGATGCTTGAAACTCGTGACCTGGCAGCCCTGAGGATTCACGCCCGACATGACATGCTTGATGACGCTGTCCTTGCCCGCGGCGTCCATCGCCTGAAAGATGACGAGCAGGGCGTAGCGATCGTCTGCATAGAGCAATTGCTGGCGCCCTCGCAGTTCGCCAAGGTACTCGCCGCGCAACCGGTCGTAGTCTGCCGGCGAGTCATAGAGCGCTGACACCGCCGTGTGCCAGCGGTCGAGGTGCACCTTGTGGCCGGGACGGACGCGGTAACGATCGATATCATCAGGCATCGGGCGCCTCCAGCATGGCGGCGCGGCGCGCGCGGAAGAAATCCCGCAGCAGCTCGCCGCATTCCGCCTCCGCCACACCGCCGATCACTTCGGCGTGGTGATTGAGTCGCGGATGACGCAGCAGATCGTGAATCGATCCGGCCATGCCGGCCTTGTCATCCCAGGCACCAAAGACCACGCGCCCCACACGCGCCAGCACGATCGCACCAGCACATTGGGCGCAGGGTTCCAGCGTGATGTAAAGAGTGGCGTCGGCCAGGCGGCCCATGTTGTCGCTCCACGCCTGCTGCAGGACCAGGAGTTCGGCATGCGCGAGCGGATCGTGGCGCCGGACGGTTTCGTTGTGCCGCGCCACCAGCAGCTCATCGCCGCGCATCAACACGGCACCGACCGGCACTTCGCCCAGCGCATGTCCGCGCCGGGCCTGCTCGAGTGCCGCGGCCATGCCGGCGCTGTCGGTGGCCGAGATCGGCCTATTCGCCGGCGGCGGAGACTCGCGAGAAGGCAAGCTTGTCGCCCTTGACGTCGACACGAATGGTGTCGCCTTCGGTATAGCGGCCTTCGAGCAGTTCGAGCGCGATCGGATTCTGCAGCTCACGCTGGATCACGCGCTTGACCGGACGGGCACCGTACAGCGGGTCGTATCCTGCGGCCGCGAGCCACGCCATCGCATCGGGTGCGACATCAAGCACCAGCCCCTTGGCCGCGACGAGCGAACGCATCCGTGCCAGCTGGAGTGCCACAATGCGATCGAGATCGTCGCGCGACAGCGGCCGGAAGACCACCACGTCATCGACGCGATTGAGAAACTCGGGCCGGAAGTGTTGCCGCAACTCCTGCACCACCTTGGCTTCGATCTCGGTCCACGCCGTCTGATCGAGCTCCTGTGTCTCCAGGATGTACCGGCCGCCGATGTTGCTCGTCATGATGATGACGGTGTTCCGGAAATCGACGACGCGGCCCTGCGAATCGGTCAGGCGGCCGTCGTCCAGCACCTGCAGCAGCAGGTTGAAGACGTCGGGATGCGCCTTTTCGATTTCGTCAAAGAGCAGCACCGCATAGGGCCGACGACGCACCGCCTCGGTAAGCTGGCCACCTTCTTCATAGCCCACGTAGCCTGGCGGCGCACCAATCATTCGCGCCACCGCGTGCTTCTCCATGTACTCCGACATGTCGAGCCGCACCATCGCGCGCTCATCATCAAAGAGAAACTCGGCGAGCGCCCGCGCGGTCTCGGTCTTGCCCACGCCCGTCGGCCCCAGGAAGATGAACGATCCCGTCGGACGAGCGGCGTCCTGCATGCCGGCACGAGCCCGCCGCACCGCATTCGCGACCGCACGCAACGCTTCCGGCTGGCCAATCACCCGCCGCCCCAGCTCCCCTTCGAGCCGAGTGAGACGCTCGCGATCGGACTCGAGCATCTTGGTCACCGGGATGCCGGTCCATTTGGCGACCACGCCGGCAATGTCTTCGGGATCGACTTCCTGGCGCAGATACTTGGACGTTTTCTGCACCTCGTTGAGTTTGCGCTCTTCGAGGATCAGATCGCGCTCGAGTTCGGGAATCCGGCCAAAGCGCACTTCCGCCGCCCGCTGCAGATCGCCGGCACGCGTGGCCTGATCGACTTCCGCGCGCAGCTGCTCCACTTCGGCCTTCTTCCTGGTGATCACGTCGATGGTCTGCTTCTCGGTCTGCCAGCGCGCCTTCATGCCGCCGCTGCGCTCGCGCAACTCCGCGATCTCCTTTTCGAGTGTCTTGCGGCGTTCGACGGAGGCCTTGTCCTTCTCGCGCACGAGCGATTGCCGCTCGATCTCCAGCTGCAGGATGCGCCGCTCGACCTCGTCGATTTCCTGCGGCAGCGAATCGATCTCCATGCGCAGCCGTGACGCGGCTTCGTCGACCAGGTCGATCGCCTTGTCCGGCAGGAAGCGGTCGCCGATGTAGCGCTGCGACAGCGTTGCCGCCGCCACGAGCGCATTGTCGGTGATCCGCACACCGTGATGCACCTCGTATTTCTCCTTGAGCCCGCGGAGAATCGCGATGGTGTCTTCCACGGTGGGCTCACCCACGTACACCGGCTGAAAGCGCCGCTCGAGCGCGGCGTCCTTTTCGATATGCTGGCGATATTCGTCCAGCGTGGTGGCGCCGACCACATGCAGCTCGCCGCGCGCCAACGCGGGCTTGAGCAGATTCGACGCGTCGACCGCACCCTCGGCCTTCCCCGCGCCGACCAGCGTGTGAAGCTCGTCGATGAAGACGATGTAGCGCCCCTCGGCGTCGGTGAGCTCCTTGATGACCGATTTGAGCCGGTCCTCGAATTCACCGCGGTACTTGGCGCCGGCGAGCAGCTGCCCGATATCGAGTGCCACGATCTCGCGGCCCTTGAGCGAATCGGGGACGTCGCCGTTGATGATCCGCTGCGCGAGCCCTTCAACGATGGCGGTCTTGCCCACGCCGGGCTCGCCAATCAGGACGGGGTTGTTCTTGGTGCGGCGCGACAGCACCTGCATGACGCGGCGCACTTCTTCGTCGCGGCCAATGACCGGATCGAGTTTGCCGGCGCGCGCCTGGTCGGTGAGGTTGCGGGTAAACCGCCCCAGCGCCTGGTACTGCTCTTCGGGCGTCTGATCCTTGACGCGGTGCGACCCGCGGATTTCGTCGAGCGCCGTGCGCAACTCGCTCTCGGAAAGACCGGCGTCTTCGAGCAGACGCCGCGCGGTGGTGCTTTTCTCCTCGGCCAGCGCCAGCAGCAGATGCTCCGTGGAGACGTACGCATCTCCCAGATCCTTGGAGATCTTCTCGGCGCGCTCAAAGACCCGCGAGAGCGTGCGATCGAGCGATGGGGCGACATCGCCGCCCTTCTGCGTGGGGAACGAGGCGATTTCCGCCTCGGTGCGGTTGCTGATCTGAGGCACCACCACGCCGGCCTTGGCGAGGAGGGATTTGACGATGCCGTCGTCCTGGCCCAGCAGGGCCGAGAGGAGGTGGGCATCGTTGACCACGGGGTTGCCGCGACGCTGGGCGTGCTCAAGCGCCTCGCGCACAGCCTCCTGGGCCTTGACGGTCAATCGGTCGGGTCGAAGCATGCCCGGAAGATGGCAGGAGCCGTGCCGGTTGGCGACTGCCGAAGCGGCAGCCGGGCCACGGCCAGATCGGGTGACCAGCAGAGTGCCGGCAACAGGGTGGCAATAACGGCGCGAGGGACGCGGCGGCGTCCCTCACGGTTGTCCGACGAGCAGCGAGCGGGCGGTGTGCCGCCCATCGACGCTCAGATTGAGCCAATACACCGCCGGTGGTGCCACCCGCTTGCCACCATCGATCGTGCCATCCCATGTGGCGACGTAATCACCGCACCGCATGGGAATGGGGAGACTGTCCAGGCGCTGGGCATTCCGCTGCCGCAGGCGCACTACCGCTTCCGACTGGGCCAGCGAGTTGTCAATCTCCAGTGTGACGACCGGAACATGCCCGCGCTTGCAGCTCTCGGGGCCAATGGTGAACGGGATGAGCACCGCCGGCAGAACCGGATTCGGGCGCGGCTCGTAGATCGTCGCGAAGGCTGATGGATCCGACGATCGCTGGGCACCGGCCCGTCCGGCCAGTATCCCACTGAGCAGCACACCCAGGACCGGCGCAACATGCCGGCGCATGGACGCTCCTTCAGGCTGCTAACGATGTGAGATTCGGACCGACCTCCGTGAAGACTGGACTGCCGCTCCCCGGGAAACAGGGGACGGGGCAAGTTGCCGGGCGCCCGACCCGTGTGTCAAGCCGATGGGGACCGGACACCTTCCAGCCAGAATTCGAGCGCCGGCATCGGCGTGTCGGCCAGATGCTCGCGAATCCACCGGAAGAGAAGACGCCGGTGGGCCGCGGCAGCCTTCTCACTGAGCAGCGGGAGCTCGCGCCCTGGCTCGATCAGGGCGGCCAGCGCCTCCCGGTCGGCCCCCGCCAATCGGCTCGTGGCACCGCCAGTGGCGCAACGCTGGCAGAGGAAGCCACCGTCGCGCACGGAGAAGGCGACCTCGCCCTCGGGGAGTGCGGCCTGATCGCGGGCACAGCGATCGATGCTCGGCCCAAGACCGAGTTCAGTCATCAGGCGCCAGATCGCGCGCAGTCCCACCACCATCACCGCTTCAGGCGGGGCGAGTTCGAGGACGACGATCGCCTCGAGCAGCTCGTCGAACACCCCAGGATTGGGCGTGGGCGGCACAAAACGCGCGGCAAGCTCCGCGAGCACCGACGCCGCGGCAAAGCGGTCCAGGTCGCGGGCAAGGCCGGAGTGCAGCGCGGTGAGATCGAAGGCCGCGAGCGTGTGCAGATCACTCGCGCGCGCGGGAATCAGGTGGGCGTGGCCTTCGCTGAGCAGCTGAAGCGACGCGCCAAAGCGGCTCTTTGGCCGCAGCGCACCCTTGGCAATGGCACTCTGTACGCCAAGATCGCGGGTGGCCAGCCGGACAATGCGCGATGTTTCGCCGTAGCGGAGCGAGCCGAGAACCAGCGCGGGCGTGATGACCGCGGCGCCCGCCATGTGGCTAGTGGTGCGGCAGGAGATTCGCCTGAATCTCGGTAAGTGCTGCGGCGACCGGACAGGAGCCGGTGACGATCGGTTGCTGCTCGACGAGATCGGTGCCGAAGACGCGGACCTTGCCGGTGAGCGCACTCGTGCACGCACTGCCACTCGCCTGAATCACATAGGCGCGGCCGACCTCATCGGTGACCAGGCCAACCGCGTCCTGCACCGGAATTCCCTGCACCGCCGCCCCGGGCCCGCGAATCACGGACTGTCCGCTGATGCTGAAGACGGACAGCGTCGACGCACTTGCGACGTAGAGCCGATCGCCGCCGTCAGACGCGAGGTACTGCGGCAAGAGACCGAATCCGGTGTACGACGCCTTGAAGGTGCGCGTGATCGGATCAACGCGCGAGAGCACGCCGTCCGCGTCGCCGTTGCCGGTGCTCAATACGTAGAGCGACCCGTCCGGCGCGGCGACCGCCGCGGTCGCGTTGCCGGGCGGACCAAGCGGAATCGAGTCGATCGCGCCAGAGGCCGGCACCGGCAACGGAATCAGGAAGCTCGGGTCGTGCGAGCAGAGCGAGGCGTACAGATTGAGCGGTACGTTGTCGCAATGCTCGCGATTGCCTGCGACCACAAAGACGTTGCCGCGCGCAATGCCAAAGCCTTGTGGTCCGCCGCCGCCGGCAAAGATCGTGGGACCACCCACCGAACCGCCAAGGATGTTGATGGTCCAATAGGCGTTCGCAGCGCGCGACGTGGCGTAGACCGTTCCGTTGTCGATGGCGAGCGCGGTGATCGCACCACCGAGCGACTGTGATCCCAGGGAGATGTCGGTGGACGCGCCGGTGGCGAGATCCACCAGAAGCACATGATGCGAGGCGCCCAAGCCGACCGCTGCTGTGGTGCCCTGCACCGCAAGCGACGTCGGCGAATCTTCCAGTGTCCCCGAAAGCGGCAGGGTGATCGTGTCGTTCGCATTGTCCACGTTGATCAGCTGCAGCACGTGCGAAGCGCTGTCGAGCACCACCAGCACATCCGCCGGCAACGACACCGGCCCGATCGTCGGCGCACACGCGCTGCCGGCGATCAGGACAGTGGCAAAAACCAGACGAACGGGCCTGCAATGCATCGCGGCCTCCAGCAGAGTGATCCGGCGATCAGTAGGACAGCCGGCCTCCCACCAGGAGGGTGCGACCGCGGCCCGGAAACCCGAGCGCCTGCTGATACACCGCGTTGAACAGATTCTCGCCACGGAGCGTCAGATCAAACCCCATGGTACGGCTGGTAGCCCGCCGGATTGGTGCGTCGACCCCGAGATCTGCCGTGAAATAGGATGGTAACGTAACCCGTGCCTCGGGAAAACTGTTGAAATCCACGTCGTAGCGCGGCCCGATCCAGCTCCCCGTGACCGAGACCATCGCCGGCCCAAGGTGATACTCGGCGGTCGCCCCGCCACTCGACGCCGGCCGCCGCACCAGCGGCTGGCCCTCCTCGACCTCAGCCGACGAACTCACCCCGGTGTCAGTCACTGTGGTGCTCAGGAAGGTCCAGTGTGCTGCAATGGAGAGCCGCCGGCTCGGCACGGAAATGAGTGACAATTCCAATCCGCGGCTCCGTGTGCCACCCAGGTTGACATAGGTCGGATCGCCTGGTGCCGCACTCACGTACTGGATCAGATCCTTGAACTTCTGGTAGAAGAAGGTCGCCCGCAGCGTCGTGTGGTTGCCGCGCAGCCGCTGCTCGACGCCCAGCTCACTGTTGGTGCTGTGCTCAGGCGTAAGCCCGGGATTGCCGACTTCGAACGCGGTATTGGCAAAGAGCTGCGAAAAGGTTGGCGACTTGATGGCCGTGCCCTCGGCGCCCCAGACCCGCGTGTACGACGCCAGCCGCCAACTGGCGCCAACTCGCCAGGTGCCGTACGTGCCAAAGGCCGAGTTGTCGTCGAGCCGGCCGCCGAGCTGCAGCGAGATTGCGGGCGTCGGTGCGGCAAGAAACTGCGTGTAGACGTTACGCGTGATGCGATTCGCGTCGGACGATGCCGTGTCGACTTCCGTGCCAAAACCAAAGTTGGACACATCGCGGCTCTGCTCATTGTCGCTCTCGTACTCTTCGCCTGCACCCACCGAAAGGAGCGATCGGATGCCCGTATGCCAGTCCAGCCGGGCGTCGCCGCCGCGGCGCCAGGTAATGCCGGTGCTGTTGGCGTCGTAGCCAAAGCCGTTGGTGTCGGCGGGCGTGTCCTGCATGTTCTGAAAGCCGGAGTTGAGACGCGATGCAAAGCCGTGCACGGAGAGCTCGACGCGCCCGATGGCGCGCGACGCATCAAGTCCCACGTCGAGGCTGGTCTCGGTCGTGAATTGGTTGTGATCGGTCGCGCTGCCGTCGCTCCCGGTGGGAAAGTGGTCGAGGGCGTCGCCGTACTTGCCGACGACGGAGAACTTGCCCGTTGCACCACCATCGTAGCCAACGCTGCCCGTTCCCACGCTGTTGCGGTAGCCGCTGTTGAACGCGTACGTGCCGTTCGAATTGAAGCGGGAACCTGTGGCGCTATACGACCACCTGCCGTTACCGCCGTCGAGATGCCCGCTCAGGTCGTTCGTGCCAAAGGTCCCTGCCTCGCCGGAGAAATCGGCTCGCGTCTTTGCACCGCCCCGCCGCGTGAAGAGCTGGATCACGCCGGTCACAGCGTCCGCGCCATAGAGCACGCTGGCCGGGCCGCGCACGATCTCGATGCGGTCGAGGTTGTCTGTGGTGAGATTCGCGAGATTGATGCTGCCGCCGGGAACATTGAGCGGCACGCCGTCGAGCAGCACTTTGACGTCGTCGCTTTCGCCGCCGCGCAGGAAGATCGAGAGCGGCGAGCCGTACGAGCCCGTCTGCACCAGCATCATCCCGGGCACTTCACGCAATGCGTCAGCGACAAACGTGATCCCCCGAGCGCGCAGGTCGTCGCCTTCAATCACCGTGGTCGCCATCGGAATCGGTGTGTCGACTCCAGTCACGCGCGTCGCGGTGACCACGCGGGCGCCGAGCTGCGTGGTGTCGGCCGTGGCCTGACCCATGAGTGGGTGCACCAGGAACGCGAGTGCGGCGACACTGCACCCGATCAGCGAACGACGACAATGTGCGATCACGACGATGACCCTTGCGGCGATGAGGTGGACGATAACGCGCCCGGCGGCAGCACTTCGCCCTGGCGCAGCGGAACAATGAGCGGCGACCCGTCGGTCCAGCGCATGACACCAACGGGCCAGCCAAAGACGCGCGATACGGTCTCCGCCGTGAACACCGCCGCGGGCGGGCCGGCCGACACGGCGCACCCACGATCGAGCAGCAGCACGCGATGGGCGTAACGCGCCACGAGATGGAGCTGGTGCGTGATCACGAGCACGCCGATCCCGCTCGCGACCAGAGCGGCCAGCAATTCGAAGAGCTCCATCTCGTGGCCTACGTCGAGTGCGGCGGTGGGTTCGTCGAGCAGCAACAAGCGCGGTGACGCGACCAGTGCCCGGGCCAGGCGTACGCGCTGCCATTCGCCGCCGGAGAGCGTGTCGAGAGTGCGACGTTCAAAGCCCGCCACATCGCAGCGCGCAAGCGCTTCGACAACAGCGGCCTCGTCGGCTGGACCAGCGGGAGCGATGGGGCCCAGTCGCGCCCAGCGACCCATGAGGACCGCCTCGCGCACGGTGAGCGGAAACGCCGGCTCTTCGCGTTGTGGCAGCGCGCCGATCACCTCGGCGAGTGCCCGACGATTCCACTCGCCAATCGCGCGTCCGTCGAGCGTCACCGTGCCGGCGTCCGGATGCACCAGGCCGAGCAAGACCTGCAACAGCGTGGTCTTGCCGCTGCCATTGGGACCGGCAACCGCAACGAATTCTCCGGGTGCAACCGCCAGCGACACGTCGGCGAGCGCCGGCCTTTCTGCGCCGCGATAGCGCACGCCAACGGCTGCTGCCTGGAGTATCACGCGGCAGTCCGTCGCAGCAGCACGGCAAAGATCGGCACACCAACGATCGCGGTGATCACGCCCACCGGAAGCTCGGCCGGGCGAACAATCGTTCGAGCGGCCATGTCGGCGAGCACCGTAAACGCGCCGCCGGCAAGAAAGACGGCCGGCAACAGGCCACGATGCAGCGGACCGACAATCGGACGCAGCGCGTGCGGCACCACGAGCCCCACAAAGCCGATCACTCCCGCCGCCGCGACCGTGGCTGCGGTGAGTACGGACGCTGCGACCACCACCAGCCGCCGCGTGCGATCGACGTCGATGCCGAGAGTAGCGGCGGTCGTCTCACCGAGGGCAAGGAGATCGAGTGCACGCGCCAGCCACCAGAGCAGCAGTAATGGCACCGCGGCCACCGCGGCAAAGTGCCAGGTGGCCGACCATGACGCGCGCCCGAAGCCGCCAAAGAGCCAGATCGTGGCGCTGTAGAATGTGAAGGGATCGCTCACGGCAAGGAGTGCCGTGGTGACCGCACTGGCAAAGGCGCCGACGACGACACCGGCCAGGAGCAGGATGCGCGGATCGAGTCGGCGCCCCGCGACGACGCTGATGCGATAGACAAGCACCGCGGCAGCGAGTGCGCCGATGGTGGCGCACGCGGCAACACTCCAGCCCGCGGGAAAGCCGGCGACGACCGCGATGACGGCGCCGAGCGATGCGCCGCCCGACAATCCAAGGAGCCACGGCTCGGCCAGCGGGTTGCGCAGCATGGCCTGCAGCGCGGCACCGGCCACGGCCAGCGAACCGCCAACGAGAAACGCGAGAATGACCCGCGGAAACCGCAGATCACGAATGATCGCGGCGTGCGGCGACGCAGCATCACCGAGGGCCGCGACGATCGCAGCCGGTGTGAGCGGCACGGCCCCGAAGACCAGGGCGATGAGCAGAGCGAGAATGGCGCCAATCCCGAGGATCGGCAGAGCGAAGCGGTAGCGCGTCACCGTTCCCTCCCCCGAGGGATTGCTGGTGGCGCGAACGGAGAGGTCTCCTGGCTTCGGGCGCGCCGTTCGCCTTCCCGGGAAACTCCCAGTGGCGTGGGTGAACGGCGGTGTGTTGCTACCCGTTACAGTGGCGGGGCCGCACCGGTCTTGCACCGGATTTCCGAGCGTCCCCATTCGCAAGGCACAACGATTGTGACGAGAAGGTAGAGCAGCACCTGCCGCTCGACAAGGTCAGTGCGATTGCGTTCGCGCAGGGCCAAAGGCCAGCGCACCCACCGCCACCAGCCCGAGCGCGAACGCGCCGACGAGCACCGGCAGCACCCACGGCGGCAGCGCGACACTGCCTGGGAAACGGATCACAATCCCCTGCCCGGCCACAACTGCACCGCTCCAGCGCGTGTACGAACGGCCGTTGTTGACCAGTTGCGAATCCGCGCGTACCAGGCCGCCCGTAACATGTGCGCCGGGCTCTTCCATCAGCAGGTTCACCGTGGGCACGGGCTGCGCCACGGTCAAGGTGATGGCGCTGATGTTCGGCGGGAGCTGGTAGGTGACGGAGATCGATCGTTGTCCCGGGGGAATCGGCGCGGTCAACGCGAGCGTGTCGCCATGGATGATCATCGTCTCTGTCGCGAACTCCGCATCGCCCACGCGCGCATTGATGGCGGCATGCGGCAATAGCATCCGCCAGGTGACGGGTGCGGCGACCGTTGGCACGCGTGTGCGGGGCCCCGCGTTGGTGAGAATGGCCAGATCGAGCACGTCACGCGTACCGGTGGCGGCGGGAGCACTCACCAGCAGGTGCCGCGCGGACAGCGCCACCGGTGCTGCCGCGGATGTATCGGCGACCACGACATTGGCGTCGAGCCGCGGTGACCCCTCGCGCGTATCGAGCGGCAACGCAAAATATTCGATGCCAGCCCATCGCGCGGACAGCAGGTACACCACGCCGGTGTCGGCCGTGAAGTGGAGGTCGAACGCGCCGTCGGCGGTGGTCAGGAGCGAATCGATCGGGCCCTGCACCGTCGGCGTCACGCCGTGCAGGATCAGGCGCGTGGCCGCGGCCGGCGTGGAATCCGCGCCGCGGTTGAGCAGCACATGTCCGGTCAGATGCACCGCGTGGCGCCGGGGAATCGTGTCGACGGCGTGCGTCGGGGCGCCTTGCGCCACCAGTGTCAGCGGGAAAAGGAGCGCGGCAATCACGGCAGGAAGCGGCCAAAGTCCTGCGGATCGAGGCCTTCCAGATACTTGCGCAGTGCGTCGGCCTGGAGCGGCCACGGTGCCGTGGGATCGGGCGCGTCGGCGCGCTGCAGCAGAGACTCCGCCGCGAGGATCGGCGCGCCGCAGCGCACGGCCAGGGCAATCGCATCGCTCGGCCGCGCGTCGATACCCGCCAGTTCGTTGGTGCCGTGACGGACCAGCAATTCGGCGTAGAAGGTGTTGTCACGCGACGACGTAATCGCCACCCGCAGCAGTTCGCCGCCGAGGCCCTGCAACACGTGGCGCAACAGGTCGTGCGTCAGCGGTCGCGGAACGGCGATCTGCTGCATCGCGATGGCGATGGCGTTGGCTTCGGAAGGACCGATCCAGATGGGCAGGCCGCGGGCGCCAGCCGCCTCGCGGAGCACGACTACCGGCGTCCCAGTGGCGCGGTCGATGCCGAGACGCGCCACCACCATGGGGACCAGAGGATCAGGTTCCAGCGTCCCAGCTCGCGAGATAGGTCTGCTGCTCGGCGGTCAGCGTATCGATCGTGGCCCCCATCGCCGCGAGCTTGAGCGACGCGATCTCGCTATCGACCGCGGCCGGCAGCCGATGGACCTGGCGGTCGAGCTCGGTCTGATGCGTGACCAGATACTCCGCCGCAAGCGCCTGGTTGGCGAATGACATGTCCATGACCGACGCGGGGTGACCTTCGGCCGCCGCGAGATTGATCAAGCGGCCTTCGCCCAGCACGAGGATCCGCTTGCCGTTGACCACAAACTCCTCGACAAATTCCCGCACGTGGCGGCGTGCCGACGACAGCGCGGCAAGCGCATCCAGATCGAGTTCGACATTGAAATGGCCCGAGTTGCAGACGATGGCGCCGTCCTTCATGCGGGCAAAGTGTTCGCCGCGGATCACATGGACGTTGCCGGTCAGCGTGCAGAAGACGTCGCCGATGGCGGCGGCGTCATGCATCGGCATCACTTCAAAGCCGTCCATCCGCGCCTCGAGGGCGGCCACCGGTTCGATTTCGGTCACCACGACGCGCCCGCCCGCGCCACGCGCACGCATGGCAAGTCCGCGACCGCACCAGCCATAGCCCGCCACGACAAAGGTGCTGCCGGCCACGAGCACGTTGGTCGCGCGCACAATGCCGTCGAGCGTCGACTGACCGGTGCCGTAGCGATTGTCGAACATGTGCTTGGTGCGCGAATCGTTCACGGCAATGATCGGGAAGGCGAGAATGCCTTCCTTGGCCATCGCCTTGAGGCGGATCACGCCGGTGGTGGTCTCTTCCGTCGATCCTTTCACATTGGCCACGAGCTCCACGCGCTCGGCCGCACTCAGTCCCTCGACCATCCGGCGAACCGGCCCGGACAGATCGTCGAGCCGCCCGAGCTTGATCATGTGGAGCGAGCCGACCAGATCGGCACCGTCGTCCTGCGTCAGATCCGGGCCGAATGCCAGTGCCTGCGCGATGTGGGTGTAATACGTCTCGTGGTCTTCGCCCTTGATCGCATAGACATGCACGCCGTGATCGCGCACGAGGTGCGCCGCCACGTCATCCTGCGTCGACAGCGGATTCGACGCGCAGAGGGCGATCTCGGCGCCAGCGGCCCGCAGCGCGATCATCAGGTTGGCCGTCTCGGTGGTGACGTGCAAGCAGCACGACAACCGGCGCCCGGCGAGCGGACGCTCGTGACGGAACCGCTCGCGGATCTGCCGCAGCACCGGCATGGAGCGCTCGGCCCACTCGGTCCGGCGCCTTCCCTCGTCGGCAAGTGCCAGGTCGCGGACGTCGTGCGGCGCATCGATGGAGAGACTTGTCATGATTCCTCAGGCTTTCACGGCGGTCAGCAGATCCGCCGTGCGGTCAGTGCGTTCCCAGGTAAAGTGCGCCACGTCCTGCGTCGGCCGTCCGGCTTCGTGATACCCGCCATCGGCGGGCGTGCGACCAAAGTGTCCGTAGGCCGCGGTCGCCGTGTAGATCGGCTGGCGCAGCCGAAGATCGGCAATCAACCGCGCGGGCCGCAGATCGAACACTTCCTGCACCGCGCGTTCAAGCACGGCATCCGGCACCGCACCGGTGCCGAACGTATCGATGTAGACGGACACGGGTCGTGCGACACCGATCGCGTACGCGGCCTGCACTTCGCAGCGGCGGGCAAGCTTGGCCGCGACGATGTTCTTGGCCACGTGCCGGAGCGCGTACGCGGCGGAACGATCGACCTTGGTGGGATCCTTGCCGCTGAACGCACCACCGCCGTGCCGCGCCATGCCGCCGTACGTGTCGACGATGATCTTGCGCCCGGTGAGTCCCGCGTCGCCCTGCGGGCCGCCGATCACAAAGCGGCCGGTGGGGTTGACGTGAATCGCGGCGTCGGCATGCGCGTAGCCGAATTCTTCAAGCACCGGGCCGATCACATCGGCGAGCATGGCCTCGCGAATCGTCGCGTGGGCGAGCGGCGTGCCATTCACGAATTCGTCGTGCTGCGTGGAGACCACCACCGCGCGCACCGCGACCGGACGATCGGCCTCGTACTCCACCGACACCTGCGTCTTGCCGTCGGGGCGCAACCAGTCGTGCTGGCGCACACCATCGGAGCCGCGACGAGCCGCCGCGAGGCGCCGGGCCAGCTTGTGCGACATCACGATCGGCAGCGGCATCAACTCGGGCGTTTCGTCCGTCGCGTAGCCGAACATCATGCCCTGATCGCCCGCACCCTGATCGTCGGCGCTGGCACGGTCGACACCCTGCGCAATGTCTGGTGACTGGCGATCGATCGACGAGAGCACCGCGCAGGTGCGATAGTCAAAGCCGAACTGTGCGTCGGTGTAACCGATCCGCTCGATCGTCTGGCGCACGATATCGGGGATGTGCACGTATGCCGTTGTCGTGATCTCGCCGGCAACGACGGCCATGCCGGTGGTCACCAGTGTCTCGCAGGCGACGCGTGCGGCGGCGTCGCGCGCGAGAATGGCGTCGAGAATGGCGTCGGAGATCT
>DATAVM010000101.1:0-18037 GCA_036267775.1 Gemmatimonadales bacterium
CGAGTGCGGCGTAGATCGGCAGCACCATGAAGGGCACAAAGCCTGTCACCAGTCCAAAGAGCACGGCGCCGGTGGTGTACAGCAGTTGCACAGGTTGATGGATGATCCCCAGCGCGAGCAGCAACTGATTGATGGCACCGGTGTCACGCAGCAGAAAGATGGTGGCGTACGTGCGCACCAGAAACGACGTCCAGAACGGCAGGATCACCAGAAAGAGCAGCAGCGCGCGCCACCGGGTGGCACGTACGATGGTCCACGCGATCGGATACGAAATCAGGAGCGAGAAAAGCGTCGCCGCGAGCGACAACAGCAGGCTGCGTTCGAGCACGTCCAGATAGAGCGGATCGACGAGCCGCGCGACATGCACGGTGGTCCAGCCGCCGTAGACGCCGCCGAGAATGTGTCGCGGGCGAAACGCATAGGTGGCCATGATCGCGAGCGGCACCAGAAAGAAGACGGCCAGCCAGGCGCCGGCGGGCAGGAGCAGCAGCGCCGATTCCACCGCCGGATGGCGGCGCAGACGCGCCAGCAGACGACGGCGCCAGTCCCTCATGCTTCGAGAATCCGCGCCTGATCCGCTCGCCACGTGACCGCCACCGCATCGCCTGCCTGCCAAGCCCCGTCGCGGGTGGCCACACGCAGCACTCCACCGCTCGGCAGCGTCACGAGCACATGGGAACTCTCGCCGCGAAACACCACCTCACGCACCACGCCGCGGAGTGCATTCACGCCCGGTGACGCCGTGGCGGCGGGCAGGAGCGTGTGCCATTCGGGCCGGATGGCAACGCACACCGGCGTGCCTACGCTGATCGCTCCATCCGTCGCCAGTTGCCAGGTGCAGCCGTCGGCCTGGGTGACCGTCGCAAGGCCGCTACGCACTGCGCTTACTGCGCCGGCGAGAATGTTCGCTTCGCCGATGAACCCCGCCACGAATGTCGTGCGCGGCGCACCATACACCGCCGCCGGTGTGCCGATCTGCGCCACCCGTCCCGCCGACATGACGGCCACGCGGTCGCTCATCGCCAGCGCTTCTTCCTGATCGTGCGTCACCAGCACAAAGGTGATGCCGAGTGTGCGATTGAGCGCCTTGAGCTCGAGCTGCATCTCCTTGCGCAGCTGCAGATCGAGGGCGCCAAGCGGTTCGTCGAGCAGCAGAATCGGCGGTTCGAGCACGAGTGCTCGCGCGAGCGCGACGCGCTGGCGCTGACCGCCCGAGAGTTCCGCGGGCCGTCGCGTGGCGTACGCCGCCGGGTCGAGCCGCACGAGCTCGAGCGCCCGCGTGACGCGTTCGCGGATTTCGCCCCTGGCCACGCGCCGCTCCTGGAGCCCGAAGGCGATGTTGCCGGCCACATCGAGGTGCGGAAAGAGTGCGTAGTGCTGGAAGACCATCCCGATCGGCCGCTGGTAGGGCCGCCGATCGTTCATCGGCTCGCCGAGCATGCGCACCACGCCGCCGTCCGGCTCGGGACGGTCAAAGCCTGCGATCAGCCGGAGTGTCGTGGTCTTGCCGCAGCCAGAGGGGCCAAGCAGCGCAAAGAACTCGCCGCGTGCCACGGCAAAGGACACGTCGTCGACCGCACGGGCCTGGCCAAAGCGACGGGAGACATGTTCGAGGGAGAGCACCGGGGCGTCGGTCACCGGCAAAAAAGCTACCGCCCCACTACCCCGCGCGCATCCATCGGCGCACGTTTCCCCGATGATCGATCTCCTGCAGGCGGTTGTCCCACCGCTTCAGTCGGGCACCGGATCGACCGAGCTCGATGACGCCGCGTTCCAGGCGCTCATCACCGCCGGTCTCGCGGTCTTTGCACTCCTGCTGTACCGCCGGCTCCCCCAGCGGTGGTTTGCCTGGTGGGCCGCCGCGTGGGCGCTGTACGTCGCCCGCCTCGGCGCCATCATCGCCTTCCTCGCCACCGGCAACCTGATCTGGCTTTTCTGGCACCAGGTGATCACCGGCTGGGTGGCACTCGCCATTCTCTGGGCGGCGCTGGTCTTTTCCCGGGACTCGCGCTGGCGTGGCTGGTACGCCATCCTCGCCCTCTTTCCCCTCGCCCTCGGCTGGTTCGCGGTAAAAGGCGTCGATCAGGTGGCGGTCGTCGCCGTTCCCATGGTGGCGCTGATCTCTGGCGCGACGTTGTGGACCGGCTGGGTGTTCTGGCGCTACGGTCGCCAGAACGATTCACCGGTCGCGCGCTTCGTGGCACTGGTCTTCACGCTCTGGGGATTGCATCACATCGACTATCCCATTTTGCGCGCGCGCGGCGCGTGGCAGCCGTGGGGCTATTTCCTCGACATCGTCTTCGAGCTCGCGGTGGGCATCGGCTTTGGCATGATGGTGCTCTCCGAACTCGCGCGCCGCCTCGCTCAGCGCACCGACGAGCTCGGCCATCTCTCCGCGCTCATGGTCCGTCAGCACGAAGCGGAACGCCGGCGTCTCTCGCGCGATCTGCACGACGAAACGGCGCAGACGCTGTCCGCGGTCAAGTTGGAAGTGGGGATGCTGCGCGAGGGCTCCGATGCCGCCACCGATTCACGACTCGATCATGTGCTGCAACTGGTGGACAACGGCATCCGCGGCATCCGCCGCGTGATGAACGATCTGCGACCCGCGCTGCTCGACGACCTGGGCCTGCTGCCCGCCATTCGCTCCCTCGCCGACGACATGCGCGAGCGGAGTCCGGTGATCGTCGAAGTGGACCTGGCCGAAACCGTACCGCGCCTCGGAGCGGAAGCCGAGCTGGGCCTCTTCCGCGCCGCGCAGGAGGCGCTCGCCAATGTGGTGCGCCACGCGAACGCGACGCACGTCACCATTGAGTTGAGGACGGACGGCGACCGGGTGTCGCTCACCGTCCGTGACAATGGGCGCGGCTTTCCGGAGGGCCGTCACCTCACTGCATTCGAGCGCGAAGGCCATCTGGGCCTGGCGGGTATGCGGGAACGAATCACGGCGTTGGGCGGCTCCGTAGTTGTTGGGAGAGGTCATCCGGCTGGCGCGCTCATCACGGTAGAATTGCCCGTGGGCCAATAAGGGTTTCCCGACCAGGGAGAGTTCAGAATGACCGCACCGAATATCCGCGTCGCCGTCGTCGACGATCATGCCGTGGTCCGCGAAGGCATCCGCCGCGTGCTCGAAGGCGAGCCCGGCGTCAGCGTGGTGGCCGAGGGAAAGAATGGCGACGAGGCGCTGGCGCTGGTGGAGCGCGAGCATCCCGATGTGCTCGTGATGGATGTGGCGATGCCGGGACGGACCGGCTTGCAGGTAGCAGCGGAGCTCCGCCGACTGGGCGATACCACGCGCGTGCTGATGCTGTCGATGTACGATCAGCCCGAGTACGTGCTGGAGAGTGTCAAGTCGGGGGCGCGCGGCTATCTGCTCAAGGACTCGCCGCCGGCGGATCTCCGAAAGGCCGTGCGCGCTGTGCATCGCGGCGAGAGCTATTTCCCGCCCGCGGTCGCCGCGCGACTCGCCGCCGCGCGCAACGCGACGCCGCCCAAGTCACGCCTCGACGTTCTCACGCCGCGCGAGCGCGACGTGCTCCTCGGTATCGCCATCGGCGAGACCAACAAGCAGATCGCTGCGCGCCTCGGCATCTCGCACCGTACGGTCGAGACGCACCGCGAATCCCTGATGGACAAGCTCGCCGTCCGCACCGTGGCGGGTCTCACCAAGCTTGCCCTCGAAGAGGGACTGCTCAAGCAATAGCGCGGCGCTCTATCGGCGGTGACGCAACGCGTCGCCGCCCGCGCGATGCGGCGGAATCCTTCCCAACGCCGCATTGAGAGCCACCAGATTGAAATATTCAGGATCGAAGTGCTCGGGGAGCCAGGAACGGCGCTCGGCGGCGCGCGCGTCAAGTGGCTCGGTGAGGGCGTCGAGCAGACTGGCATAGTCGCGCGGCCCGTCGCAGTCGGGCGGCGGAGCGGCACGGCCGCCGCCCAGGCAGATCGGCAACCGTTGCCCCACAAAACGGGGATGCATCTGCTCCAGCGTCACAGTGTCGCGCCACGTTTCCGCGTGATGTTCGGCGACATGGAGCGTGCGCGATCCCTCGTGCAGCGCCAGGCTCTCCAGCGCTACCATCTCGGTCGCATGGCCGGGGGCGGGATCGCTGTCGCGATCGGCGTAGCGCAGGCCGTCGACTTCAAAGGCGTAGCCGTCGGCGATCGCATCGTCGCGATCGAGCAGGCATTGCAGGATGTCGTGGAGTTCGTGCAGCGTGGCGCGTGCCGAGACGGCGACCCGGCGCCAGACCATTGGTGTGATGCCCTCCAGCTCCACCCGGAGCTGATAGACATCGCCGGAACCGGAACGGACTCGGGTGCGAGCGGGCAATCCCATGGCAGGCCTCCCGGGACCGAAAGCTAATGGTGCCGGTTGGCCCGGAGGGCGGGTCCGTAATTACATTGACGCGTCTATATGATTCGTTCGCCGACCGCCCGCGCGCTCGATGCGCTTCGCCGGATTGTCCGGGCGCTTGACGATTCCGCCTATCGGCTCGAGCGCACCGCCGCGCTCACGCCGGCGCAACGCTTTGTCCTCGAGCAACTCGCCGATGGGCCGCTCCCCACGCTCAATGCGCTCGCCGAGCGGACCCGCACCACGCAGCCCACGGTGAGCGTCGTCGTGGGCCGGCTGGTGCGTCGGGGTCTCGTGGCGCGCCGCCCCGACGAGAATGACCGCCGCCGGATGGTGCTCGCGCTGACGCCGGCCGGACGCCGCCTGCTCGCCCGCACCGACGCATCGCTCCAGTCGCAGCTCGCCCTGGCACTCGAGGCGATGCCGGCCCGGCGCGCGGCGACGCTGGCCGCGAACCTGGAGGAGTGGGTCAACGCCGCCGGCCTGGGACGCGTCGCTCCTCAACTGCTCCGGGAACCGGCGCGTTCAGGCCGCAGGCGGCAGGTCCCAGGTCTCAGGCCTCCGCGCTCATGAGCGTGATCGATCATCCCGCCGGCGAGTCGCGACTCCTGCCCATGACCGCGCTGGCCATCCTGGTCGGACTGGGCGGCGGGTTTGTGGCGGAAGGACTGCTGGCCCTCATCCACCTGATCACCAACATCGCGTTCCGCGGCCAGGTCTCGTTTGCCAATCAGCCGCCGACCACCGATCGCTTCGGTCTCTGGATCATCGTCGTTCCCGTCATCGGCGGGCTCATTGTCGGCGTGATGGCTCGGTGGGGATCGCCGGCGATCCGCGGTCATGGCATTCCCGAGGTGATGGACAGTGTCCTGCACAACGACAGCCGCATCCCGGTGCGCATCACCGCGCTCAAGCCAATCTCGGCGGCGATCGCGATCGGTACCGGCGGCCCGTTCGGCGCGGAAGGGCCGATCATTGCCACCGGCGGTGCGATCGGCTCCCTGCTGGGGCAGATCACCCACGTCACAGCGGACGAGCGGAAGACGCTCCTCGCCGCGGGCGCTGCGGCCGGCATGTCGGCCACCTTCGGCACGCCGGTAGCGGCGGTGCTGCTGGCCGTGGAACTGCTGCTGTTCGAGTACCGTGCGCGATCGATCATTCCGGTGGCACTCGCCTCATCGGCCGCGGCGGCAGTCCGGCTCGCGCTGGTCGGCAATGCTCCGGTCTTTCCAATGCCCGACGTGAGCGAGCCCACCGGAACTGCGCTCGCCACCTACGTGCTGCTCGGCGGCCTCATCGGCGCGGTGGCGGTGGGCATCACCAAGGCAGTGTATGCTGTCGAAGATGGCTTTGAACGTCTCCCCATTCACTGGATGTGGTGGCCGGCACTCGGGGGTGTCGCGGTCGGTGCACTCGGGTTCATCGATCCTGGCATTCTCGGTGTCGGCTACTCCAACATTACGGCCGCGTTGAGCGGCCAGCTCGCCATCGCCACGCTGGCGATGCTCGTGGGTCTCAAGTTCGTCGCGTGGGCGATCGCGCTCGGCAGCGGCACATCGGGCGGCACGCTGGCGCCGTTGTTCACCTTTGGCAGCGGACTGGGCGCGATCGCCGGCGTGCTGCTTGCCGCGCACTTTCCGGAGCTCGGCATCGCCCCGCCGGTCGCGGCACTGGTCGGCATGGCGGCCACGTTCGCAGCCGCGTCACGCGCGTTGCTGGCCTCGGTCGTGTTCGCATTTGAGACCACGCGACAGCCCCTGGGCCTGCTCCCGCTTCTCGCGGGCTGCAGTGGGGCCTATCTCGTCTCGCGCCTCATGATGCGCCATTCGATCATGACCGAGAAACTCGCGCGGCGCGGCGTCCTGATCCAGGAAGACTACGCGGTCGACTATCTCGCGCGGCTGACCGTCGCGTCCGCCATGGCGCATCCCGCGCGCATGCTGCAGAGCAACGAGACCGTCGTTGCGGCGCGGGTCGCGATTGAAGGACCCGACAGCGCCACGCATCAGGGATTTCCCGTCGTCGACGGGGACCGGCTGATCGGCGTGATCACCCGCCGCGACTTTGCCGGGGCCAAGCCCGACGCGCTGGTCGGGAGCCTCGTCCGTCGCGCCGCTGCCGTGATTCATCCCGACAATTCGCTGCGCGACGCCGCCGACACGATGGTCCGCGAGGGGGTGGGACGGCTGCCCGTGGTCGCGCGCAATGCGCCGACGCTGGTTCTCGGTATCATCACCCGCAGTGACCTCTTGCGCGCACATGCGCCGCGGCTGGTTGCGGCAGAGCATCGGACGCGCAAGATGAAACTCGAAGAGTTCGGACCGCACTTCTTCAACCGCCATCCACAGTAGCGCGCGCCTTCAGGGCGCTCGCAGCAGCGCCCGGGTGGAATCCGGCGATCCATCATTCGGCGCGGGGCGCAGGCCGAGGATGTGGCACAGCAGATCGTAGATGTGAATGTTCTGGAACGGTGGCACCGTGACGCCGCTCTTGAACGCCGGGCCCGCCGCCACAAAGAGTGCTCCCATCGACAGCAGCTGATTGTCGTAGCCATGCGTGCCGCCACTCGGCGCGCGCGACGCATGCGTACTGATCATCCATCCTTCATCGGCAATCAGCACCAGCGGCGTGATGCGCGGGTTGTCGTTGTAGTGAAAGCGCGCCGGAACATCGGCTTTCCGGTAGACCGCCATGTGGGGATTGGCGCCCTTGAGCTTGCGGTACACGCTGTCGAGCAGACCGGTCTTCGGAATGATGGCGCCCACGGGCCCCGCGTCGACAATCGTGAGGTCAGTGAGCGGAACGTAGTCGTCGAGATAGATCACGCGGCTTGGCGAGATGGCGGTCATGCCGTGATCGGCAAGCACGATGAGATTCACCTTGTCGCCGAGTCCGTGCGACGCAAGACCATCCATCAGCCGCCCGATCATCGAATCGACGCGCGCGATTGCGGCGTCGGTCGCGGGTGCGTCGGGACCGCCGCTGTGCCCGGCGTGATCGACATCGCTGTAGTAAAGCGTCACGATCGATGGCGCCACGCCGGCGGGCAGCGACAGCCAGGCGAGCACGCTGTCCACGCGCGCGGCGTTGGGAAAGCGATCGTCAAAGCGCAGCCAGCGCCATGGCCGGATGCCGCCGATCGGCGCTTCGGAGCCCGGCCAGAAAAAGTCGGCGGCGTGTTCGCCCTGCTTTTCGGCGGTCACCCAGATCGGCTCGCCGCCCCACCAGCGCGCATCGCGCACCGCGGTCGTGTCCGAGATGCGAAAGGTGCCGAGGACGGAATCGCGGATCGTGTTGGCAATGATCCCGTGATGCTCGGGATAGAGCCCGGTGACGATCGTGTAGTGATTGGGAAATGTGACAGATGGAAAGGATGGCACCAGACGGGTCGCGTGCACACCGCGCGCCGCCAGCCGACGAAGGTTGACGGCCCCTGGACGCTGGAGATAATCCCAGCGGAAGCCGTCGAGCGAAACGAGCACCACCGACTGATGATTTGCCGCGGCAGGCGCCGGCGCTGCGGGATGGCCGGTGGTGCAGCCCGCGGCAAAGACGACGGTGAGGAACGCGGCGATACGATGCAGGCGTGTCATGCGTGGAGCATGGCGGAGCCGATGGCGGAGGGCAAGCGGGGGCGGGCTTTGCGCGGCTCAGTCCATGCGCAACGTGATCGCGGGGTCGACGCGGAAGGCACGCCATGCGGGAATGAGGCAGGCCGCGATCGCCACGACGAGGAGCACCAGAGCGACCGCCGCGAGCACCATTGGGTCGTGCGCGGACGTACCGTAGAGCAGTGACGCCACCAGGCGGCCCGCGGCGAGCGACAACACAAGACCGGCCAACACGCCGGCGATCACCAGACGAACACCACTCGATATCACCAGTCGCAGCACCGCCCACGCGCTCGCACCAAGAGCGATGCGCACACCGATCTCGTGCGTTCGTTGACTGAACGTGTAGTTGACGGTGCTGTAGATGCCGATCGTGGCGACAATGAGTGCCAGCAGGCCAGCGGCCGTGAACAGCGTGGCGCCCGCGTGCCATGGCCGGAGCTCGGGCGCGAGGTAGTCCGTCATTGGCCGGACACGCACATCGGCCCAGCCCTCAAACGCGCTCTCCAGCTGCTGCCGCACGGCAATCGCGACCGCGGCCCGCCGCTCGGGTGCGGTGCGTATCGCGATCACGTTGGCTCTTCCGCGGCCCGTGTCCGCCCGCGGCAAGTACATCTGCATCATGGGCAGTGTTTCAATCGTGTGCATCGCGTGTGCATCGGTGACCACGCCGATCACCGTGCTGCACCCGGCGCGCCCGGCGCCAAGCATCACGCACTGTCCGATCGGATTGGCGCCAGGCCAGTATGCTCGAGCCATTGTCTCGTTGACGAGCACCGGCGTGACAGGACCATACCGGTCCATGGGTCGGAAGACCTCGCCTTGCACCACCCGGATTCCCACCGTGGGCAGATAATCAGGCGACACAAAGTTCACGAACGGACCGTCTGCCGCGACCTTGGGCAGGTGGTCATGACCGGGCAGCGCAAGACCCAGAAAACTGATGCCATACATCGGCTCCTGCGCTGCCAGACCGATGCGTTCCACGCCGGGAATCCGCCGCAGGGCCTCGGCCACCCCGGGAAGCCGTTGGGCCAGGGTCGGTTGCCAGGCCGCGTGATCGGGATCGGCGCGCACCGAGGCGAACAACAGGCGGTCGGAATCGTACCCGGTGGGAATGTGCTCCACTCCAACAAGACTTCGGATGACGAGCCCCGCACCCACCAGCAACACCACAGACAGGGCGGCCTGCGCCACCACGAGTGTGGAGCGAAGCCGCGACGGCTGATATGCGCCGTCGCGAGCACTCCCCCGCAACGCATCGGCAAGATCGAGCCGACTCGCACGTAGTGCCGGGGCAAGCGCAGCGCCCAGGCCCGCCGCGATGGCCAGCAGCACGGTGAACCACAGCACATGGATGTTCACGGGCGCGTCGACAAAGTGCACATTCGGCAGCAGGAGACGCCGCAGCACCGTCGCGCCTTCGAGTGCGACGAAGATCGCGATCGCGCCGCCAATGCTCGCGGCGAGTCCGGCTTCCAGCAGCAGAAGACCCACCAGGCGTGCGCGCCCGACACCGAGTGCCAGGCGCATGGCGAGTTCGCGCCGACGCTGCACGCCGCGCGCGAGCAGCAGATTGGCCACATTCGCGCAGGCAATGAGCAGAATGATGAGCGACACCAGCGCCAGCCGTCGCGCGATGGTGACGCCAGGATCGGGATAGCCAGGCAGTGCCGGTTCAACCAATGGCCCCAGCATCGCGACGGCGGTGGAGTCGCCGGGAAAAATGTTGGCGTCGTGAAGCGCCGCGCTCGCGACCCGCAGCAAATCGGCCGAAGCCGCCGGCGTGGGCGTGCGGACGAGCGTCTGAATCCACGCCGAGCCGGCGTACCAGTCCGCGGCACCACCGCGAGGTGCCGCGAGCGCGTTCATCGGCAGCCACAGATCGGCGGCGTCGTTGTCCGCGCCGTGAAAGTCGCCACCGCTCACGCCAATGACGGTGTAGCGTCGGCCGTTCACCACGAGCAGTTGCCCCACGACGTCGGAACGGCCACCGAAGCGCGTGATCCACAGCCGGTGACTGAGCACCACGACCGCCGCCGTGACGCTGATCTGGAGCTCCTCGGGCGCGAAGAACCGCCCCACGGCCGGCGTCGCGCCGAGTACCCTGAAGTAGTCGCCGAGCACGTGGCCGACGGTGACGGAAGTCGCATCGCCCCGTTGTCCCATGCGCTCGACATCGGTGTCGTAGCCGGCCAGAACCATTCCCCGCGGCAATGTTGCGGCGACGCCGCGGAACTCCTCGTAGCCAAGGACGGACCGCACATCCCTCGGCGCGGTGGTGACCACGCGAGCTCCGTCGGCGGGCACAGCGCGCGGCTGCCACATCAGGCGCCGAATCTGGTCGGGACGCACAATGCCAGGCGGGACGGCCAGATAGAGACGGTCAAGGACGGAGAACACCGCCGCGTTCATCCCGACGCCCAGCGCAAACGTGAGCGCGATCGCGGCGAAGAGCCCGGGCGAGCGGCGCATGGCGCGCACACCGTAACCCAGATCCTGCCGCACAACGTCCCAGCGCTCGGAGCGCCGCCGACGGCGCGCGACGCGCGCATCGATGTCCACCAGACCTGCCCGCACCGAAGGCATGTCGCCGAACTCGGCGATCGCCCGCGCCCGCGCGGCGGCGGCGGACATCCCGCCGGCTTCGAGGTCGCTGGCGCGCGCGTCGAGATGAAACTGGAGTTCGGCGTCGACATCGCGGGCCGGCGCGCCGGACCAGACGCGACGCAGGCGCCGCCAGACCGGATCGCCGGCCATCACGAGGACGCGGGTGCTGCGCGCAACACCCCCGCGACGGCCGTCACATACTGATGCCAGGTGGCGGTTTCCGCGCGCAACGCCCGCCGGCCCGCCGGCGTCAGCCGATAGAACTTGGCGCGCTTGCCCCGATCGGAGATGCCCCACTCCGACGCCACCCATTCCTGCTCTTCCATCCGATGGAGTGCGGTGTAGAGCGCGCCGTCGAGAATGGTGAACGCGCCGGCGGAGCCGTCGTGAATGAAGCGGGCGATGGCGTAGCCGTGCATCGAGCGCCACGACAGCGCGCGGAGAACCAGCACGTCGAGCGTGCCCTGCAGCAGATCGAGCGAAGACGGCATGGCCACATCATACCCTCAACAGTTGATTCAATCAAGTGTTGAGGGAACAATGCTCACCGCACGTAGACGGTCTTCACATTCACGAATTCGCGAATCCCGTGCGGTCCGAGCTCGCGTCCGTATCCGCTGTCCTTGATGCCGCCGAACGGCAGACGCGCGTCGGACTTGACCAGTGCGTTCACAAAGCAGGATCCGGCCGCCAGATCCTCAGCCGCGATCCGCTCGCCGCGTGTCACATCGCGGGTAAAGACGGCGGCGCCAAGCCCGAAGACGGAATCGTTGGCGGCGCGGATCGCGGCGGCCTCGTTGCGCACCGGCACAATCGCGGCCACCGGTCCGAAGGTCTCTTCGTCGAACGCGGCCATCCCCTTCTTCACGTCGGTGAGAACGGTTGGCGGATAGAACGCGCCGGGTCCCGGGGGAATGGTGCCGCCCAGGAGACAACGGGCACCCCGTGCCATGCTCGAGGTCACCTGCGCATGCAACGTGTCGCGCAGATCGATGCGCGCCTGCGGCCCCATGTCGGTCGCGTCGTCGAGAGGATCGCCCATCCGCGTCTGCGCCATGCGTGCGACAGAGCGCCGTTCGAATTCTCCCTGCACCTCGGGCACCACGATGAAGCGCTTCGCGGCGATGCAGCTCTGGCCGGCGTTGATCAGACGACTGGTGACGCAGGTCTCGACGGCGAGCTCGATATCGGCGTCGGCCAGCACGATGTACGCATCGCTGCCTCCCAGCTCCAGCACGGTCTTCTTGAGCCGGTCACCGGCTTGCCGCGCCACGATGCGCCCGGCCGCGGTACTGCCGGTCAGCGTTACGGCGCGAACCGCCTTGTGGCGAATGACACTCCGCAGTTGTGTGTGATCGATCAGCAGATTCTGGAAGACGCCCGCCGGGAAGCCGGCGTCGACCAGCAGGTCCGCGATCGCGATGCCGCAACCCGGCACGTTTGCCGCATGCTTGAGCAACCCGACGTTGCCTGCCATCAACGATGGCGCCACAAAGCGGAAGACCTGCCAGAACGGGAAATTCCACGGCATCACCGCCAGCACCGCACCAAGCGGCTCGTAGTGCACCAGGCTTCTGGTCGCATCGGTGGTGATCAGTTCGTCGGCGAGAAGACGTGCGCCGTTTTCGGCGTAGTAATCGCACACCGTGGCGCATTTCTCCGCTTCGCGGCGGCCGTCGGCGAGCGGTTTGCCCATTTCCACCGCCATCAACTGGGCAAAGCGATCGGCGCGCTCGCGGAGAAGGGTGCCCGTCTGCCGCAGCAGGCCGGCGCGCTCGGTATGGCTGGTCCGTCGCCAGTCGAGCGCGGCACGTTCAGCGGTGCGCAGGGCCTGGCGCAACTCGGCGGCGGTCATCGGCGGATAGGACGCCCCGGACTCGCCGGTGGCGGGATTGACGGCGGTGAACATCGGACCCTCCTGGTTGTGCCTTGGGACGATTGAACCGGGCAGTCCCGGCACGGCCAGACGCATCCAGAAGAGAGCCGATCAGGAACGTGCTGGCGCGCCCGGACGGGAAATCATTCCCCGTCCGGGACGCAATTCCAGCCCGCCTGCTTCAGCTCGAGTGGTACGTGGTGCAGATCGATTTGGCCACGCCTGTGCTGATCATCCCGGGAGCATAGGTCGGATCGCACCCGTCCCAATACGCATCGCCGTCGTAGCTGCAGTGCCACATGTTGTAGGCGCAGGGCACGTTATCGGAGGGAAGACCACCGCCGGTGGTGGTAGCGCGAAGCTCGTGGACGGCGCCACCAAGCAGTGCAAGGCCAATGGCGGCGGAAGCGACAGCGAGTGGGAAACGCATTATGGGCTCCAGATGCATGAAATTGACAGGGGTTGGTCTATGAAGGTACGCCATGGTAATGCTACCGGCGTGCCAGACCTGCACCAGTCAAAGGGAGCCTTTGCTGCGGCTTAGCCTCGGTTCACCACCCGCTCTACGGCACCAGCGATTTCCGCCACCGTAAATGGTTTTTCGACCACTTCCCGGCCGGTGGTTGCCAGGAAGCCTGCCGTGACCGGCTCGACCACATCACCGGTCACGAAAATCACCCGGGGCACTAGGTCGGGCCGCCGTTCCAGCAGGTGGCGATAGACCTCCCGGCCGTTCATCCCCGGCATCTTGAGATCGCAGAGGATGATGGCCGGAGCCTCTTCCGCACCAACATCCAGCAACCACGCCAGACCCTCCTCGCCGGAGGCCGCTTCGCGATAGGGCCAGCCGCCGCGCTGGAAGATCCGGGCAAGGGTTGCCCGCACTGCGGCCTCATCGTCGATGATGAGCGCCAGCGCGACGCTGCCATCGGCCCGTTTGACAGGCTGCGGCAACGTCACCGTGCGCCGCGGTCCCGGCACGGCAGCCATGGCGTCGGGATCGATTGGCAGGGCGAGGATAAAGCGCGCACCGATTCCCGGCGCCGGCCGATTCTCCACGCGAAGATTGCCGCCCTGCTGCTCGGCCAGGCCGAGCGACACGGAGAGCCCGAGCCCGGTGCCTTCGCCGGTGGGCTTGGTGGTGAAGAACGGTTCAAAGATGCGCGGCACAAGATCGTCCTGAATGCCGGTGCCACTGTCTTCGACGACCAGCTCGCTGCGTCCATTGAACGCGCGCGCGGCAACAGTCACCGAACCGCCGGGGCCCGCGGCGTCCATGGCGTTGTCGAGCAGATTCACCAGCACCTGCTCCACTGCCACGCGATCGGCCATCACCGGCGGCAGCCGCTCCGGCAGCCGTGTGGTGAGTGTCACGCCGTGGTCCGCCGCCTGTGCGGCCTGCGCTGTTACCACGCGTTGCGCCAGGCTCGCCACGTTGATCGCCTCGCGCTTCTCTTCGCGCCGCCGCACAAACGCCAGCAGATCCTTCACGATGTGCCGTGCGCGATGCGCCTGCTCGTTGATCAGGCGCAGGCCGTTGCGAGCATCGTCGTCCATGGCGGAGTCGACAAGCTGTTCGCTCTGGCCAAGAACGACCGCAAGCGGGTTGTTGAGCTCGTGGGCCACCCCGGAGACCACGCGACCGATCGCCAGCATCTTTTCGGCCTCGGCCATTCGCCGCTCGAACAGCTCCCGTTCCACTTCGGCGGCACGGCGCTGTGTGAGATCGCGAATGACCATCACGCTCTCGCCCGCTTCGCCGCGCGCGAGTGCGCCAACCGTAAACTCGATGGGAAACGACGCGCCATCGGTGCGGTGACCGGTGGCAGTCACCGTCACGGTCGAGTCGCGCCCGCCGTCGGAGGGCGTCGACGTGGCGCGGCCGAGCAGTTCGCTCACCGGACGGCCCGACAGTTCGATGAATTCCGCCAGATTGCGATCGATCGCGTCGCCGGGCGCCAGGCGAAAGAGCCGCTCGGCGGCCGCATTGGCCAGATCGATGCGGCCATTGGCATCGATGGTGATGATCGCTTCGCGCGCCGCCTCGATGATGCGCTGTAGCCGTTCTTCGGAAGTCGCCAGCACTTGCAGCCGCTCGCTGCGCTCCTGAATCACCTCGAGCACGGAATCCTGCACGATCAGCACCACCACCGCGGCACCGAGAATCATCAGCGAGAACGTGTCGGTGTATGGCGAAGCAGAAGCCACGCCTCGCACCAGCAGCGCCAATGTTCCTGCGGTCTTCAGGTAGTTGAGAAAATCCAGCAGATTGAAAACGGCAAAACTGGCGAACAGTGTCATGCCGGAGGCAAGGATCATCAGGCCCCGGCGACGCGGGCCATCGGCATGCCTCAGAACATATTGCACACACCCGAACAACAAGAGCGGTGTGCAGATCAGTTCGAGGCCTCGGCCCACTGCGTCGAGCTTCAGCGCGCTGAGAACAGCGCCGAGGAGAACGGCGCCGAGACCAACACGTTGGACAACTGCCGAAGAAAACTGGCGCCCTACAAACTGGATGGTGCCCAGCGAAATCATCGCGAGGAAAAGCAGCGTCCCGGGCCAATAGAGGAACTCGGCGAACAAACCAAGCGCACCGAAAATCGGCGAGTCGCTCAGCGCGTAGCTGGCAAAGAACGCGTTGTCGGAAGCCACCACCACCTTGGCCGCCCACGCCACGGTCCATATCGCCAGCAACTGGCGCCGACCATGCAGCCGCGGAAGCTGCGCAAAGACCAGCAGCAAGAGCACGCTGCCCGCCCACAGTACAATCGAGCCTATCAGCCTCACAGAACTGTGAGGCGTCATGTCATCCGCGGATGTCGATGCACCCCATAGAATACGCCCCCGGACGCTTACGGGGGAGTGGCATGGGTGGACTAGTGGTAGATCTCACTCCCCTGTTCGCGGAATTCGACCGCCTTCTGCTCCATGCCTGCCGCCGCGATCGCCGCCTCCCGGATGTCCTGCGAAATTCGCATCGAGCAGAACTTGGGGCCGCACATCGAGCAGAAATGCGCGACCTTGGCCCCTTCAGCGGGCAAGGTTTCATCGTGGAAGGCGAGCGCCGTCACCGGATCGAGCGACAGATTGAACTGGTCGCGCCAGCGGAACTCGAAACGCGCCCGGGAAAGTGCGTCATCCCGTTCGCGGGCCCGCGGATGGCCTTTGGCCAGATCCGCGGCATGGGCCGCGATCTTGTACGCGATCACACCGGCCTTCACGTCGTCGCGGTTCGGCAGCCCCAGATGCTCCTTGGGCGTCACATAGCAGAGCAGCGCGGTACCGTACCAGCCGATCATCGCGGCACCAATGGCGCTGGTGATGTGATCGTAGCCAGGCGCCACATCGGTGGTGAGCGGGCCCAGGGTGTAGAACGGCGCCTCGTCACACCACTCCAGCTGCTTCTCCATGTTCTCCTTGATCAGGTGCATCGGCACGTGACCGGGGCCTTCGTTCATAACTTGTACGTCAAATTCCCAGGCAGTACGCGTGAGCTCGCCCTGCGTCTTGAGTTCGGCGAACTGCGCCTCATCGTTCGCATCCGCGATGCTGCCGGGGCGCAGGCCATCGCCCAGCGAGAAGGAGACATCGTAGGCCTGCATGATCTCGCAGATCTCGCGAAAGCGCGTGTACAGGAACGATTCGCGATGATGCGCCAGGCACCACTGGGCGATGATCGAGCCGCCGCGTGACACGATGCCGGTGGTGCGCCGAGCGGTGAGTGGGATGAAGCGCAGCAGCACGCCGGCGTGCACGGTGAAGTAGTCGACGCCCTGCTCTGCCTGTTCGATCAGGGTGTCGCGGTACACCTCCCACGTCAGATCTTCTGCGATGCCGCCGACCTTCTCGAGCGCCTGATAGATCGGCACGGTGCCGATCGGCACCGGCGCGTTGCGCAGGATCCACTGCCGCGTCTGGTGAATGTCCTTGCCGGTGGAGAGATCCATCACGGTGTCCGCGCCCCAGAGCGTTGCCCAGCGGAGCTTTTCGACTTCGTCGTCGATCGAGGAGACCACGGCTGAGTTGCCAATGTTCGCGTTGATCTTTACCTGAAAGCCGCGGCCGATGATCATCGGCTCGAGCTCAGCGTGATTGATGTTGGCGGGAATGATGGCGCGCCCACGCGCCACTTCGGCGCGCACGAACTCCGCGGGCATTCCCTCGCGCAGTGCCACAAACTCCATTTCCGGTGTGATCTCGCCCTGGCGCGCATAGTGGAGCTGCGTCACCGCGCCGTTGCCGCGCAGCACGGTGCGCTTGAGGCCGGCAGGCATCTCGAGGCCGAGGGACTGATCGCGATCGGGGTGCGCGGACACATTGCGGTTGGCGATCCACGGGGCGCGAAGCGGTGGGAGCCCGTCGCGCACATCGCAGTCCTGCGGCCCGGACGTGTCGTAGACGCGTACGGCGTGGTTGTGGCGGCCATCGGGCGAGTCGGCGAGCGCGATCTGGCGCATCGGCACGGCAATGCCGCCAGGGCCCTCGACGTAGACCTTCTGACTATTGGGGAATGCCGCGTCAAAGGTGCTGGCGGCGGGAATGATGGATGTAGCCATGCGGACTGCTCCGGCGCTGGTCCGCCTCCCTACGCCCGTCTGAACGGGATCAGGTTCGGAGGGTGCGTCTCAACCCTGCCTCCTCAGTGAGGTGGGTGCCCCTGGCGGATCGGGAAAGGTATCGCGGTGGCCGTCCACGGTCGCGGGGGTCGCGCGTCTCAACCCGCGACAACCCGCCTCGGCTGTTGTCCAAGGGCTGATCCCGGCGTAATTTCGGGGTTGTCCCATAACCCAGCGGCGGACCCGACCGCCCCAATCCTCACGGAGTATTTCTCATGCGACGTGCAGCACTTCTCATGACGGCGGCCGCAATGATGCTGAGCACCGCCGCTCTGGCCGCCCAGGCCACCAGCTTTGCCGGCAAGTGGACGATGGTTGCCGATCCGAACGCCGCTGCCGGCGGCCGTGGCGGCCGCGGTGGTCTCGGCATGTCCGTCAGCATCGATCAGGACGCGAAGATGCTGACCATGACTCGCACCACGCAGGCGGGCGACACGAAGACGATGTACATGCTCGACGGCTCGCCCAGCAAGAACACCATGAACTTCGGCGGGAACTCGATGGAGCAGACGTCGACCGCCAAGTGGGACGGCGCCAAGCTTGTGATCGCCACCACTTCGCAGGGCCAGAATGGTCCGACGACGACCACGATGACGCTCTCGCTGGATGCGTCGGGAAACATGCTCGTTGCGCAGACTCGTCCGGGCCGTAACGGCGGCGATCCGACCACCACGACGTCGACCTACAAGAAGGGCTGAGCCACCGCCGGATTCGTCCGGCTTCGCTCCAGACCGCCCCATTCGCGTTCATCGCGAGTGGGGCGGCTTTGCGTGTGGGATGTCGCTCTGGTGTGGCAATGGGACAGTGCCATCCTTACTACCCGATTTGTCATCCTTGTATCTCCGAGAGGGAGGTGTCCTGGATGGCGCGATATCGTAAGTTCGAGGGGCAGGCGGCAGCTCGTTCATCCTGTGGTGTCCACACCGTCGCTCAGCGCGGGCGCCGTCCTGCGTCGCTCGTTGTG
>DATAVM010000102.1:0-1770 GCA_036267775.1 Gemmatimonadales bacterium
CCGCATCGCCGCCCGCCAGTTCCACCATCTCCGGAATCCAGTGCCCGCCCTGAAACAGCGGGTCCAGCCACTCCAGGCAAAGCACTCGCGGCCGTTTCGCCACAGGCAGGACGCTCCGCCGCACGATCTCCACGCGCGCCCGCAGCATCGTCACCAGCTCTCGGGCCGCAGCCTCGCGTCCCACCGCCTCGCCCAGCAACTCAATCTCGCCAAACACGCCCTCCAGGCTGCTTGCCCCCAGCGAAATAACCTGCGGACGCGACTGCAACCGGCTCAGGTCGCGCGCCAGCGTCGGGCTGTCGATCGCGCACACATGGCACAGATCCTGCAGCACGATCAGCTCCGGCGCCAGCGCCTCCAGTAGCTCGAAGTCCGCGAAGTAGAGACTGCGCCCCTCTGCTCCCGTCGCGCTCACCAGAGCGTCAATCTCCGTCGGGCTCAGCCCCGCCGGCATCCGTGAGCTCACCACCTGCGGCCGCCCACGCGCCTCTGCCGGAAAATCGCACTCGAACGTGACGCCCACCACCTCATCGCCCGCGCCCATAGCGAACAGCATCTCGGTAGCGGATGGCAGCAGCGAACAAACCCTCATCCCCTCACCATACCCTGCGCCCGCCCCGCATGCAGGTGCCCCACAGCCCGCCCTGAGCCCGTCGAAGGGTCTCGCTTTTGAGACGTGGGTTCGCACACTGTCCCGCGTCTCAGGATTTCGTCAGCGCAAACCGCTCGCGCACGCGATACCGCGATCCCGTCGGCGAGAGCTCGCTCTCATACAGAAGAAACTCCTCCGCCGTCCAACTCACCTGCAGGCGTTGCTGCGCCAGCACCGCACCCAGCCGCTGCAGCGTCTGCGACCCGCCGCGATTGCGGCTGCGCGCCAGCGTGATATGCGGCTTGTACGGCCGCTCTTCAAGCGCAAAGCCGCTCATGCGAATCGTCTCCGCCACCGTTTGCTGCAACCGCAGCAGTCCAGGCGTGATCTCGACCGCCGCATACAAAACGCCCGCGCGGTCGAACGTTCCCAATCCATTGATCTCAATAGAAACCGCCGTCGCACGAATCTTCCGCAACGCCCGCAGCAGGACCGCCCGCTCCCTGTCCTCGACCACGCCCAGAAACACCAGCGTAATGTGCCACTGTTCCACCGTCGGCCAGCGCAGGCCATCCTCGGGCCCGCGCAGACGCAGCGTCACCCGCTCCAGCATCGTCTTCGCCTCGTCGCTCAGTGCCAGCCCCACAAACAGCCGCATGCGGCCAGCCTACACGCCGCCCTGCCGTCTAGAGCCGTCCCAGCGCCACCGTCGTCGCACCGGCGGCCCTGGCCTCGCCCACAATCGCAGCCACCACCTGATAGCTCACCTCCGGGCTCGCGGCCAGAGACACACCGCGGTTCGAGCGCGAGCTGAAGCTCGACAGCAGCGCCCCGGCCACCTGCGCTTGTTGCATCCGGCGGCCCTCCACCTCATAAACAACCGGCGGCTCGGCTGAGCCCGCTGAACCCGCTGAACCCATAAGGATGCGAACGCTAACCGGCCCCAGGCCTCGGTCTCGATTCGCAGAGGACTGCGGCATCTGGCTATTCAAGCCGCGCGGCGTCACCGGCACAATGACCATGAAAATGATCAGCAGCACCAGCAGCACGTCGATCAGCGGCGTGACATTGATCTCGGAAGAGGTTGTTGCGGAAGAGGAACCTGCAGAGAACGCCATGACACACCTCCAGCCAATCGGGTGTGCGAGCACTCCATCTGCAACATCAAAAAGCCGCGC
>DATAVM010000103.1:0-1797 GCA_036267775.1 Gemmatimonadales bacterium
ATTCCCGAGTCCGTGCGGAAAGCGCGACGACGTCGAATTGAGCAGAATGCGCGCGCTCTCGCAGGCGCTGGCCGCCAGCACCACGACGCGCGCGTCGACCCGTTGTTCCTGACGCGTGACCTTGTCGATATAGATCACGCCGTCAGCCAGGCCGTTGCCGCCCACGCTGACTTCGCGCACCATCGCGTCGGTGCGGAGCGTGAGCTTGCCCGTCGCGAGGGCGGGCTGCACCAGCACATTGGTCGACGAGAAGTTGGCGTTGACGCGGCAGCCACGGTTGCACTGACCGCAGTAGTGGCATGCCGGCCGGCCGTTGAGCGGGCGGGTCAGGATCGACAGTCGCGAGGGAATGCAGGTGACCGCGTGCTTGTCGGCGGCCTTCTTGACGAGCATCTCCCAGCAGCGCGGTGTGGGCGGTGGCTGGAAGATGCCGTCGGGATGATTGCGCAGCCCTTCCCGGCTGCCAAAGATCCCGATCAGCCGGTCGACGTCGTCATAGAACGGCGCCATCTCGTCATAGCTGATCGGCCAGTCGTCACCCAGGCCGTCGACGCTCTTGTGTTTGAAATCGTCGGGACCAAAGCGGAGCGAGATGCGGCCCCAGTGGTTGGTGCGGCCGCCCACCATGCGCGCCCGCCACCAGGAGAATTGGGTGCCGGGCGCCGTCGTGAACGGCTCGCCCGGCACATTCCACCCGCCGATGCATGCATCGTGTTCGCCAAAGGGCCGCTCAGCCGTACTTCGGCCGCGACGCGGCGTTTCCCACGGCGCCACCAGCATATCGGAGTCTTTGGTATTGTCCCACATTCCTCCCGCTTCGAGGAGGATGACGTTCGCGCCCGCCTTCGTCAGCTCGTACGCGGCCATCCCACCGCCGGCGCCTGAGCCGACAATGCAGACATCGTACACATCACGCCGGCGGTGATTCGGCATCGGAAGTCCGTAGTCAGTGCGGATCGCGGGGAGTCTGCTCCGGCGGGAAAGGTACGCTAGACCAGGGTGAATCGACACCGCGGCTGATCGCCGTGTTCGCAGTCCGTGCGGACCACTCCACCCGTCGCACGCGCGAGAAGTGCGCGAACGATCTCACAGCTATCGGGACAATGACGCACGGTCTCGGCGAGCGGACAGGCAGCGCCTGTGATCTGTGTATACCCGCCACTGGTGCTGGTGCCGACTCGTGCTCCGAGAGACTCGAGCACCGCGACAGCGACCGCGGCGCGATCGGCAACGGGCGCGGACGGTGCGGGCGCGAGGCGCTGGCCAGCCGCGTCAAACACGTCACGCAACCCATCGGGTGGCAGCCGCTCCGAGAGCGTCGCCACCAGCGCCGACAGCACGGGAGGGTAGGCGCGGGAGAACCCGGCTTGGCCGCGCTCGGTCAATGCATAGAGTAGCGGGGGTTTGCCCGCCGTTCCCGGCCGTACTTCGCCGGCCCGTTCTACCTGACCGGCCGCCTCGAGGACCGCCAGATGACGTCGGATGGCGTTCGGTGTGACGCCCGCACGCGCGGCGAGTGTCTCGACCGTTGCCGGTCCGGATCGCAGCCGGTCCAGGAGCTGACGGCGAGTGGTGATGCTGACTTCCGGGTCGCGGGCGTCCATTGATGACGCAATCAAGCTGAAAACCCGTCCAAATACAATATGCACACAAAAAGCTTGACTTATATCGGTCCCGTTGCGACGTTCCGGCCATCGCGTCCGGGCCCCCTGCTCGTCCACGCGACTATCGATGGTCACCTTCCTGGAGAACCCCATGTTTGTTGCTACCTTGGCGACCGCCGCGATGCTCCTCTCG
>DATAVM010000104.1:0-16111 GCA_036267775.1 Gemmatimonadales bacterium
CGTGGGCGCCGCGGATCTTCACCATCCAGATCAAGCCGGACAAGATCGGCGATGTGATCGGACCAAAGGGCAAGACCATCCGCGGCATTCAGGATGCGTCGGGCGCCAAGGTCAACATCGACGACAGCGGTCTCGTCACCATCGCGGCCGTTGGGCTCGAAGCCGGCGCCAAGGCGCGCGAGATGGTCATGGCGATCGTGGCCGAGCCCGAAGTGGGCAAGACCTACGAGGGACCGGTCAAGAGCACCACGGCGTTCGGCGCGTTTGTCGAGATCATGCCGGGTGTCGAAGGCCTGCTGCATATCTCCGAGCTCGATCACAAGCGGGTCGAGAAGACGGAAGACGTGGTCAAGAAGGGCGACATTGTGCAGGTCAAGGTGCTGGAAGTCGACGAGCGAGGCCGCATGCGGCTTTCGCGGAAGGCGCTCCTGCCCAAGCCATGACGTCGCCGTCAGTGCGCACCGTCCAGCTCGACGAGGCCCTCTTCCGCACTGACTGCCCCAATGGCCTCGCGGTCGTGACCGAACGCCTGCCGGCGCTTCGGTCCGCGGCCGCGGGGATCTGGCTTCGCACTGCCAGCGGTCACGAAACGCGCGCCAGGATGGGCGTGTCGCATCTCCTCGAACACATGGTTTTCAAGGGCACCAGGCAGCGCACCGCGCGCGAGATCGCTACCGCGCTCGAAGTTCGCGGCGGCTCACTCGATGCCTTTACCTCGCGCGACAATACTGCATTTCAAGCCCATGTAATCGACAGCGATCTGCCATTGGCGCTGGACGTGCTCACTGACCTCGTGCGCCATCCGTTGCTCCGCGAATCCGATCTTGCGCTCGAACGCAACGTGGTGCTCGAAGAGCTCAACGGCGTGCTCGATTCGCCGGACGATCTCGTCGGCGAGCTCTGGGGCGAAACGATCTGGCCAGACCATCCTTACGGGTACTCGATTCTGGGCACGGCCGAGAGCGTGCGTGCGCTCACCGCGCAGGATCTCGAGGCGACGCATCGCGCGGGCTACTATCCCGGCAATGCGGTCATCGCAATCGCCGGCAACATTGATCACGACGATGTGATGGCCACGCTCGACAAACTCGGCTGGAATGAGGGCGCCGCGCGCAATGCGCTGGCTCCGGTGGCGGCGGGGCAGGCGGCTCGCGGCGTGCTGCGGACCGAACTGCGGGATTCGCAGCAGGTGCATGCCATCATTGGCACGGACACCGTGGGTGCGGCCGATCCGCGCCGATGGGGCTTGGCACTCCTCACGTCGGTGCTCGGCGGCGGCATGTCGAGCCGCCTGTTTCAGCGAGTGCGGGAAGAGCTCGGTCTCTGCTACGCGATCAGTGCCTGGCATTCCACGTATCGCGCCGCGGGTGTGTTTGGCGTGTACGTGGGCACCCAGCCCGGCACGGCCGAGCGGGCACTCGATGCGATCGACGAAGAACTGGCGCGCGTGGGCCGTGAAGGCCTTCCAGCCAGTGATCTGGCCGACGCCAAGGGGCAGATCCGCGGCCAGGTGCTGCTCGCGCTGGAAAGTGTCACCAGCCGGATGGGGCGGTTGGCGGTGCACATTCTCAACGACGAGCCTTATCGTTCAATCGATCAGGTCCTTGGTCTGATCGACGCGGTCACGGCGGAAGAGACGGCCAGGCTTGGCGCCGATTTCCTGATGCCCGATCGCATGACCACTGTCCGTCTGGGCCCCGCATCCGTTGCAGCGTGAGTTTCCGACCCTCTTGCGAGTGAGCGAGCGATGAAGATCGGCGTACCGAAGGAAATCAAGACGAACGAGAACCGTGTCGGACTGGTCCCGGCCGGTGTTGAAGTGCTGGTGCGCGAAGGCCACCGCGTGACGGTCGAATCGGGCGCCGGGCTCGGCAGCGGCTTTGGCGACGAGATGTACGTCGCGGCTGGCGGCACGATCTCGCCCAGCGCCGACGATGTCTGGAAGCACGCGGAGATGATCGTCAAGGTGAAGGAGCCGATCGAAGTCGAGTGGCCGCGGATGAAGAAGGATCAGGTGATGTACACCTACTTCCACTTTGCGGCGGATGAGCCGCTCACGCGGGCGGTGATCGCGTCGGGCGCGGTCGCGGTGGCATATGAGACTGTGCAACTCCCCACGGGCCAGTTGCCATTGCTGACGCCGATGTCGGAAGTGGCCGGCCGGATGGCGGTGCAGCAGGGCGCCAAGTACAACGAGCAGATCTTTGGCGGGCGCGGTGTGCTGCTGGGCGGTGTCCCGGGCGTTGCGCCGGCTGAGGTGGTGATTCTCGGCGGCGGCGTCGTCGGGCTCAACGCCGCCAAGATGGCGGCCGGGATGGGCGCGCACGTCACCATTCTCGACACGTCGCTCGATCGACTCCGCTATCTCGATGATGTGCTGGAGTCGAATGTCGACACTGTCTATTCCAATCGCTACAACATTCTCGAAGCGATCCGCCACGCCGATCTCATCATCGGCGCCGTGCTGCTGCCCGGCAAGAAGGCGCCGCATCTCGTCACGCGCGCCGATCTTGCCATCGTGCCCAAGGGTGCGGTGATCGTCGACGTTGCGGTCGATCAGGGTGGGTGTGTCGAGACCATCAAGCCGACCACGCACGAGAATCCGACGTACTTTGTCGACGGCATTCTCCACTACGGTGTCGCGAACATGCCGGGCGCGGTGCCGCGCACGTCCACGCTCGCGCTCACCAACGCCACGCTGCCGTATGCCATCAAGCTGGCCAACTTTGGCTGGCAGGACGCCTGCAGCAACGACAGCGCCCTCAAGCTCGGCCTCAACATCGTACATGGGAAGATTGTGTATCCCGGTGTGGCCGAGGCGTTCGGGCTCGAGTACAAGGACGTTGACCGCGTCCTCTAGCGACAACCAGGCGGTCACGGTCCTCGTCGCGCGGCTGCCGCACGGCGAGGGTCTGCCGTTGCCGGCGCGTGCGAGCGCGGGTGCTGCGGGCATGGATATTGTCTCGGCGGTCGACATCACGCTGGCGCCGGGTGCTCGCAGTCTGGTGCCGACGGGGTTGTCGGTGGCGGTGCCGCTGGGGTATGAATTGCAATTCCGGCCGCGGTCCGGACTTGCACTCAAGCACGGTGTCACTCTCCCCAATACGCCTGCGACGATCGACAGCGACTATCGCGGTGAATTGCAGATCATCATGATCAATCATGGCAGTGAGCCGTTTGTCATTACCCGCGGCGACCGGATTGCACAGTTGCTGGTGCAGAAGGTCGAGCCGGTGGTCTTTCAGGAAGTATCGGTACTGCCTGGTACCGAGCGCGGCAGTGGTGGATTTGGGAGTACGGGGCGGTGAAGGGTGAGCCGAAGCGTTGCGCGTGGCCCACGTCGCCGCTGGACATCGAGTACCACGACCGCGAGTGGGGCGTGCCGGTGCATGACGACCGCACGCTTTTTGAATTTCTGACGCTGGAAGGTGCGCAGGCGGGGTTGAGCTGGTAGACGATCCTCAAGAAGCGCGACGCATACCGCAAAGCGTTTGCCGAGTTCGATCCGGTCAAGGTGGCGCGCTTTACACCGGCACGGGTGGACCGGCTGATGCAGGATGCTGGTATCGTGCGCAACCGGCTCAAGATCGAGAGCACGGTGAGCAACGCGAAGGCGTTTCTCGCGGTGCAGCGGGAGTTCGAGTCCTTTGATCGCTACCTCTGGGCATTTGTAGGCGGCACACCGCTGCAGAACGCTCGGCGTGCGGGTTCGCGGCTGCCGGCGAGCACACCGGAATCAGATGCATTGAGCAAGGATCTCAAGCGGCGCGGCTTCCGCTTTGTGGGGACGACCATCTGCTACGCGTTCATGCAGGCGGTGGGGATGGTCAATGATCATCTGATCACGTGTTACCGGCACCGGGAACTCAGCGGCCGGTAACGGCAGTTGAACGCGGAGGTGCAGTGACGTTCCGGTCCGCTGAGCGTCGCGGGCCGTTGACAGCCCCGGTCTCAGTGTCTACTGTCATACAGCAGTAGTACACTGGCCCGGAGTCCTGCAGCGTGTTTTTTCGCCCCACCAGCTCCAGCGGCGTCCCGATCTACGTGCAGCTTGTTGACCAGGTTCGCCACGCCGTCGAAACCGGCGCGCTCAAGGGCGGCGAGCAGCTGCCTTCGATCCGCGATGTCGCGGTGCGCCTGGCCGTCAACGTGAATACCGTCGCCAAGGCCTATCGCGAGCTGGCGTGGCAGGGCATCGTCGCGGTCCGTCACGGCAGCGGCGCGTTTGTAGTGCCGCGCGCCGATTGGCCCGTGCCCCTGGCTGAGCGGCGAAGCGCCGATGCCCTGATGAAGGAGACCGTGGCACGACTCCGCAAAGCAGGGCTCTCCGCCGACGCGATCCGCCGGATGAGCGAAGCGGCACTCGCCGATCCGCTCCCCGCCAAGCCGCGCCGGCGCCGCGCGTGACCACACCACTCGCGATCGAAACGCAGGCGCTCACCAAGCAGTATCCCGGCGTGCGGGCCATCGACGGTCTCGACCTGGCCGTTCCCACGGGTGCGATCTGCGCGCTCATCGGTCGGAACGGTGCAGGGAAGACCACCGCCATGCGTACGCTCTTCGGAATGATCCGCCCGACCAGCGGTCGTGCGACCGTGCTGGGCCTGCCTGTCGAAGACCGCCACGCGGCCGTGGCCATCCGCCGTCGCGCGGCATTCGTCGATCCCGCGGCACTCTATCCGTGGATGACGGTGCGCGAGCTGCTGCGCCTGGCCCGCACCTGTAACGCCGACTGGGACCGTGCGCGGGAAGCTGCCGGCCTCGCGGTGCTCGATCTGCCACTCGCGCGCCGCGTGTCCGCTCTGTCGCGCGGGATGCGCGTCAAGCTCGCCTTGCTCATTGCGCTCGCCCGCAACGCCGAACTCTTTCTCTTTGATGAGCCCACCGAGGGACTTGATCCTGTGGTGCGCCGGCAGGTGCTGCACGCACTCGTCGCCGCCAACGCCACGCGTGGTGCAACGCTCCTCGTCTCATCGCATCAGCTGGCCGAACTCGAGGAGATCGCCAACTGGCTCTGCCTCATGGATCGCGGCAGACTCGTGCTCGCCGGCGACATGGACGACATCCGCGCCACGCATCATCGCGTCGATGCGGCGTGGCCGGCGCAGTGCCCCGCGACGCTGGCCGCGGCGTCCGGCGTGGTGAGCGCCCGGATCAATGGCGCCTTTGCCACGCTCATCGTCGCTGGCGACGCGCACATGGCGCTCAGCGGACTCGGTGCCACCATACAGGACATCCGGCCCGCGACGCTCGCCGAAATCGTGCTCGCCCATGTGGGCCGCGAACACGACGAGGCCGAGTGGGTCTCCACCGGCGCCGCCGATGCTCTGGCGTAAGCACTGGCTGCAGCTCCGCTGGCTGACGCTCGCGGGGGCGGTATTGCTTACGGTCATCGCATGGATCACCGTGGATGGACAACGCTCTGCTTCCTTTGCGAGTGATGTCGCCGAGATTGCGACGGCGCTTCCGGGCACGGTCACGCGATACACAGTCCCGTCTCCGTTCACCCGGTATCTGGAGGCGCACGCGCTGGGCGGCCCGCTGCAAGCGCTGCTGATCGGTCTGGCGCTTTGCATCGGCGTTGGCGGTCCGGGATTCGAACGCAGCGGTACGACGGCGGTCTTCACCCTCAGTCTGCCGTACACACGGCGACGCCTCGTCCTCGGCCGATTCCTCGCGGCGGCTACCGTTATCGCGCTGTTGTCGATCTTCGTCGTCCTCCTGATCGCAGCTCTGGCGGCGTTCGAGGGCCAGGGCGCGGAGTTCCCGTTCGCGGAAGCGCTGGCGATCGGCGTCTGTCTCGCGTCCGGCGCCATTGCGGTGCTGTCGCTGTCGTTCCTGCTTGCGAACGTCACCGGCAACACGATCGCGACACTCGCGAGCGCCATCGTCATCCTGATTGTGGTGTCGATGGTGGTCGGCGCGGCGTATGATCGCTGGTGGCGGACGCCCAACATCTGGCTTCAGGTTGCGGCGCCATTCGACTACATGCGCCTGATGGGTGCCAAGGATTTCACGGCAACCAGCCGGTTGCCCTGGCCTCGGATTGGCGCTGCGCTCGCGCTGAGCGGTGCGCTTGCAGTCGCGACGGTCGCGTGGGTTGAGCGGCAGGATTTCTAGGTGACGACATGCGGGTGAACGTCGCGGCTGGCGCGGTGGCCGTGGCGCTGTTCGTGGTGTGCACCGCGCGAATCGATCCGGGCCCGGCGGTGGGTCCCACGCCGCCCGAAGACAGCGTCTCGACCGCAGCTCTCCTCGCGGATGTCGCGCAGCTCGACTCCTTCATGGTGACGCGCTTTCTGCCGTCCGATATGGCTTCGCACGCCGATGCCACAGTTGCAGCCCAGTTCATCGCCGACACGCTGATGCTGCACTTGAAATCATCCGATCGGATCGGCATGTCGACAGCGCGCCGTGATGTTGCGGCGTTGCTCGCCCAATGGTGCGACGATCGTACTGCGATCAGCACCTCGCTCTTCGATTCCCTCGCAGAGCGAATGCCCGGTCACTACTTCGGCGATATCGATCAGCAGCACGTACTGCGCGGCCGCACCATGCGACATCCCACGCGGCTGCCCAGCCGATGGCTCGCGGACAGCATCGCCTATCTGCGGGCGGATGACCTGCTCTTCAGCGAGGGCGGGGCCGCCATTGTACGGCGGTGGTTCACCGCCTTTGTCGGCGCGCGGGGTCTGGTCGTCGATCTGCGCGGCGTGGCGTGGGCGAGCCACGCAGACCTGGCCTGGATCCTTCCACCCTGGCTGATGGCGCCGGGAAGCGCTCCGCGCGTGTTGGGCACGGCCATCGTCCGGCTGGGCCCCGGCATGGATTCCGCCCAGGCGGTGACGCGGCTCCGTCCCTGGCACTATGTGCTCAGCACCGACAGTACGCTGACTGCGGCCGATCGTGTTGCGATTGCCAGGGTCGAGCCATTCTCCGGCAGTGCCCTCTTACCGCGGTTCTATCTGCTCGCCCGCCCCAACGCGAGCGGCCATGCGCTGGGTGGCCGGCCGGTGGTCGTTCTGATCGACGCCCGCTGCGCCAATGCCTGTGAGGCAGTGGCCGCAGCCCTTGCTGCCCTCCCCAATGTCACTCTGCTCGGGCAGCGGACCAGCGGCGGGGCAGGGATCACCGCGCGGCTCACGCTCCGTCACACCGGACTCGCGGTGGACGCGACCATTGGCCGGTTCCTTACCGCGACCGCGCTCCCGGTGGACCATACGGGCGTTGCGCCGACCATCGAGATGGCTGGACCGGACTCGGTCCATGCGGGCACGCCTGATGACCGCGATCCGGTGCTCGATCATGCGATCGACCGGCTCAAGAGGAGGCCATGATCCCTCAATGAGCAGTTGCTCACAGGCCCACGCGAGCGAGTGCTCACGTCCGCTTCCAACCCAAGATACTGCAATGCCTTGCCTTGCTCCGCCGTGGCCACCGCCCTTAGCTTCGCAATCGACTTCACCGGTGCCCAGACGTGAAATTTCCACAGTTCGGTTCCTTCCTTCCCGCCAATGAGATCGCCGTCGATCTTGGCACGGCCAACACCCTCATCTATGTGAAGGGTGAAGGGATCGTCCTGAACGAACCCTCCGTCGTCGCCATCGAGAAGGCGACTGGACGCATCAAGGGGATCGGTCTCGAAGCGAAACGCATGCTCGGCCGCACTCCGGAAGGGATCGTCGCAGTCCGTCCGCTCAAGGATGGCGTGATCGCGGATTTCGATGTCACCGAAAAAATGCTCCGCTACTTCCTCAAGACGATCATCGACAAGCATTTCTTCCGCGTGAAGCCGAAGGTGATTGTCGCGGTGCCCTCCGGTATCACGGAAGTGGAACGCAGAGCGGTACGTGATAGTGCGGAAACCGCGGGCGCCAAGCAGGTGCTGATGGTCGCCGAACCGATGGCCGCGGCAATCGGCGTGGGTTTGCCGGTGGAGACGCCGACTGGCAACATGGTGATCGACATTGGCGGCGGTACCACCGAGATCGCGGTGATCGCGCTGTCCGGCATTGTGTCCGATACATCCATTCGCATCGGCGGTGACGAGCTCGATCAGGCGATCGTGCTGTTCATGCGCAAGAACTACAACCTGCTGGTGGGCGAGCCCACGGCGGAATTGATCAAGATCAAGATCGGCTCAGCGTACCCCTCGGCCGAAGAGCGCGAGATGGAAGTGAAGGGACGCGATCTCGTCTCCGGGATTCCCAAGACGGTGCGCGTACATTCGAGCGAGATCCGCGATGCGCTGCAGGAGGCGATCGCCGCCATTGTCGACGCGGTGCGGCGCGCACTCGAAATCACACCGCCGGAGCTCTCCAGCGACATTGTCGATCGCGGTATCGTGATGACCGGCGGCGGAGCGCTCATCCGGAATCTCGATCTGCTGCTCGCGGCCGAAACCGGCCTGCCCATCCACGTCGACGAAGACCCGCTCACCTGCGTGGTGCGCGGGACCGGTCGGATCCTCGATGATTTCGAGAAGTTCCGCAGCGTGCTGACGACCTGACGATGCGCGAGCCGACGGGACGCTCCGAGGCCCGCGGCGACCTGCTCCTGTTTGCCGGGTGCATCGCGCTGTCGCTCGTGGCGCTGGCCCTCCCGCACAACTGGGCCACCGGCGTCGCCGGTTTCTTCCGCAGCACGATTTTCCGTCCCTTGATTGCTCTCGACACCCGCGCCGTGCAGGACCGCACTGCCCGCTTTCGGCTGGGGGCGCTGGAGCACCGCGCCGATTCGCTGGCACTCCTGGTTGAAGGGACCACTGCACTCCGCCGCGAAAACGACAATCTCAGGGCGCTCGACAGCCTCGAGGCCCGCCTGGTGCCGGCCCATGTGGCCGCCGAGGTGCTGCATCGTCCCACGAGCACCGATGGAAGGATGTTGCTGCTGAGCGCCGGGCGGGACCGGGGTGTGGCGCCGTTTGATCCGGTGATCACCGCCGATGGGCTGATTGGCCAGATCTGGAGCGTCGACGCGCATTCGAGTTCCGCGCTCACCTGGACCGACCCCGATTTTCGGGCCGCCGCGGTTACCGCGGATGGACGCGTGCGCGGCATTCTGGCACCTTCGCCGGCGGTGGACGTCAATCGCGCCGTGCTGGAATTGCACGGCGTGGCGCTCCGCGATTCGCTCAAGATGGGGACGGTCGTGTACACCTCCGGTGATGGCAGCGCCTATCCGCGCGGCATCGTCGTCGGCCGTATCACTGCCGTCCACAACGACGACCAGGGCTACGAGCGCGTCTATCGCGTGATTCCATTTGCCAATCCTGGTGACGTGACGCATGTGCTCATTCTGACCGGCGCCCACGATTCCACGGCCGCGCATGGAGCGCCGCCGCGGTGACGGCCATTCGCACCGCCGATCGCCGGCGCCGCTCGCCTCGGGGCGCGCGCGTGCGCATTGCGCTGGTGATCGCATTGCTGCTATTGCTCGAGTTCTACCTGCGCCCCTCGCTGATTGACGGCCGCGGGATGCCGGACTTTCTCATCCTGGGTCTCTTGCTGATTGCCATCCGCCAATCGCCGGGGCAGGCGGCCGTCACGGGACTTGTGGTCGGACTGCTCACCGACGTGTTGACGCCGGCGCACTTTGGCGCCGGGATGCTGGCGCACGTGATTGTGGGCTGGGGTGCCGCCACCGGCCGCGCGATTTTCTTTGCCGACAATCTCCTCGTCAACGCGCTGCTCTTCTTTGTGGGCACCTGGGTCCGGAACGCCATCGTCGTGCTGTTGAGCGGTGCATCGCTGTCGCAGCTGGCGGTGGAACTGCTGGTCTGGTCACCGCTGCAGGGCATTGCCACCGCGGTGGCAGGCGTGCTCCTGGTGCTGCTGTTACGCGACTGGCTCGCAATCCGGATCGAGGCATGAGCGCATTTACGTCCTGGCAGATGGCCCGTCGGGCGCAGGGCGCCACCGTGGTGCTGCTGCTGCTGTTTGCCGTGCTCGGCGGCGCGTTCTTCAAGGCACAGGTCCTCGACCATCAGAAGTATCGCGTCGAATCCGCGGGCAATCGCTTTCGCCAGATCCCGCTCGAAGCGCCACGCGGCGCGATCCTCGATCGCAACGGCCTGGTGATTGCCGACAACATTCCCGGCTACTCCATCAAGCTCATTGTCAACAACGAGGATTCGCTGCGCGCGGTGCTCGGCCGCCTTGCGGCACTGGTCCCGAGCGACAGCGTCGACATCGAGACGGTCGTCAAGCGCTGGAAGTGGGCCACTTACCAGCCGGCGTTGGTCTTTGCGTCCGGGCAGTACCCCGTTGTGGCGACACTTGAAGAGCATCGGGCGCTCCTGCCCGGATTGCTCATTCAGCGCGAGCCGCGTCGCGAGTATCCGAGTGGTGCGGGTGTCGGACATCTGGTGGGATATGTGAGCCAGATCAATCAGATGCAGTTGGACAGTGGCTGGTTCGCTGGTGCGCAGCCCGGCGAGATCGTCGGCCAGCAGGGGCTCGAGATCGAATACGATTCGATTCTGCGCGGCCGCCGCGGCGTGCGCTATGCGGAAGTGACCGCCGGTGGCCGCACGGTGCGCGACCGCCCCGCGAGCGGCTCGTTGCCGCCGGTGCCCGGGCACGATCTCAAGACCACGATCGATCTGCCGCTGCAGGAATTCATCGACTCGATGTGGCGCACCGATCTGCCCAATCGTCGCGGCGCGATGGTGGCGCTCAAGCCCGACGGAGAGATTCTCGCGTACTACTCCTATCCCGATTTCGATCCCAATGCATTCGTGGGCGGGATCGATGCGACGACCTACACCAGTCTCCTCGATGATGCCAATCGGCCGCTCTACAACCGGGTGATTCAGGGAACCTACCCACCGGCCTCGCCCTTCAAGCTGGCGATTGCCGCCATGGCGTTGCGGCGCGGCCTGGTGACGATGGATTCCAAGATGCCTGAGCCATGCCGCGGCGAATACCAATTCGGCAATCGCGTCTGGAAGTGCTATGACCATGCAGGGCACGGCGCACTGACGCTGCGGGAAGCGATCGCGGAGTCGTGCGACATCTATTTCTATCAGCTCGGCCTGATGCTCGGCGGCGATGCGATCCTGCAGGACGGCACCGAGATGGGCTTTGGCGATCGCAGCGGCGTCGATCTGCCCAATGAGTCGCGGCCACGCTTCAACAGCAGCGTCAAGAGTTATGTCGATTCGCGCGGCGTCTCCACCTGGAGCAAGGGCGAAGTGCTCAATCTGGCGATCGGACAGGGGCACAACGCTCAGACGCTCATCAACATGGCGACGTTCTACGCGGCACTCGCGAGCGACGGCGTCAAGCGCGAACCGTATCTCGTGACGCCGGCGGTGCCCACACCCGGCAAGGACCTGGGGTTGACGCAGGATCAGCTCGCCGGACTGCGCGACGCCATGATCGCCGTGGTCAAGAGCGGGACGGCGACCGCGGGGCTCGTGCATGAGACCGGTGCGCGCGACTATGAAATCGCCGGCAAGACCGGCTCGGGGCAGGTGACCGGGCAGCAGGATCTGGCGTGGTTCATGTCCTTCGCGCCGGCGAGCGATCCCAAGATCGTCGTGGGTATTCAGGTCGAAGAGGGCATTCACGGTGGCCTGATCGCCAAGTACGCCGTGCGTGCGATCGCGCGCTATCTCGGTGGCAAGGCCACCAAGCTCGATGTGGCCAACATCACCGAAGATTTCACACAGCCAGCCGATACCAGTCATCCCGACAGCACCAAGGCACCACCGCATCCGGGCACGCGGCCGTGAATCGCGGGCTCGATCGGTCACTGCTTGTCGTGGTGATTCTCCTGTCGGCCTTCGGCATGCTGATCATCTACTCCGCCGGCCAGACCGATCTCAATCTCACGCCGCACGGCTCGTGGCTCCATCAACCGCGCTGGCTCTGGGTGCTGCAGCTGATCTGGACCGTGATCGCCACGGGTGCCGCGGCACTCGCGTATCGCACGTCGTTCCGGATTCTCGAGTGGGCAACACCGTGGCTCTACGGCATCGCACTCGTGATCCTGTCGATCACGCTCGTCATTGGCACCGGCGCGGGCTCCGCCGCGAGCAGCAAGAGCTGGCTCGCCATTGGCAGCATCCGCATCGGCCAGCCGGTGGAGCTCGCCAAGCTCGCCACCATTCTGATGCTCGCGCGCTGGTTTGCGGCGCGCCGCGAAGCGCCCAACACGCTGCGCGGACTCATTCCGCCAATGATCATCACCGCGGTTCCGGCGCTACTCGTGCTCAAGCAGCCCGACCTGGGAAGTGCAATTGTCTTTGTCGGGATCTTCTTCGCCATGCTCTACTGGGCCGGCGTCGCGCCGTCGCTCCTGTTGCTGCTGAGCTCGCCCGCCATCTCATTGTTGCTGGCCTGGAACACCGCGCTCTGGAGCGGCTGGATGATCATCCTCTTTGGCCTGCTGCTGGTCTGGCGACCGTTCGTGCTCGAGGGGATCGCCGTGTACCTCGCCAACTCGGCCATGGGCGTGCTCGCCTTTGTGGTGTGGAACCGGCTCGATGTCTATCAGCAGGATCGCATTCGTTCCTTTCTCAATCCGGAGGCGTATCGGCACGATGCTGCCTTCCAGGCCATCCAGTCGAAGGTGGCGATCGGTTCAGGCGGCTGGATCGGGGCGGGGCTCACGCTGGGGACGCAGAAGCGCTCGGGGTTCATCTCGGAGCCGTCGACCGATTTTGTTTTTGCCGTGGTGGGTGAGGAGCTCGGGCTTCTTGGAGTACTCCTCGCGCTCGCGCTCTTTGTAGCCCTGCTCATCATCCTGGTACGCATTGCGCGCCGCGCGAGCGATCCGTTCGCGTCGCTGGTGGTGTTCGGGATCGTGGGCGTCATTTTCACGCACATCTTCGAAAACGTGGGGATGACCGTCTCGATCATGCCGATCACAGGGATTCCGCTGCCCTTCTTTTCGTATGGCGGTTCCTTCCTCCTGGCGCTTTTCCTGGCGCTGGGATTGGCATTCCGGGCGGCGAAGGAGGCAAGGGCCGCTGGCTATGTTGAGTCCTGATAATGACTTAGCTGTCAACCCCTTGCGCGTCCGGGGTTGGCGGCGCACGTTCAAGCCTGACGCGGGCCCTCCCCGGGCGCTGCCCAACCCAAGGTCACATGGCCGTCATGGCGTGGTTTCGCAAGGAGCGGAAGCTCAGAACAGCGCCGCGGGAACGGCTGGAGATTCCTGCGAACGCGTGGGAGAAGTGCGAATCGTGCGGGCATGTCGACATCAAGGAGAAGTTCGAGAAGGCGCTCAACGTGTGCCCGGAATGCGGCACCCACAAGCGCTTCAGCGCCGAGGAATACATCGAACTGCTGACGGACGAGGGCAGCTGGAAGGAACTCTTCGGCAATCTCCGCTCGATCGATCCGCTGCACTTTGAGCACTACGCCGACCGCCTGGTGGCCGCCAACAAGAAGGCCGGCTCCTCCGATGCCATCTATACCGGTGCCGCCCGCCTGGAAGGACGCCCGCTCAACCTCGGCGTCATGAATTTCCGTTTCATGGGTGGCTCGATGGGCTCCGTGGTGGGCGAGAAGATTGCCCGGCTGGCTCGCCGTTCGGCCGCCAAGAACGTTCCGCTGGTGCTGGTCTGCACGTCGGGTGGGGCACGGATGCAGGAAGGCGCCCTCTCGCTGATGCAGATGGCCAAGACTTCCGCCGCGATCGCGGTGCTGCGGCAGAACGCGATTCCTTATATCTCGATCCTGACCGATCCCACCACTGGCGGTGTATCAGCGTCGTTCGCCATGCAGGGCGACGCGATTCTCGCCGAGCCTGGCGCGGTGATCGGCTTTGCGGGGCAGCGGGTGATCAAGCAGACCCTTGGCCAGGACCTGCCGGAAGGTTTCCAGACGGCCGAGTTCCTGCTCGAGAAGGGGCAGATTGACGACGTGGTGCCGCGTGCATCTCTCCGCGAGACCACGGCGCGCCTGCTGCGGCACATGCAGGGCCGGCGCGTGCGGCGTGGCAATTCGGACGTAGCCTGATCGGCGCGCTCTGAGCCTCTCCTACGCCGCCGCGCTGGAATTCCTCTTTCCGCGCACCACACAGATCAAGTTCGGCCTCGACACGACCGCGGCACTCCTCACCGCGGTCGGCAATCCCCAGACGCAGTTTCCCACCATCCATATTGGCGGCACCAACGGCAAGGGAAGCACCGCCACGCTGGTCGCCGCGGCTTTGCGGGAGAAGGGCCTGCGCGTCGGGCTGTATACGTCGCCGCACCTGATCTCCTTTCGCGAGCGCATGCGCGTCGATGGTGAGGACATCTCCGAAGCCGCCGTCGCTGCGTGGACCGCGCACCTCGAGCCCACGATTCGCGCGCTGGACGCCACATTCTTCGAGGCGACGACCGCCATAGCGCTGGCCGACTTTGCGGCCCGCGAAGTCGACATCGCCGTGATCGAAGTGGGCCTCGGCGGCCGGCTCGACAGCACCAATGTGATCCGGCCACTGGTGAGCGCGGTGACGCACATCGCGCTCGATCACCAGCGATATCTGGGCGACACACTGGAAGAGATCGCGCGCGAGAAGGCGGGAATCGCCAAGCCCGACGTGCCCTTTGTGATCGGTGAGCCGGACATGGGGCTCGCGACCACACTGGTGGAGGCCGGCGAGGCGGCGGTCCGCGCCGCGAATCCCGCGGGTGTCTACCTGCCCGTGATTGTGCCGCCGTCGGAACAATGGCATGGACCGCTGGCGATGCCGGGCCGTCATCAACGGCGCAATGCGGCGGTCGCGCGGGCCATTCTGGATCTGCTGCCGGCGCGCTTGCGACCCACGCCCGATGCGATGGCAGACGCGTTTGCGCACGCTCGTGTCGCGGGGCGGCTCGATCGTCGTGGCCGGTGGCTCTTTGACGTGGCTCACAATCCCGATGGCGTGCGCTCGCTGACCGCAGCACTCGCGGATCTTGACCTGCCGCGGCCGGTGCATGCACTCGTGTCGATCCTGGGCGACAAGGCGTGGCCGGATATGCTGGTGGAACTCGACCGCGCCGTCGATCTGGGAGTGCTGACGGTGGCACCGTCGGCCGACCAGCGGCGGTGGGACCTGGGCTGGCTGGAGCGGTGGCTGGCCGACCCGGCGCGTCCCGCGGCGCATGCGCGCTGGCGGCTGATTCCGGCGTTCGATGAGGCATTGCGGGAGGTCGAGGAGGGAGCCGGTACGATCGTGGTTACTGGCTCGTTCCACACCGTGGGCGACGTGCTCGAGGCGCGCGGGCTCCCGGTGGCCTGACCGTGTATTTTCCGCCATGATTTCCAGGGGATTACCCGGATTCCGCGACTTTGCCCCCGAGGACTTTGCGCTGCGCGCCCACATCTTCGAGGTGTGGCGCACGGTGGCAGCGCGGTACGGCTTCGAAGAATACGACGGTCCGCCGCTGGAACCGCTTGAGCTCTATACCGCCAAGAGCGGTGAAGAAATCGTCGGACAGCTCTACAACTTTGTCGACAAGGGCGATCGTCAGGTCGCGCTGCGCCCCGAGATGACGCCGACGCTCGCTCGCATGGTGGCGGCGCGCGCCAACGGGATGAAGAAGCCGATTCGCTGGTTTTCGATTCCGCAGCTCTTCCGATATGAGCGCCAACAGCGCGGACGACTGCGCGAGCACTTCCAGCTCAACTGCGACCTGATTGGCGAGCCCGGCCCGGTGGCGGACGCCGAGATCATTGCGCTCGCCATCGACATCATGCGCGGCTTTGGGCTGGGACCGGAAGACGTGCGGGTGCGCATGTCGGACCGGCGTGTCATCGTTGAGGACATGAGCCGTGAGGACATCGAGGAATCGCTTCGGCCGTTCGTCTTTCAAGCACTTGATCGGTTGGAAAAAGACCCCGCGGGCGCCCGCAAGCTTGTGGAAGGCCGCCTCGCCCAGAATCAGCTCCATTGGATGCTGGCTTTGGCCGAGCCAGAGGGTCAAAGCCGCCTGCGGGAATTGGCCGCCGGCAGTCCGTTCGACCAGACCATGGAAGTGCTCCGCGGAATGGGCCTGGGCGACTGGATCGACTTCGATCCGACCATTGTCCGCGGTCTCGCGTATTACACCGGGACGGTCTTCGAGCTCTTTGACGCCAAGCGCACGCTGCGCGCGATCTGCGGCGGCGGCCGCTACGATAACCTCCTC
>DATAVM010000105.1:0-2036 GCA_036267775.1 Gemmatimonadales bacterium
CGAGATCGACACAGGCCGCAACGTCGCGCGAGCCTTGCCGGGCTCAGTGAGCAGAAAGCGTACGACCTCGATCGAATGGCACATCATGTCGTTGAGGACACCGCCGCCCTGCATCTCGCCCTGCCAGAACCACCCGTTGTGCGGGCCGGAATGCTCCTCAGCAGCACGTGCGAGATAGGGCCGGCCGGTCGCCTTGGCACCGCGCGTCCAGATCAGATCGCGCCCGCGCACCAGACCGGGCGCAAAGAGCTGATTCTCGAGATAGCCGTGTTTGAGTCCCGCCTTTTCCACCAGGCGAAGCACCTCGCGCGCTTCCGCAACATTGCGCGCCAGTGGCTTTTCGCACGCAATGCCGATCAGCTCGCCGCGCCCACGGCCGACCGCGTCGCAGATCTCAGCGACATTCTCGACCCGCGCCTGGTTGGGCCCGCAGAGCCAGATCGCATGGATCGCCGGGTCCGCCACCATGTCGGCAATCGACCGGTAGGCCTTGGCGGGCCCCACGCCCAGCGTGCGAGCGAGTGCCGCCGCGTCGCCGGCGCGGTCGGCGTGCGGGCTCCATACCCCGCACACATCCGCGTCGCGCACGCCCGTCCAGCCCTGCATGTGAAAGCGCGCGTTGAACCCCGCGCCAACGAACCCCACACGAAGCCGGTCTGGGCGCTTCACGGATAGCGCACTCCCAGCCGCGCCAGCGCTTCCGGCGGACAGCCGTGCCATTCCATCACCGGAGTGTTTCCCTCATACCCCAGATCGTTGACGCCCATCTCGGATGTGAAGAATCCGCTCGCGGTGAGTGCCCGGAACGAGCTGAACCATGCGACGCCGGCCGAGAGCTCCTTGGGAGCGCGCGCCGGCCAGGCGAGCAGATCGAGCAGCTGCCGGCGCTGCGTGTCGCTCGCGTCGACAAAGTTCTGGCCAAAGCGTTCGCGGCTCTGGTGGTCGAGCCACGCGAGTCCGCCGCGATTGGCCGGACGCATCGTCGGATCGAGATCGAGCATCGTGTCCATGAATTCGGGAACCGCCGCATCGGTGGCGGCACCGCTCCGAGCATCCTTGGGGATGATGTAGTCGACAAGGAGGCGCACCGTGGCCCACTCGTGCGCATTGTAGACCTTGATGTCGTACGCGGCCCCTCGCGACGCGGCCACCAGCGTGACGGCCTCGCGCGCACGAGCGGGTGTGGGAAGCAGGAATGCTCCCGCCGACGCCGTTGCAGCCGCGGCGAGCAGCTCCCGGCGCGTCATGCCGTTCACAGCGCACCTGCCTTCCGTTGATCGGCGATGTAGCGCGAGGTGCGCAGCGACAGTGCGAGAATGGTCAGCGTCGGGTTCTTGTCGGCCTGCGTGACGAAGGGGCCACCATCGGCCACGAACAGATTCTTGCAATCCCAGGCCTGCGCGTGCGCGTTGAGAACGCTGTCCGATGCCGCACTCCCCATGCGCGCCCCGCCGACCTCATGGATGATCGAGCCGCCCACCGAGATCCCGTAGCCATCTTCGCGCGTCGGCATCTTCGACCAGATCTCCGCACCCATCTCGGTGAGCAGCGCACGGACGGTCTCCTGCATGTGCTTGCTCTGCAGGTATTCGTGGTCCGACCACTTCCAGTGAAAGCGCAACACCGGAATGCCCCACTGATCCACCACACGTGGATCGAGCTCGCAATACGAATCCGCATTCGGAATCATTTCGCCGCGCCCCGAAAAACCGATCGTCGTCCCCCAGTATTTCCGGTAGTCGCTCTTGAGCGCGGCACCATAGCCGCCCCCGCCGCCGTAGTTCTGGATGTCACCCATGAAGCCGTAGCCCGGCATTCCCATCCCGCCCCAGATCTCGATATGGTAGCCGCGCGGGAAATCGAGCTTCTTGTTGTCGAGCCACCACGGCATGTAGAGATGGCCGCCGCCCACGCCGTCGCAATTGTGGCGCGGCTGATCGTTGAGCGCGGGGACGTAGCCGCCCACATCCGATCCGACCGTGTCGCTGATGTACTTGCCCACCATGCCGCTTGAATTCCCGAGTCCGTGCGGAAAG
>DATAVM010000106.1:0-6414 GCA_036267775.1 Gemmatimonadales bacterium
TGGCGGCCGGCAAGCCCGCGAAGGTGGCGCTCGTGGCGTGCATGCGCAAGCTGCTGACGATTCTCAATGCGATGCTGTCCGCCGGGACGCCGTGGCGCCCCGCGACCGCTTGATTTTTCAGACAGTTGCTGAGCGCAGCGACGGATCTCGGCTCTCAGGATGACAAACGCCCTTACTGTACTCCGAATGCCGTGCCGTGAATCAGCGCCGTGGCAAATTTGACGCCCTGTGCAAACGACGGCACCGGAATCCGCTCGTCATTGCCATGCTCGCGATCCTCGCCCAGGGGCATCGGAATCCCGTGCAGGCCGTAGACCGGAATGCCGGCGTTGCGGAAGTAGAGTCCATCGGTGGCACCGCTCTCCTGAATTGGTGCGATCGGCACGTCCTTGCCCCAGGCGGCCTCGATCGCGCTCTTGACGATCGCGATGCGTGCTGGCAGCAGCGGCGAGGGCGGTGACGGCTTGGCGGGATCCACTTCCGCAATCGCAACACCGGTATCGGCGACGGTGCGTCGCAGCGCCGCCATCGTGGCCGCCGACGTTTCGCCCGGAATGAGGCGACAGTTGACCGTCGCCGTGGCGAGCGCCGGGAGTGCGTTCTCCGCGTGACCCGCCGCGAGCATGGTGGCCACGCAGGTGGTGCGAAGCAGCGCGTTGTACTCGGGGCGGATGGCCGCGAGATGTTCCGCCGCCATGAGCGAGAGTGGCTCCTTGAGCACCGCGCGAATCGCGGCGGCCTCGACGGCGGGGACAAACTGCGCTCGCGTGGGGAGTTCCGCGCGGCTCACCGCCGTGAGGTGAATCGGAAAGCGAAATGCGCGCAACCGGCCAAGGGCCGCGGCGAGTTGGTAGATCGCGTTGTCGGCGCGCGGCTGCGACGAATGGCCGCCGGCGTTGTGTACCGTGAACGTCACCGTCCAGTAGACTTTTTCCGCACCCTGCAGCGAGAGCCACTTGATGGCGCCGCCCTGCGTGATCGGTCCGCCCGCATCGAAGTTGAAGACCCACTCCGCGTCGACCAGATCGCGATGCTGCTCCACCAGCCATTCGGCGCCGGGAACGCCGTCGGTCTCTTCACCCGATGTCAGTGCGAGAATGAGGTCGCGGCCGGGCTTTTTCCCAGAGCGCACCAGCGCGAGCATGCCGGCCACGAGTGTTGTTGCGGGGCCCTTGTCGTCGATCGAGCCGCGACCATAGAGCCAGCCGTCTTTTTCGGTGATCGCAAAGGGCTCGACCGACCAGTCGGCGCGCGGCGCGTCGACCACATCCAGATGCGCCAGAAAGAGTACGGGCCGCTCAGTGCCGGTGCCGCGGATCCGCACGACGAGATTCCGGTTCTTCGCCTCGGGCCCGATCACCTGCACGTCGGACGCCGGCACACCCGCCTGGACAAAGCGCGCGGCAAGCCGCTCCGCCAATGGTGTCACGTCGCCATGCGCGAGCGTGGTGTTGGTGCTCACCATCTCGGCGAGAATCTCGCGCGCTTCACGTTGCGCGTCGGGGACCTGGGCAGCCAGCGGCAGCACACCACCGGCGAGCAAGCCCAGGATCAGAGCGTGGCGCATGGACACTCCGGGCAAGAGGAACAATCTCACTCGCGCACGACCGTGACATGCTGCGTCACGACGGCATCGACGAGACGCGCGCGCACTTCCGTTCGCACTTCCACATGGATCCGCCGTTCCCAGCGGACCGGACCACGGACGGGATCCCAGACGACCTGACTCTCTTCGTGCGACGTCTGCTTGACGTGCACCGCGACGGTATCGGCAATGGTCGATTGTGTGTCGGTGCGATTGTCGGCAACCCAGGTGTAGCGCGCCATGCCGGCGGAATCCGCCAGACGCTGCCACCGCCGATGGTCGGCGTCGCTCGCGGTGCGCGGTTGCATGGGCGGCGGACGTGGCGGGAGAAAATCATCCATCGCGGTGGTGAGATCGCTCACTTCCGCGATCGCATCCGGCACGAACGGCGACGCGACGATGCGCGCGCGACCCGCCGAATCCACGAAGAACTTCCAGTGGCCGCCCACCACACCGTTGACGTCATAGTCGTGGGCCGCGCCGTCGGTCGTCTGACTCAGCATCAGCGAATCGGCCGTGACGATCACCGTGTCCGCCGCGACGCCCACGCCGTATCGCGCGCTGCGGGCCATCACGCGATGCACGTCGGCGGTACCGGAACGACTCACCACATCGGTGTTGACCTGCTCGTCAAAGCGCGCACCGTCGAGTTGTGCAGCGGTGTACGGCGACTGCGCCGCGAGGGCTGCCGCAAGCACAGCGACGCACGCCGGGACAAGCCGGAACGTGCGCCGCCAGGATGCATTGTCCCGCATGACGCTCAATCGCCGAGGTACGGATACCGCCAGTTGCGCGGCGGGTTGCCGTTTTCCTTGATCGCACGCGGTGACACCCAACGGTACAGATTGAGAATGCTGCCGGCCTTGTCGTTGGTGCCCGACGCGCGCGCACCCCCAAAGGGCTGCTGGCCAACCACGGCACCGGTGCATTTGTCGTTCACGTAGAAGTTGCCCGCCGTGTTGCGGAGCGCATCGGCCGCCTGGATGGTTGCCGCCCGGTCCTGCGAGAACACCGCGCCGGTGAGCGCATACGGCGACGCCGAATCGACCAGGGCCAGAACATCTTCCCAATGGGCATCCTCGTAGACGTACGCGGTGAGAATGGGTCCGAAGAACTCCACTGTCATGGCTTGATGCGCCGGATCGCTCACTTCGACCAGCGTGGGATCGACAAACCAGCCGGTGCTGCGATCGGTCGTGCCGCCGGCCACGATGCGGGCGCGCGGATCGGCCTTGAGGGCCGCGAGCACCTGATCGAGCCGCTTGAACGCCTTCTCGTCAATCACCGCACCCATGAACACCGAGAAATCCGCGGGATCGCCGACCTTGAGCTGTGCGATCTCTTCCTTCATGCGCCGCTCGACCACAGGCCAGAGCGAGCGCGGGATGTAGCAGCGCGACGCCGCCGAGCACTTCTGGCCTTGATACTCGAACGCGCCCCGCAGGAGGCCGGTCACCAGCGCTTCCACATCCGCGCTTGGGTGGGCCAGGATGAAATCCTTGCCGCCGGTTTCGCCCACGAGCCGGGGATAGCTCCGGTACTGATCGAGCCGGGAGCCCACGCCGTGCCACAGCGAGCGAAACACTTCGGTCGAACCGGTAAAGTGGATTCCCGCGAGCCGTGGATCGGACAGGAGCACATCGGTCGTGGTCTTCGCGTCGCCCGGCACAAACTGGATGACACCCGGCGGCAAACCCGCTTCGCGCAACAGGTCGTAGAAGAGCCAGTTGGAGAGCGACGCGGTGGCCGAGGGCTTCCAGAGCACCACGTTGCCGAGAATGGCGGGCGCGGTGGGGAGGTTGCCGCCGATCGCCGTGAAGTTGAAGGGCGTGACCGCGTAGATGAATCCTTCGAGCGGCCGGTGATCGAGGCGATTCCACGAATTGGGCGACGATTCTGGCTGCTCGTGCAGCAATCGCTCGGCGTAATGCACATTGAAGCGCAGGAAATCGGCGAGCTCGCATGCCGCGTCGATTTCGGCCTGATGCGGTGTCTTGCCCTGCCCGAGCATGGTGGCGGCGTTGATGCGCTGGCGCCAGGGGCCACTCAGGAGATCGGCGGCCTTGAGAAAGACGGCGGCGCGATCGGTGAATGCCCACCGCTCCCATTCGCGCTGCGCGGTGACCGCACCGTCGATGGCGTCCTGCAGCATGGCGGCCGTGCTCTGGTGCACCGTGGCGATCTTGTGCTGATGGCGCTGTGGCGAGGTGCGATCGACGGTGGCCCCTCCCCGGTATTCGCGGCCATCGATCACCACGGGAATATCCACGACAGTGCCGGTCTGGCGTTGCAGTTCGGCCTGCAACACGGCGCGCTCGGGCGAGCCCGGCGCATAGTGCAGGACGGTTTCGTTGATGGGAAGCGGAATGTTGCCAATGGCGCTCATCGAACCACTCCTGCGGGCTTTCGGTGGGATGGAAGGGTAAGCTACTTTACGGCTCTCGTCGACTTCGCCGGAGAACGTCCCGATGCGCCGTCTGGTTCCGCTCTGCCTGCTGCTCCTGGCGGCCGCCTGCCGCCCGTATGAACGCTATGGGTACGTCACGAGCGAGCGCGGCCTCATGGAGGCCGACAAGTTCGCCAGTTACGGCCCCGATCAGGCCAGCGCGGTGGCCATCGGCCGCGAGTACGGCAAGGGCTTTGCCGGTCTCAACCCCACAGCCTACGCCCGCCAGGCCGACGCTGCGGTGACGTACGCCCGCAAGATGCCGCAGGTCCGGACGATCGTTGTTGACACCCTCGGCCATCGCCTCGTGGTGACCTTCGCCAGCGGCTGGACTGCGCAGATCACGCCCATCATGGATGGCAAGTCGGGCGATGAGACTCCGGGCCTTCCCAAGCACTAGACGAAGGGTAGGCAGCTGATGTCCGACACCGAGCTGCCCACCCTCACTCCAGAGTTTCTCTACCTCCTCAGCGCCGACAAGGACGACATCGCAGCCGCGGTCGCGGATCTGCGTGCCGCGGACATTGCCGAAGCGCTGAACGCGCTCCCGCTCGATGCTGCCGTGAAGGTGATGAACGCGCTGCCCTTCCAGATCGCCGTGCAGCTGCTGGACGAGCCGGAGCTGGAGCGGCGCGGCGAGATCTTCGAGGGACTCGAAGTGGCGAATGCCGCCGCCCTGGTCGACGCGCTGTCGGCCGACCAGGAAGTCGAGCTCTACCGCGATCTGTCCCCCGAATCGCGCGCGCGTCTGCTGCATCTCCTGCCGGCTGCCACCCGCGACACGTTGCGCTCGTTGATGAACTACCCGCCCACGTCGGCGGGCGGCATCATGACGACCGAATTCGTGAGCGTGCCGAGCACCTGGACGGCGGACGAAGTGAAGCGCTACATCACGGAAGTCGGCAACGCCAAGGAAACGGTCTACGCCATCTACGTGCTGGCCCCGCGCACCAATGTGCTACAGCGCGTGATCTCGCTGCGCGAAGTGATGATGGCGCCGGGAGCGACGCAGGTCACCGAAATCGGCGACGCGCGCAAACCCATTGCGGTCGCCCCGCTCGTGGGACGCGAAGATGTGGCGCGCCTGATTGCCAAGTACAATCTCCTCGCCGTGCCGGTGGTGGACGACGATCAGCACATTGTCGGCATCGTCACCGTCGACGACATCATCGACGCATTGACCAGTGAGCAGACGGAGGATGTGCAGAAGTTCGGCGGCATGGAAGCGATCGATCAGCCGTACTTGCAGATCACCTTTCTCGACATGCTGCGCAAGCGCGCGGGCTGGCTGGCCATTCTCTTTGTGGGTGAAACGCTCACCGCGCAGGCGATGGGTCGTTTTGAACACGACATCGAACGCGCCGCCGTGCTGGCACTCTTTATCCCGCTGATCATCTCGTCGGGCGGCAATTCCGGTTCGCAGTCCACGTCGCTCATCATCCGGGCGATGGCGCTCAAGGAACTCACCCTGCGCGACTGGTGGCGCGTGGCGGTGCGCGAGATCCCCACAGGCGTCTCGCTCGGCGCGATGCTCGGCGCGATCGGCTTCTGCCGTATTCTGCTCTGGCAATTCATGGCCGCCCGTCACTGGTCGGCGTTCGGCGTGACGCTCGGCCTCGACTACGGATCGCACTATCTGCTGGTCGCGGCGACGGTCTTCTGCGCGCTGATCGGTGTGGTGCTCTTTGGCTCCGTGGCGGGGTCGATGCTTCCGTTCGCGCTCCGGCGTCTGGGACTCGATCCCGCCAGTGCGTCGGCGCCCTTTGTTGCCACCCTCGTCGATGTGACCGGCCTGGTGATCTACTTTACCGTGGCCTCGCTCATTCTCCACGGAACTCTGCTATGAAGCCCCGGTCACTGGTCGCCATCGCGGTGATTGTCCTCTTCATCGCCTTCCTCACCTGGACCACACTCTCGGCGCAAAAGGTGAGCTGCAACGTGTGTGTCCTCTACAATGGGGCGCGCAACTGCGCGGCCGCATCCAATGAGACCGAAGACGAGGCCGCCCGGGCCGCGCAGACCACCGCCTGCGGGCCGGTGACTCACGGGATGAACGATGCGATTGCCTGTGAGGGCCGCCCGCCGGTGACGCGGACCTGCCATACTCGATAATCACTTATCACTCCTGACCCGCCAGTTTGGCGATATGCCTTCCGCAATGGGCACTTTCGGGCGATCCTTATAGAGGCCGGTGGCAGGCAGCCGGCAATGACCCGATCCAGGGCGGCTGATGGGATTGACTGATCAGGCCCGGAAGATGTGGCACAAGGTCGAGGTACTGCGGGATCTTGAGCCAATCGTCCGTGAGCTTCAGGCAGAGCACGAAAAGAAGCGCGAACTCTGGTTTCCGAGCGAATTGCTGGCGACACCGGCGGGAGAGGAT
>DATAVM010000107.1:0-62028 GCA_036267775.1 Gemmatimonadales bacterium
CGTCGTCAGCGGGCCCTTGATCGCCACGAGATAATGACGAATGGCCGTGAGCGTGTCGTCGGGAAGCCACGAATCGAACTGCGCCTTGGACTTTTCCCCGGCGAAGACCTCGAACCAGGCGAGTCGGCGGCTGGTGCCATACGCCGCGCGTACCGCGCCATCGAGCACGTGCTGCGAGGCGCGCCAGATGTCGGGCCCGGTGCCGTCGCCCTCGATGAAGGGAATGATCGGGGCGTCGGGAACCTGCAGGACGCCGTCCTGAACCGTGATGGGATCGCCGGACGTGGGCGCGGCAATCTGCTGAAAAGCCGGGGTACGCGAAGTTGTGGTGGGCATTGCTCTATAATAGCCAGCCCCTCACGGCCCGAGCAGGTCCTCCAGCACCTTGTCGACCGCCTCGACGACTCGCCCTGAAACGATCTTGGTCAGCACGTCGACGGTCTCGAGCGGCAGACTCCCCGGGTGCTTGCGATCGCGCTGGAAGCGGACAATCTGGCCCAGGAGAATCGCCGCCATCGGCACGCCTTCGCCGTCCCCTGCGGTCGCGGCGTTTTCGGCTACCGCCTTCTCATAACTGGACGACGCCACCGACTCGGCCCAGGGTTCCTGTTCGGATTCCTCACCGGCGTCCTCGAGCGGCACCGGCGGCATCGGGACGATCGCATAGAGCTCGCAGCGGAGTCCCGGATCTTCCTCGCGTGCCGCAAGCACCAGCTGGCGTGGTGCCTCAAAAACCCGATGGCGCTCGAAATAGGCGAAGGTGCCGGGCGGCACCGCGCAGCGCGCCACCAGATGGCCATCGAGAAAGGTGCCCAGGCAGCACATGCCTTCGGGAAGACGGTCGTCGGGAATCTCGCGCACCTCGATCGGCACCGGCCCGTCCGTGCCAGCGAGCGCCCCCGCGGGACGTTCCACCGCCTCTCCGTCATCGCCTTCGCCGAATGGCTCGTCTGCCACGGAACTTCCTCCCGGAACGTCTTCGCAATCTAGTCATTCCCACCATGGCGTATGTTTGGGTTCCATGGTCGCGGCGTTCGCTGTTTCCTCCGAGCCGGCTCGCCCGGCCCCTGCATCCCCGCACGCCCGGCTCGCCGCCCACATCCTCGGCGTCGGCCTGGTTACCGCCGTGCTGGTGGCACTCCCCGCGGCCCCAAGCGACCTCGATCGCCACCAACTTCCCAAGGAAACGGTCACCCATCTCGCCACGCTGCTGGCCGTGCTGATCGCTCGGCCATTTCCGCCGCGCGGTCTCCGCCCCGGCATCGCCCTGGGACTGATACTTCTTGCCGGCGGCGGTCTCCTGTCCACGTTCGCCGCGACCGATGGCTGGCTTGCCGCGCGCGCGCTGGCGCTCACGCTGACGGGCATCGCAGCATTCATCACCGCCCGCCAGGTCACGCACGACGGCGCCGGCCGTCAGCTCCTCGGCTGGTGCGTCGTGGCCGCGATCGTCGGCGCGATCACCGGCCTCGCACAGGCCTACGGTGCGACCAGCGTGTTCTTTGCGATCACGCGCTCGCCCGGCGGCACCTTTGGCAACCGGAATTTTCTCGCCCACTTTGCGGCGCTGGCCGTGCCACTCACCACCGCGGCAGCGCTCTTTGCACCGCGACGCGCTGTCGCCGTGGTGGCGGCGAGCGGCGGAGCACTGCTCACCGCCGCGATCTTTCTCTCGCGCTCGCGCGACGCCTGGATCGGCGTGTCGGTGGGCATGGCCGTCCTTGCGCTCGCAATCCTGGCGGTGCGACGCCGGCAATACCTCGCGGTCAGTGCGCGCCGAGTGACACTGGTCGTGGCCACCGCGGCGATCGCTGTGATCCTCGCCGTCGCACTTCCCAATCATCTCGCCTGGCGTTCGCCGTCACCGTATGCCGATACGCTGGTCGAGCTGACCAATACACAACGCGGCTCCGGCCACGGCCGCGTGCTGCAATACATCAATTCGCTCCGGCTGGCCGTGCGTCATCCGCTGCTCGGCGTCGGTCCGGCCAACTGGCCGATCCGCTACGGCGACGTCGCGCTGCCGACCGATCCGTCGTGGGTATTCAGCGACCCGATTCCGCTCAATCCGTGGCCGAGCAGCGATTGGATGGCGTTGATCAGCGAGCGCGGCCTGGTGGGATTGCTGGGCGTGCTGCTTGTGGGCATCGGCGTGGTCTGGCGCGGTGTGCGCGCCCTCGGCGAGGGAGCGCGTCCGGCCGTCACGGCCGCCGTGTTGCTCGCGCTCGCGGCCACGGCGGCAGTTGAAGGCTCGTTCGACGCGGTGCTGCTGCTGCCCGCCCCACTGCTGCTGGTGGCACTCGCCAGCGGGAGTCTGCTCGATGTTGTGGATCACGTCGGCCCAAGCGAAGCGTCGCATGCGGTGTCGCCGGCGCTCTGGCTCTGGCGACCAGGCGTGCCGCTGCTCCTTGCCGCGATCACTTTGCGCAGCGTGCTGCAGACCAGCGCCTACCTCGTGGCCGGCAACGGCCATTCCACGGCACGGCTCGAAGCGGCCGCACGGCTCGATCCCACCAGCTATGCGATTCGCATCTCGCTGGCGGATCGGCTCCCGTGCCCGGCGGCGCGGCCGCATGCGGCTGCGGCACTGAAGATGGCCCCGGACTGGCCGTCCGCGCGTTCAGCCGCGCGGCGCTGTCAGACCTTGCCCCACTCCGTCCAGCTGCCATCGTAGATCGCCACCGGCGGGCCGACTGGTCCGTCATTCGACGTCCGGAGCACCTCGACAGCCAGGGCCAGCCCCGCGGCACTCGTCCCCGAACCGCACAGCGCGACGATCGGCCGGGACGCATCGATCTGGTGCGCCTCGAACAGCTTGCGCAGCGCGGCCGGCGAGCGCATCACGCCGGTCGCCTCATCCGTCAATTCGGTGAACGGCAGGTTGATGCTGCCCGGAATGTTGCCGCGGCGCACACCCGCGCGCGGCTCATCCGCCTTGCCCTCAAAGCGCAGCGCGGGCCGGCAGTCGACGATCTGCGTCGGACCGTACGCTTCTGCGATCACTTCCACCGCCCGACGGTCGCGCACCATGGCCCGATCGAGTTCCGGCACGCGGTAGCCGGTGGGTGGCCGCGTGATGACACCGCGCTGCACCGGCCGCGTGGCGGCGGCCCATGCCGGAAAACCACCGTCGAGCACGGCACTGTCGCGATGTCCGAAGATCCGGAAAGTCCACCAGGCACGCGCGGCACTCAGATTGACGCCGCTGCCGTCGTAGCAGATCACCCGATCGGAAGGCCGCACGCCCATGCGCTCCATCACCGCGGCAAAATCGGGCGCCGCAGGGAGCATGTGCGGCAGATCCGATGTGCTGTCGCTGATGGCGTCGAGATCGAGCCGCAATGCGCCAGGAATGTGACGCGCACGGTATTCGGCGTCCGCATCCCGGCCCGACGACGGCAGATACCACGAGCAATCGAGCACCACCAGATCGGGCGCGCTGAGATGGGCCGCGAGCCATGCGGCGGAGACCAGCGGGGCGAGTGAAGCTGTCGAACTAGATTCCACGCGGCCTTCCTTGGGGACAGAACGGCAAATGGTGTTCGATACGGTGATTGCGCGGCTGCGCGCGGCGGACCGGAATACCCGGCTGGAAACGCTCCTCGACTACTCCCGGAAGCTGCCCGACCTGCCACCAGAGTTGCAAGGCGCCGGCGAGCACGAAAGTCATCGGGTATCGGAATGCCAGACCCCGGTTTTCCTCTGGGTCGGGGTGAAAGACGGCATCGTAACGCTCGCGGCCGATGTCCCCCGCGAGTCGCCCACTGTGCGCGGCTTTGTGGCCCTCCTGATCAGCCGCCTGTCCGGCCGGACCCCGGCCGACGTCGCCGACGTCCCCGAGGATCTCCTCGATCAGCTCGGCTTTTCCGAGACGCTCGGAATGATGCGCACTCAGGGGCTCACCGCCATCGTAGGCCGGATCAAGCGCGCGGTCGCCGCCGCGGCAAACTGAGGGAGCATCACCGGTCCCGGCTCTCCGGCGGACCGTTTTTCTCCCCAGCACCACCCAACTCCAGTTGCCGGCCTTCCCTGCCGATCCTCCGGAAGTCGTTGCCGGACTGTGACCTGCGTGCGACCGCTGGGTGCGCGCTGCCCGGCCAGTCTTCAGTCGCGGATTGTGGCACGAAGTATGAGATAACTCTCAGCGCGCGCGCCATGAACCAGCCAGCAACCGATACAGAGCGATCCGGCGTGTCAGCCGGACGCGTGGCGGAACGACGCGCCGATGACGGGAGGTCATCGCATGTTTGGTGATTCGGTATTCGACGAAGAGGACCGGCTGCGCCGCGCCGAAGAGGGAATCGATCAGGACGACACCCTCGAGGAGCCGCAGCACGACGATGTCATGGGCAGTGGCAGTCTCGACGAGCGTCTGCGCCGCCGCCAGGCGGTCGCCCAGTTGCTCCGCGAGGTCGGTGGCTGCTGAACACGGGCCCTACGGCCGCAGTCGCGTCGCGCCCGAGAGTTCTTCTCCGGGATTGACGTAGCGGTCGAGGGCCTGCTGGTATTGCCGGTCGTAGAACGCCCGGTACCGTCCTCCCAATGCAACCAGCTCGCGGTGCGATCCCCGCTCCACGATTTCCCCGGCATCGAGCACCAGGATCGTGTCGGCCGAGGTGATGGTCGACAGCCGGTGCGCGATGACGAACGTCGTCCGGCCCTGCCTCAGACGCGTCAGGCCCTCCTGGATCAGCCCTTCGCTCTCCGAATCGAGTGACGAGGTCGCTTCGTCGAGAATGAGAATCGCCGGATCGGCAAGAATCGCCCGGGCGATTGCGACGCGCTGGCGTTGCCCCCCGCTCAACTTGACGCCGCGCTCGCCGACCACCGTGAGGTAGCCCAGCTCAAAGCGGAGCGCGAACTCGTCGCAGTGCGCCACCCGCGCCGCCTCGAGCACGTCGGCATCGGTCGCGTCGGGCTTGGCAAAGCGGATGTTTTCGAGAATGGTCCCGTCGAAGAGAAAATTGTCCTGCAGCACGATCCCCAGGCGGCTGCGGAAGTCGCGCACACGGAACGTCGCGAGGTCGCGCCCGTCAATGAGGATCCTGCCGGAATCCGGATGATTGAATGCCATCACCAGCGACACAAGCGTGCTCTTCCCCGACCCGCTCGACCCGACGAGCGCCGTGGTCGTCCCCGCCGGCGCGGTAAACGAAATGTGCTTGAGCACCGGCACGCCCGGGTCGTAGCTGAAGGTCACATCATCGAATTGCACCGTGCCGTCGATGTGGCCCGCGGGCTGACGATTGGCATCGTCGGCATCTTCGGGAAGCCACGCACGCAATTCACGAATCCGGTCGAGACCGGCAAATGCTTCCGTCACCTGCGTGCCGATCGCTGCAATCTGGATCAACGGAGCTGCGACCATCGCCGTGAGCGCCACGTACTCAACGATCCCGCCTACCGTCATCCGCCCGGCGAGATAGTCGTGCCCGCCCACCACAATCAGCAGCGTGCCGATCACGCCCACCACGACCGTCGAGAGTGCGGTCGTCGCCGAAATTCCCGTCATGCTGGCCGCGACATTGCGGAGCAGGCGGTTGGCCCCCTTGGTGAACGCCAGCCGTTCACGACGCTCGGCCGTGTACGCCTTGACCACGCGAATACCTGATATGCTTTCGACCAGACGGCCGGTCACCTCGGCGTTGATCTGACCGCGCACGCGAAAGATCGGCCGCAGCTTGCCAAAGGCGATCGTCATTCCGGCGCTGAACGCGCCGAGGAGCACGGCGATGATCAGCGTCAGACGCCAGTTGAGCACGAGCAGCACCACGAACGCCACAATCGCGGTCACCGCGCCGCCCACGAGCTGCACCAGTCCGCTGCCGACCAGATTGCGAATGCCCTCGGCGTCGCTCATCACGCGCGACACGAGCTGCCCGGTCTGCGTGGAATCGAACGCGCGCACCGGGAGGCGCACCAGATGCGACTGCACTGCCCGTCGCATCTCGGTGATCGCGCGCTGCGCCGCGACGCCGAGGATCTGCGACAGCCCGAACGACGTGGCGGCCTGCACCACCGTCGCGGCCACAATGACCAGCGCGAGCAGGTCGATCGGCTGGGCATTGTGCTGGGTGAGCACGCGGTCGAAGAAGTACTTGGTGGACAGCGGCAGGACAAAGCCGGCGCCGCGATTGACCATCATCAGCACAAAGCCCAGCGCGAGGCGATGCCGATGGACCCAGAGCAGTTCGCGCGCTTCGCGCCAGACGACGGCGCCGGAAACCTTGGTCTTGGGCGGCCGGGCGGGGGCGGTCATGTGGCGTGTCCGCCGGGGCTGGCACCCGGGGCCGCACGATCGATATTAACGAGCATTAACGAATCGATTCCCTGCACGTCGTTCTCCATTTCCCATGCGACAAATCGCGCATCGACCGTCCCATGATAACGGGACTGGTGTGGATTGCGTTCAGGAACGTTCCGGGCCGGATGCCGCGCCACCACAGGGCCCGATGGCCCTCAACGTTCGCCAATGACCCGGCGTAACAACCTCCGGTACGCGAGGACCGTGGTCCCGCGATGCCACCCTCGTCCTTATTGGAGAACGCTTCATGACGGCACGTCTCCTGGTCCGCAGCGCGACCCTCTTTACCGCCGTTCTCGCGCTCGGCGCGATCAGCCGACCCGTCTCCGCGCAGGGCGGCAACGTCGACATCATCAGCGGGACCGTGACCGATCAAGCGGGCAAAACAGTGACCGGAGCCCGGGTCGAAGCCGTGTCGGTCGAAACGGATGTCACCCGCCGGACCACGACCAAGGCCGACGGCAAGTACGTGCTCTTCTTCAACGACGGCGGCGGCCAGTACCGGGTCACGGTGACCGCGATCGGCCACTCGCCCTACATCGTCAATGTATCGCGTCAGGGCGACGATGACCGCATTGATCTGGATGTTCGCCTCGGCGAGCAGGCCGTGCAACTGCAGCAGCTCGTCAGCACGACCAATCGCCGTCCCAATCTTGCCGGGCTGGATAACCCGACTCCCGGCAGTACTGAGCGCTCGATCACCGGCGATCAGGCCATGCGCCTGCCGATCGACGCGTCCGATCTCTCGATGCTCGCGGCCTTGGCCCCGGGGGTGATCTTCACCGCCGGCTCCGACTCGACCAACTCGACCTTCCAGGTGGCCGGCCAAAGCGCGGAATCAAACAGCTACGTCGTCAACGGCATCACCACGTCGAGCACCACCGTGCCGCAGGACGCGGTGCGCACCACCCGCGTGATCACCAACACCTACGACGTGGCGCGCGGCGGCTTTGCCGGCGGCCAGGTCAATGTCACCACCAAGGGTGGCAGCAACCGCGTGTCGGGCTCGCTCAGCAGCAACTTCCGCGATCCCACGCTCTCGTGGGGCGAGGCGGCCAGCGTCTTCACCACCGGCCCGACGCGGGAGCAGGTGGGCGGCGGCTTCGGCGGCCCACTCAAGCGCGACAAGGTCTTTCTCTTTGGCTCGATTCAGGTCAACCGCACGCTCACGCCGACGCCGTCGCTCGATCTCGCCACGGCCACGCAGCTGCAGCAACTCGGCATCTCCCCCGACTCGGCCGCCAAGTTCATCAATCTCGTCGGCGCCACGGGTCTGACGTCGCGCGCCGGCGCGGTGAGCCCCAACCGCACGCAGGATCAGATCCAGAGCCTCAATCGCTTTGACTGGAACGTCGGCGAAGTTCACATCCTCACCATTACCGGGACGTTCACGCTCAACACGCAGGACCCGCAGTCCATTCAGTCCACATCGCTGCCGCAGATCGGCGGCAACACCAAGGGCGGCAGCGCGGCGGGGTCATTCCAGCTGGCGTCGCGCATGGGCCGGTGGATCAATCAGTTCCGCGGCGGCTACAGCTGGACGACGAGCAAGTCGGAAGCGTTTCTCGACGTGCCCGCGGGCCGGGTGACCAACGAGTCGACGCTCGACTCCGGCGTGGTCGCGAGCAACCTGGCGTTCGGCGGCAACGCCGGACTGCCGAAGAGCAGCAGCAATGGCGCCGCGCAGGTGACCGATGAACTCTCGGTCCTTGCCGGCCACACGCTGGCACATCGCTTTGCGCTCGGTCTCGAAGTGATCGACCAGTCGTTCACGCAGGACAACACGAACAACCGCTTCGGCACCTACACGTTCCAGTCGTTGGAAGACTTTGCCAATAACGATCCCGCGTCGTTCACGCGGACGCTCCAGCCCACGGTTCGCTCCGGCAGCGTCATCAACGAGTCGGTCTATCTGAGCGATGCCTGGCGGCCGCGGCCGGCGAGCGTGCCGGGTCGCCGCGGCGGCGGTGCGGGTGGCGGTGGTGGCGGCGGTGGCGGCGGCGGCGGTCGTCGCGGTGGCGGCGGCGGTCGTGGCGGTGGCGGGGATGCCGGTGTCGGCAGCGGCGGCGGCGGCAATTTCCAGCTGATCTACGGCGTGCGTCTGGAGCACACGTCGTACACGGGCGCGCCCGGTTTCAACCAGCAGGTGTTCGACGAATTCCATGTGAACACCAATCAGTTGCCGTCGGAGACCTACGCGTCACCCCGCGCGGGCTTCTCCTACAACGTTCCGGGACCGGAGCAGCAGGGCCAGAGCCAGCGCGGCTTTGCGCCACCGCTGCTGACGCTCCGCGGTGGTGCCGGCGTCTTCCGCGGCACCATGCCGGCAACCCTGCCGGGAACGGCGCAGTCACAGTCGGGGCTCAGCACCGCCAACACCGCGCTCAACTGCGTCGGCGACGCGGTGCCGGTGCCCGACTGGTCCGATTTTGCCAACGACCCCTCGACCATTCCCGATGAGTGCGTCAACAACGCGACCACGCCGATCATCACCGGCCGGCCGACGTTGACCACGTATTCAGCGAATTACGGCGCGCCCAAGACCGAGCGCGCCTCGCTCGGTCTCACCCGCCGTGTCACACCGCGCATCACCTTCAACATTGACGCGTCCTACATTCGCGGGATTGGCCAGGCGGCGTCCAAGGATCTCAACCTGAACGAAACGCCGCGCTTCACGCTCGGCGGTGCGGACGGCCGGCCGGTGTACGCCGATCCAACGCAAATCGTGCCGACCACCGGTCAGGTACCGCTCGCGGCGTCGCGCATCGATCCCAACTACGGATCGGTGCACAATGTCTTCAGCGGACTCCAGAACGAGACCAAGCAGATCACCTTCAATCTGTCCGGCACGACCAACAAGCAGATCCTGCTCAACCTGGCGTACACGCTGATGTACGCTCGCGATGAAGGCGGGTCCGGTGGCGGCTTTGGCGCCACGACCAACCAGACGGCCGGCGATCCGAACGTCTACACGTGGGCGAATTCGTCCAACGAGCACCGGCACAACATCCAGGGCACGATCAACTGGCCGGTGACACCGGCGATCGAACTCACCGGCGTCGCGCGCATCTCGTCGGGCACGCACTACACGCCGATCGTCGCCGGCGATATCAACGGCGACGGCAACTCGCGCAACGACCGCGCGTTCATCTACACGCCGACGACGACAGCGGATACCGCCATCGCCAACGGCATGACACGCCTGCTGAGTTCGACGTCGGGCAATGCGCACACGTGCCTCGAGTCGCAGCTCAACCAGATCGCGTCGCGCAACACATGCACCGGTCCCTGGTCACCATCGCTGGAGTTCCAGGTCAACTGGCGCCCGAGCTTCTTCGACCGGCGCCTGTCGCTGTCATTCGGCACGCAGAACCTGCTCGGCGGCCTGGACCTGCTCGTTCACGGGGCCAATGACCTCAAGGGCTGGGGCGGCAATGTCCGTCCCGACAACACCCTGCTCACCGTCGACGGCTTTAACACGGCCACTGACCAGTTCCAGTATGTGGTCAACAATCGCTTCGGGGTGACCAGCGCTTCGGCGACGGCCATTCGCCAGCCGTTCCAGCTGTCCCTGCAGGGCCGCTACACGATCGGCTACGACGTCCGGACCCAGCAGATCCAGGGCTTGGGACGGGCGGCGCCGCCGACCCCGCAGCAGCAGGTCCAGCAGTACATGACACGCCTCAAGGCCGGGAACATCGCCCGGGCGGTTCTGGCCCGGAAAGACAGCCTGGCGCTCCTCCCGGATCAGATCGCCAAGCTGCAGCACCTGGCGGATTCGACCGACTCGATCATCAACCCGCTCCTGGCGGCGCTCGATTCGGAGGCGATGAAGGCGGCGGCGGCCCAGACGGCAGCCGACGTCAACGCCCTGGCAGCCCGGGTCTCCCCGGTCTCCAGGCAATTCAACTCGCTGATCGAGGCGGTCCGGGCGATCCTGACGCCGACGCAGTGGGCCCTCGTTCCCGAGGCGATCCGTAACCCACGGGCGGCAGGTGGCGTCTTCGGTGGCCCCGGCGGCGGTGGTGGGCGTGGCGGCGGTGGCGGGGGTGGCGGTGGCGGTGGTCGCCGGGGTGGCGGCGGAGGACTGTAGCCCCTCGGAAGTGCCTGCAAGACCAGACCTTACGTAACGATGACAGGACTCGGAACCCCCTCTCTGCCAGTCGGCGGGGAGGGGGGTTTCCGGGCTCAACTTTTCCCGGTGACCCGGCGTAACAGGTCCGAGGTGCGACTTGGCGCTTCCGCCGAGCGACGTGCCGTTTGACCCCGCTACCGGGAAACGACATGCAGTTTCGCTTTTTCGTCCGACTGGCCGCAGCCGTTGCTGCTTCTGTTGTCCTTGGCTCGGCCGTGGCCGCACCGTTGGCCGCTCAGGGGAGCGACGTCGACATCATCGTCGGCGTCGTGAAGGACAAAGCCGGCAAGCCCGTCTTCGGCGCCAAGGTCGAAGCCACCAGCATTTCGACCGATGTCACACGCACGTACACCACCAAGGCGGACGGTCGCTTCCTCATCCAGTTCTATCAGGGCGATGGCCAGTACCGCGTCACGGTGAGCGCGATCGGCCATGCGCCGTACATTGCGAACGTCACACGCCAGGCCGACGACGACCGTATCGACTTCAACGTCACGCTCGACGAACAGGCCGTGCACCTGCAGGACCTGGTCGCCTCGGGCAATCGTCGACCGAACCTGGATCAGCTGAACGGTGCCGGCGTCGGCTCCTCCGAGCGCAACATGTCGGGCGATCAGGCGATGCACCTGCCGATCGACGCCTCGGACCTCTCGATGCTCGCGGCCCTGGCACCGGGCGTCGTCTTCACGGCGGCCACGGACTCGAGCGCTTCGACGTTCTCGGTCGGTGGCCAGAGCGCGGCGTCGAACAGCTACGTCGTGGACGGCGTCACCACGTCGAACACGTCGATCCCGCAGGACGCCGTTCGCAGCACGCGCGTGATCACCAACACGTATGACGTCTCCCGCGGCGGGTTTGCCGGCGGCCAGGTGTCCGTGTCGACCAAGGGCGGCAGCAACCGCGTGCAGGGCTCGCTCAGCAGCAACCTGCAGGACAAGAACCTTTCGTGGGGCGAGGCGCAGGACAATCCGTTCACCGCCGGCAACACGCAGGAGCGCTTTGGCGGCGGCTTTGGCGGCCCGATCCAGCGGAACAAGACCTTCCTCTTCGGCTCGTTCACTGTGGGACGGCAGATCAACCCGAACGCCTCGCTCGATGCAGCCGATCCGACCACGTTGCTCCGGCTGGGTGCATCGCCCGATTCCGTGGCGGTGTTCAACACCCTCGTCAACGCCACCGGCCTGCCGGGCCAGGTGGGTGCGATCGATCCGAACCGCAGCAGCGACAACTTTACCGGCACGCTCCGCTTTGACTGGAACGCGGGCAACATTCATATCGTCACGTTGACCGCCAACGTCGGCATGACCAGCCAGGACCCGACTGTCGCCGGCCAGACGTCGCTCGCGCAGGAGGGTGGCACGCAGGACGGCAACACCGGCGGCTTCAACCTGCTGGTTGCTTCGCGCTTTGGCCGCTGGGTCAACCAGTATCGCAGCGGCGTGTCGTACAATCACTCGGATTCCAAGCCGTTCCTCTTTGTTCCCGTGGGACGCGTCACCAACGAATCGGCACTCGATTCCGTCGTGGCGGTGACCACGCTGGGCTTTGGCGGCAACAGCGGCCTGCCGCGGACCAGCACCACCAAGAGCGGCGAAGTCTTTGACGAAATCTCCTGGTTGCCGGGCCGCGCGACGCACCGCTTCGCGCTCGGTGTCGATGTCATCGACCAGACCTTCAGTCAGGATCAGACCAACAACCAGTTCGGCACGTACACGTACGAGTCGCTGGCTGACTTTGCGAACAACGATGCTTCGTCCTTCACCCGTACGCTGATCCCGAGCGTGCGCAGCGGCGGCGTCATCAATGAATCCGTCTACCTGAGCGATGCCTGGCGTCCGCGCAGCCCGCAACAGAACGGCGGCGGCGGCAGCAATGGCGCCGGTGGGGCTGCCGGCGGGCCCGGCGGCGACAACGGTGGCGGGCGTGGCGCCGGTCGCAACGGCGGCGGTGGTGGTGGCGGCGGATTCGGTCGTGGCGGCGGCGGCAGCAACTTCCAGCTGCAGTACGGCGTCCGGCTCGAGCACACCTCGTACACCGGTGCGCCGGCACTCAATCAGGACGTGTACAACGAGTTCCACGTCCGCACCGATCAGCTGCCGTCGGAAACGTACGTCTCGCCCCGCATCGGGTTCTCGTACTCGATCGCGTCGGCGGAACAGAACGGCAACGCGCAGCGCGGCTTCTCGGCTCCGGCCTGGACGTTCCGCGGCGGCCTCGGCGTCTTCCGCGGCACCATGCCGAACACGCTTCCCGGCACCGCACAGGCGCAGTCCGGCCTGGTCGGTTCCAACACGCAGATCAACTGCGTCGGTGCCGCCGTGCCGCAGCCGGACTGGCAGGATTTTGCGGCTGATCCGTCGAGCATCCCCGATGAATGCATCAACAACGCGTCGACGCCGATCATCACCGGCCGGCCGACCGTCACTACGTATGACAAGACCTATGGCGCACCCAAGACCAAGCGCGCATCACTCGGCTTGAGCAAGCGCGTCACGAGCCGCATCAATCTTGGTATCGATGCGTCATACATTCGCGGTGTTGGCCAGGCGGCGTCGAAGGATCTCAACCTGAACGAGACCTCGCGCTTCACGATCAGCAACGAAGACAATCGTCCGGTGTATGCCGATCCGACGCAGATCGTGCCCACCACGGGTCAGGTGCCGTTGGCGGCTTCGCGCATCGATCCGACGTACGGCGCGGTGAGCAGCGTCTTCAGCGGGCTGGAGAATGAGACCAAGCAGGTCACGTTCAATCTGAGCGGGACCACGACCAAGCAGATCCAGTTGAGCCTGGCGTACACGCTGATGTACGCGCAGGACGAAGGCGGCTCAGGCGGCGGCTTTGGCGTCACCAGCAACCTGACCGCGGGCGATCCGAACGTCTTCACCTGGGCGCCGTCGAGCAACCAGCGCCGGCACAACTTCCAGGCGACGGTTTCCTGGCCGGTGACTCCCGCGATCGAACTCACCACAGTCGCTTCGATGACCTCCGGGACGCCATACACGCCGACAGTCATCGGCGATATCAACGGCGACGGCTCACGCGGCGATGACCGGGCCTTCATCTACAACCCGGCCACCACGGCGGATACCGCGATCTCGAATGGCATGTCGCGGCTCCTCGCCAGCACGTCGGGCAATGCCAGGGCCTGCCTCACGTCGCAGATGGGCACCATCGCCGGCCGCAATACCTGCGTCGGTCCCTGGAGCCCGAACATGAGCATCCAGATGAACTGGCGGCCGAGCTTCTTCGAGCGCCGCCTGCAGATTTCGTTCAGCACCGTCAACATGCTCGGCGGTCTCGACGAACTGGTCAACGGCGACAACAACCTCAAGGGCTGGGGCGGCAATGCCCGGCCGAGCTCGCAGCTGCTCACGGTCAACGGGTTCGATCCGAGCACTGGCCAGTTCAAGTACATCGTCAACGATCGCTTCGGCAACACGAGTGGCAGTGCCACGGCGCAGGTCCGGCCGTTCCAGATCGGCATGCAGCTCCGCTACGCCATCGGCTACGACCCGCGCACGCTGCAGATCCAGCAGCTGGGCAAGGGCAGCGGCAACGCGTTGCAGGACATGCTCAAGCGGCTGCGCGACTCCGTCCCGAACCTCGCGCGCCAGACGCTGATCCGTAAGGACTCGCTGGTGCTCACGGTGGAGCAGGTCAAGCAGTTGACCGCGGTGGCGGACTCGGCCGATGCCAAGCTCCAGCCGGTGCTCGCGCAGTTCCAGGCAGTGATGACCAAGATGGGCACGAACATCGACTTCGTCCGCCTTGGCCAGGAGACCCGTCCGATCACCGATTCGCTCCGCGCCGAGCAGACCCAGACGCGTGTGGCGGTGCAGCGGATTCTGTCCGACGTGCAGTGGTCGCTGTTGCCGGAAGCGGTGCGCAATCCGCCGGGTGGTGGCATCAACATCTTCGGCGGAGGCCGCGGTGGTCCGGGCGGCGCTGGTGGCGCCGGCGGTGGCGGTGGTGGTCGCCGCGGCGGCGGTGGTGGCGAAGAGGAATAGGCGGGCAAGCACCAAGAAGAAGGGGACTCCAATCGGAGTCCCCTTTTTCTTGCCCGCCTCTCTGTGCCAGCCGACGCTACTTGACCCGCTCGATGTATACCCGCTCGCGCGGATTCACCCGCACACGCTCACCTTGGGCGACGAACTCCGGCACCTGGATCGTGACGCCATTGCTGAGCTTGGCGGGCTTGGAGCTCGCCGTTTTGGTGGCCGTCTTCATGACGGGAGCGGTCTCGACCACCTCCAGCTCGAGCGAACTGGGCAGGTGGAAGGAGATTGGCTTGCCCTCGAGCCAGACGGCGTCGAATGTCATCTCGGGCTGCATCCACTGCGCGTCCTCGCCCACAGTATCCGGATCGAGCGTGAACTGCTCGTACGTTTCGGCGTCCATCACATGAACGCCGTTGGTGTCGGCGTAGATCACCTGCATCGCCTTGGTGTCGAGGCGCGCTTCTTCCACCGTCTCTGTCGCACTGAAGCGGTGGTCCATCGACATGCCGCTGTTCAGGTTGCGCAGACGCACCTGCACAAAGGCCCGGAGGTTGCCAGGCGTGCGGTGGGTAAAGTCCATCACGAGGTGGGGCTTGCCCTCGTAGTAGATCACGGTCCCCTTGCGAATATCATTGGCTTTCATCGGGGCGAATTAAGCAGGGCCGCGTGGGCGGGGGCAAGATGGCCCGCGCCACCGTCGATCCCGAACCGGAGCCGGATTGCCTGCAGGAGCTGGGAGCTCCGGAGCGGTTTCATCACCACCGCGGCCTCGGTGTCGAGCGAACTCTGCGCAACGGACGCCACCGCCGGACTGGCCATCACGATGACCGGAAGGCCGGGCCGCTCCCGCCGCAACGCCGCCACCAGAGAGTGCGGTCCCGGTCCCGCGAGTGCCACATCCGCCAGCACCAGCCGGACACATCGCCCCGCCACGTCGTGCAGGAGCTCCAACGCCTCGGTCGCATGGGCGGCCATGAGCACACCGTAGCCAGCCCGGCGCAGGAGATGCGCCGCACTGGTCCGGGTCCACTCGTCGCCGTCGACCACAAGAATCGCCTGCGGCGAGCCGCGAAGCGCGCGCCGCTCGCGCCGCGGCCGGGCCGAGGGCAGGCAGATGGTGATCGCGGTACCGGTGCGCGGCGCCACGTCCACCACCAGACAGCCGCCCACCCGCTCGGCCATCCGGCGAGCTGCTCCCAGATCGGTGCCATTGCCAGGAGCGCGATCGGGTCCATCAAAGGCGGATTCGACCAAGTGAGAACGATCGCCGTGATCGGCGCCGGGTCCGCTGTCACGCACTTCGATCAGCGTCCAGTCGCCGGCAGCCAGCACGCCGCGGAAGAACGTCTGCGGTGCGTGCAGCACCAGGCGCCGGGTGGCAACGCGCACGGTGCCGCCCAATGGCAGCGCGTCGCGGGCATGCATGACAAGGTTGACGATCAACTGCTCCAGTTGACCGCGAGTGGCGACCACCCAGGCGGCACCGGGGTGGAGTGCCAGATCCAGCGCGATGAACGGACCCGCCAGTCGTTCCAGCATGGGCGACATGCCAGCGGTGAGCGCGTTGATGTCGGCCGGAGCCAGTACGGCCGGATCCGTGCGTGATCCGTGCGCTGTAAGGCGGCCGCAGACTGACTCGAGTTCCTGAGTTGTGGCGTAAATCGATTCGAGCCCACCGATAAGTGGCTCGTCAGGCCGGCAGGCGGCCAGCAGATCGCGAATGGTGGCGCTGGCCGTCTGCACCAGCTCGCTCACCTCGCGCAGCAGCGTGTCCGGCGTATCGATGGCGCTGCCCGGGCGCTCGCCCGCGCGACGGCGTCGATCGAGGGCGAAGTCTGGTTTCGGCATCGCCATCGCATGGGCTGTCCGCAAGAAGGGCCATTCCGTTCCGCGTGAATCACTGCGACGGACCGAAGTGGCCGCATCGCCTGCTGGGCCGCTCAAACGCAAGCGCCGGGCCGCTCGATCCCATACACCAGATATGATATAAAGCGTTATAATACAAGCGGTTACGGAATAGACACGTCGCGGCACCGGAACGGATTGTTGCGGAGTTGGTGCGACGCCATTGCGCCACATTCGTCTGATCCTTCGACAATCTCAGGAGGTTGGTCCTGATTCGACTGCGGCGCCGTACCATCTGGATCGGGGTCGCGCTGATCGCACTCGCCGCGCTGCTGGTCGTCTGGCGCAGCCGGTGGCGCCTGGGGGGCACGGCGCTCGCGATCGCCGACCCAGCAGTCCGCAGCTGGCTCAGTGACGAGGTGCATCGCCTGAGCGACAGCGTGTATCTGGTTGCGGCGAGCCCGCTCCAGGTGTCGCCTGCCTCACACCGGATCACCATCGACACCATCACCCTCGCGACCGATCCGGTGGCCAACGCACGTCGCGTATCCCGGCTTCCCACGATCACGCTGCGGTTCCGCCACTGCGTCGTCGATGGCATCGACCTGGCCAGCATGGCGGCTGGCCATGGCCTGCACGCCACGCGCGCCGGCTGCGACAGCGTCTGGCTCTCGGTAAACGTGCCGCCCCATGCGGGCACCACGGCGTCAACTGACAGCGCGGGCTTTCTCACGTTACGGGGCACACTCGATCTGCCGCGCGGTGTGCCAGACTTCCGGGTGGATTCGATCGTCTTCCCGCACATGCAGCTGGCGCTTTCGAGCACCACGCGCGATGGCCGCCCGATGGTCATTGGACTCGATCATCTGGCCATGCAGCTCGACAGCATGCGCTACGATCCGCACGAGCCGGTCTCGCGCCGCCGGCCGTTCGCGTCGCGCAACGCGCGGATCACGCTCGACCATCTCGACGAGCGCCACGGCCATATCAGCCACTTTGGCGTCGTCCATCTCGCGGCGGATCTGTCGCAGGGTACCCTGGAAGCCGATAGCGTGGTCTTCGAACCACTGGCGGCGCATTTTGCCGACTCTCTCGGCTTTACCGCGCTGCGGTTGGCGCGCGCGCAGGCCGCGGGCGTCGATTGGCGCGCCTTTCTCACCACCGGCGATATTCGCATTGTCACGGCCCAGCTCGACAGCGCCACCGTGAGCGTCACGGCGGCAAGCACGTCCTCTGGCGATGCAAACGGAACGATCGGCCGCACGTTCGCCACGCTTGAGCGCCAGGTGCGCGTGGATTCGCTGCGCCTGACGTCACTCACGGTGGTCGAGCGAGGGAGCGTCAAGCGCGACACCGCTGTCACCACCGTGCGGCAACTCGTCGTCGCGCACCTTGCCGTCGACAATACGCCCGCGGCCTGGACGGGCAGCGCGCCGCTGGGCCCGGTAGATTTGACGGTTGATGGATTGATGCGGGTCGCCGGATTCAATCATCTGTCGGCGGCGCACTTTGATGTCAATGCGGCAAACGCGACGCTCACAGCCGACAGCGTGTACGCTGGCCCGGCGGGCGACGACTCGACATTCAAGCTGCACACGCCCTACCGTCGCGATCGCCGCGCACTTGGTGCGACGCGCATTACCGTGACCGGCGTGGACGTACCCGCGTTTGTGCTGCACGCCGCGTACATCGCGCGGCACGCGGATGCGACGGGGTTTTCAGCCGATGTGCTGACCGATCAGACGATCGACACCGCGCCTCGGCCCCATCCGACCCACCGCTCGCCGCAGCATCTGCTCGACGGCATCGGCGCCGTCATTCACTTTGACACCGTCACGATCGCGGGCCGCGTCACGTTCAGGCAGCGCAATCGCGACGCGGCACGCCCGGGCGTCCTCGCGTTCGACGCCGTGCACGGCACTATCACCAATCTCGCAAACGCGCCGACCGGACCCGCTGGCTGGCCGCTCCGCATCGTGGCGGACGCCCAGATGATGGGCGCGGGTGCGTTGCATGTGACACTGGATCTCCCACAGGAGACGGCCACGCTCAACGGTCGCTGGGCCGCCACGCTCGGACCGATGCGCGCCACCGCGTTGAACGAGTTTCTGGAAGGTTCGGAGGGCATGAGCTTTACCGATGGCGACGTGGAGCCCACCGCGTTCGATGCGACAATCACCAACGGTCTGGCCCTTGGCACGCTCGCGCCGCGCTGGCGCAACCTGAAGATCGGAATGCCGACCCTCGCCAAGGACGATCACAGCCTGGTGGGCAATCTCAAGCGCGGCATGGCGACGATCGCCGCCAATCTCTTTGTGATCCGCGGCACCAACGACACGAGTACGAGCGGCGGCCCAGCCAACGGCGTGATCGACCACCGCTGGCTGGCCACCGAGACCCTTCCCGAGTTCCTCTGGCGCACGCTGCGCGACCCGCTGCTCGGCGCGCTCAAGCGCAGCGGTTCACCACCCTAGCGCTTGCCGAGGAAGGCCGCACCGATCGCGAATCCTATCCCGATCAGGCCGCTGATGATCGCGACCGCGATACCACCATTCTTCGATGTCTTCTGTGCCACATGAACGCCGACGGCCAGCAGGACGAGATTCCAGATATTGAACGGCGTGATGTAGCCGAGGGCTGCCGTGAGTACCGGACCGGCGTTCGGCACCAGCGCGTCCAGGCCGAGCGCCGGTTTGAGATCCGCGATCGTCTTGACCTTCCCCACCCCGCCGATCAGCAGCATGATGAGCACGACGATCTGGTTGAGCACCACCGGGACGGTGAAATACAGCTCGAGGCAGACCAGCGTACCGAACTTCGCCTCACCCCCCACGACCGAAACGAGTACCCAGAGGATGGCGGAACCGAGCAGGAGGGCCACGACGAGAGTCAGCGGCGCAAAAATCACCGACAATGGCGAGCCTGCTATGCTGCTCCCTGGTGCGTTGGCTGCGATCGCGGCGGCGTTTGCCGCGCGCACGAAGGGCATCATGCACCACGAGACCGCTGTAATGATGACAGCGACGACCACGAACGGGGCCCAGAACTTCCGCTCGTCACGCACGCGTTGAAAGACGGGCACCGGATCGTACAGCACGCAACCAGATCGAGCACGGCGTTCATTGCAGCTCCAGGCAGTGTGAACCGGCAGGTGACAGACTGAAACGGCGACCAACGATAACGTCAATTCTCCTGTGCGCCAGCTGTTGACGACGTCCGCTGGTTCGACGAAACTCCGGCATGACTACTACGCTCAATATCGGCTTCCGCATCCTGCCGGCGCCAGCGCCGCTCCCCGAAGCACTCATCCGCCGCTTTGCCGGCCTCGCCAGCGCCAATCTCGGCGACGTGATGAACCGCCTGCACTACATGGACGAAGGGATCAAGCCGCGCACCGGCCTGCCGGTGTGCGGTCCCGCTCTCACCATTCTGGCCCGGCCCGCCGACAACCTGATGATTCACAAGGCAATGCAGCACGCGCGCCCGGGTGACATTCTGGTGGTCAACACGTGCGGCAACACATCGCACGCGGTGTTCGGTGAGCTGATGGCGACCGCATCGGTCGCGGCGGGGATAGGCGGACTCGTGGTCGATGGCGGCATCCGCGATGTCGAAGGAGTTCAGCGGCTGGGATTCCCGGCGTTCTCGCGTTGCATCAGTCCCGGAGGTCCGCACAAGGATGGTCCCGGCGAAATCAATGTGCCGATCAGCTGCGGCGGCACCGTGGTCATGCCGGGCGATATCATCGTGGGCGATCACGATGGCGTGGCGGTCGTGCCGCGCGAGCACGCGGCCGAAGTGCTGGAGCAGGTGACGGCATTGATGGAACGCGAACGGGCACGGATCGCCGAGATTCGCGGCGGCCTGGTGTTCAAGCCGGACATCGACAACACTCTCCGCGCCAAGGGGATCATCGCCTGACGATCCCCGCCCGCCGCGGAGAACCCGGCGCCGGTCTAGCGGCGCCTGCCGGCCACCTTCGCCAGCAGGCGTAGAATCTCGAAGTACAGCCAGATGAACGTGACCAGAATGCCAAAGGCACCGTACCACTCGAAGTAGTGCGGCGCGCCATGCTGTGACGCCCGTTCGATCGCGTCGAAGTCGAGCAGGAACGACGCCGACGCGACACACACCACGAACACCGAAAAGCCGATGCTCAGCCAGCCGCTGTCATACATGAGCGGCAGATGCGTACCAAAGAGCCCGGCGATGAACGCCACCACATAGTACGCCATGATGCCAAGGATGGCGCTGGTAATCACGGCTCGAAAGCGTTGCGTCACATGGACGAGGCGGGTGGCGTAGAGTGCCAGCATGATGAAGCCGATCAGCAGCGTCAGCACGAGCGCGGTGACCGGCAGTCCCGCATAGCCCTTGATGGTGTTGAAGATCACGGCAGTCCCGCCGAGGACGACCCCTTCGAGGATGGCATAGAGCGGTGCAGTGATTGCCGCCCACCGCGGCACAAAGCTTCCCACCAGCCCTACGATGAGTCCCGCAATGGCCGCGACGAACACGAGGCCTTGCGTGCCGTCCGACGGCGGGTTGGTCGCGGTGACCACCACGCCCACGGCGGTCAGAGCGCAGAACCCCATCAGAAGACCGGTCTTCACGATGGTGCCAGAAAGCGTCATGGTGCCCTCGCCGGGCGCCGCGGTGGCGTCGGCAAAGCGGGAGCTGCTCAGCACAGGATTGGCCATCAGTACTCCAGATGCGGGTTCTGTCTCTCGGAAATCTAAGTCGGTCGCGGCAGAAGGCGGCCGGCGTCGCGGCGCGCTTCGTACGCCTTGAGCGCGGTGTAGGCCAGCGAGAGCATCGTGTCGTCCACCTGGTACCGGCGAGCCTGATCCAGCATCCAGCCCAGGATATGATCGGCCTCGACTTGGCCGCCGGCTTCCATGTCGCGCAGCAGCGAAGCGCTCCACGTGCCGGCGGGATCGGTCAGACGCGTGCGTGCGGTCGCGAGCACGTCCTCCCTCAGCGGATGCCCCGCCGCCGCGGCAACGAGCGCATTCGCCGCGAGCGTGCGCTCGACCGCTTCTTTGCCGCCGGGTGCCGCCATGATCTCGCGCACATTGGCGCGAAAGAGACAGGTCGTCGCGGCAAGCGCGGACAGAAACACGAGTTTGTCCCAGAGGACCTGCACGATATCCGGCGCCAGCATGGCCTCAAGCGATGAACGGGCGAACATGGCCGCGAGCCACTCGACGCGTGGGGTGCGGCGACCATCGCGCTCGCCAAAGACAATGCGCTGCAGTGTGCCGTTGTGATGGATGACGCCATCGGGCGCGAGCGTCGCGTCGATCATCGCGGTGCCGCCCATCACCGTGCCTTCGCCAAAACGGCGGTCAAGCCGCTCATAGTGCGCCATGCCGTTGAGAATCGGCACGATGGCGCAGCGCCCGTTCATGGCTGGAGCGATCGCGTCCATGGCAGCGTCGAGATCGTAGGCCTTGGAGGTGAGGAGCACAAAGTCATAGCCTGGCGCCACCGTGTCGGCGCGCACGGTCGCCACCGGGCGGCTCAGGTTGCCGAGCGGGCTCTCGATGCGGAGCCCGTCGCGGCGCAACTGCTCTTCCCGGCGCGGCCGCACCAGGAAGGTGACATCCACGCCCGCTTGAGCGAGTCGGCCGCCATAATAGCCGCCGAGCGCACCGGCGCCGAGGACGAGCAGTTTCGGTTGCGGATCGCCTGGTGACATCTTTCAACAATAACGCCACCGGAGCCCCGCCGTGCGACGCCTGCTGCTGACACTCATCACGATCATTGCGCCGCCCCTGGCGGCCCAACGGATCATCCCCATTGCGATCGAGACCTCGCTCGGCACCATCGACGCCGAGCTCGACTCGACGCACGCACCGATCACCGTAGCGAACTTTCTCCGCTATGTCGACAGTCACCGCTACGACAACGGGTCGTTCTTTCGCACCGTCACCATGGCCAACCAGGCCGACAAGCCGATCAAGATCGAAGTCATCCAGGGTGGCATCCCGCGAGGTCACAAGGAGCTGGAGTTTGCACCCATCGCGCTCGAGCGCACCAGTGTCACGGGGCTCAAGCATCACGATGGCACGTTGTCGATGGCGCGCAGCGGCCCCAACTCCGCCACCGACGAGTTCTTCGTATGCATCGGCGAGCAACCGGAGCTCGATTTTGGCGGCAAGCGCAATGCGGACGGCCAGGGCTTTGCCGCGTTCGGCCGGGTGACAAAGGGCATGGACATTGTGCGGAAGATCCAGGTGCAACCGGCTCAGGCGCAAATTCTGGTTGCGCCCATCACCATCATCCGGATTGTGCGTCGCTAGCGAAGCGACTGCGCGTCACGGACTCGCGATCTGATACTGCTCGAACTTGCCGTCGGGCATGATGAAGGTCGACAGCGAGACCGTCCGCCGCCCGCATTCAATGCGGAACGCACGGAAGGTCATCCCACCGCGCAACGACTGGCTCGTCTGCGTCACCGCAGTGGGTGCACCAAGCGGTCCCAGGCTCGAAGCAAAGTCGGTCATCGCCTGGTCGCTGAAGTAGGCGTTGGCGTTGGCGGTGAAAAGCGTCCGATCGATGGTGTCGTGCTGCAGCCCTTCAAAGATCCTCCGCACTTGCGCCACCGCCTGCTGGGTCGCGGCATCGGTGGTACGGAAGAGGATGTCGGCAATACGACTCGCGATCTGTCCGGATGTGCCGGTGGCATCGAGATTGGTCGTGACGACCACCGCCATGCTGTCGTCGGGGTAGATGCTGTTCTGCGTGGTGAAGCCGGACACCTCGCCGCTGTGCGAAATGAGCCGATGTCCGCTGGATGTGCCCACATCCACACCCAGCCCGTAACCCGTGCTCACACCGTTGGCCAGCAGGACCGCCGTCTGCTGCGTGCGATAGGACGCCGGCTTGAGGATGCGCCGGTCGATCACGGAGATGTCCCAGCGCGCGAGATCGGACGGCGTCATCGCGAGCTCACCCGCCGCAAACATCCAGCCCGCGCCTTCCTTTGGCGCCACTCGCGGCGGACCCAGCGCGTAGCGCAGATAGCGCTCGGGGTCGGCGGGAGAGAGCGCGGCAGAATCGGTGATGAAGACCGACATCAGGTGCAGCGGCTCGAAGATCTCCTTCCGCAGAAACGCAACGAGCGGCATGCCGCTCACCTTTTCGACGATCGAGCCAGCGATCACATAATTGGTGTTGCTGTACTGCCACTTGGTCCCAGGTTCAAAGTCGAGCGGTTTGCCGGCCCAGTCCTTCATGATCTGCTGCGCATTGGTCGGCAGCAGCATGGGCGGCATCACATAGTCCTGCGGCCAATAGTCCTGATAGCCGGAGGTCATCGAGAGAACCTGTCGCAGCGTCACGTCCCTGGCACGGGTGAGCTGCGGCAGCCAGCGCGCCACCTTGTCGTCGAGCGACAGCTTGCCCCGCTCCGCCAGCAGCAAGACAGCGGTAGCGGTGAACTGCTTGCTCACCGATCCGATGCTGTAGCGCATCGCGGTCGTCGCCGGTACCACCGGGTTGAGCCGCGCTGAGCCATAGGCATTGGCATACACGAGCTGCGCTCCACGGACCACCGCAATCGAGGCGCTCGGTGCCCCGGTGCGGGCCAGCACCTCGCGCGCCGCGCTGTCGATGGCCGTACGCATCGGCTCAGGTAAAGCCTGCTGAGCGGCGAGCGGGCCTGTAACAAGAGAAGTCGCAACAAGAGCGATGGCGATACGACGCATGACGATCCTCTCAGAGAGCGGGAAATGGCGCCCGGCTGAACCGCGCACTGCTCCACCACACCACCAGCGGAAATGCCGCGAGCGGTATACCGAGCTCGAGCACCGTGACGGTTGCAGCCCGGCCGATAATGCTCTGACTCAGCACGGTCAGTAACACCAGCGATATCAGGAATGTAGCCCGCGCCCAGCGTTCCCGGCGTCCGACCTGCCACGCGATTGCGAGCAGGGGCCAGAGCAGGATCTGGTGATGAATCCAGCTGAGCGGTGCGGTCCAGAGGATGAACGGAATGAGCGACAATTCGAGTTGCCACCACTGGTCTGGCGCGACCGGGACGCGCAGTGCGTTGCGCCATTGCCAGAGCCAGATCAGTCCCACCATGCCAGATCCGACAAGCCAGAGGAGCGGCAGCGAATGCCCGAGTGTCGCGGCGTGGCGCACCAGCAGACCGTACCAGGTCTGGTTGTCGTGCTTGGGAAAGTTGTGCGCATCGGCCGGATCGGCAAAGGTCGCAAACCAGCGCTGATAACTCACCAGAAAGGAGGCGGTACCAGCCAGGAGCGGCACCAGCGAGAGGGCAACAACCGCTGCGGTGATTTCCACGATCAGACGCCAGCGGCGCGCCACGACCCACGCCAGTAACAACGCCAGCCAGAACGGCTTGAGGGCGATGAGCGTGGCAGAACAGATCGCCGCGACCCAGCTGCGCCGCGTGGTGGCCGCGACGCTCCAGAGCCAGAGCATCACAAAGTCGACATTGCCGAACTGATACTGCCAGAACAGCGCGTGGCCGACACAGATGAATCCCATGCCGATGGCGACCGCGTCGATGCGCCAGTTGGCGCGCCAGCGGCGCTGCACGTCAAAGACCAGGAGCGCGCTGAGCGCGGCCCACACCACCTTCGCCACCGCCCACGGCATCAGGCCGAACGGCACCGACAGTACCGCAAACACGGGGTGATACTTGAACGGCGTCGCGATCGAGATCGCGTACACGCCGGTCCAGCCCGTGGTAACGAGGGCACGCCCGGCTTGCCAGTACACCAGAAAATCGGCGGCGCGCGAGAGCGACAGCCAGACAACGGTGATCAACGCCGTGAGGGGGGCGATCCATCGACCAGTGGCATTGATGCGATTGTCCGCTGCGACGTGCTGCGACATGCGCCTCCGCGGCGTGGGGATGGAAGGTATACTGAAGGCCCGCCGCTCCGGAGTATGGTGCTGCAGAAGCTGTCGCGGTCAGCAGTGATCTTTCTGGCGTTCGCCTTGCTGCTCATTGCGGCGCTGACCGCGATGTACGGGCGGCGCCTGGGCGACTACGCCGGCTATCTCACCGTGGGCCAGCTGGCGCTTGCCGGTCGCGACGTCTATCGCGATGCACCGCCCGGCATCAACACGTGGCCGCCGTTCTTCAGCCTCTTCTGCGCGCCACTCGCGCTGCTGTCCGGATGGTCCGCGCTCGGCACGCGTATCGCGTGGCTCCTGCTCAACTGGGCGGCCCTGCTCGTCGTCCTCGCGTGCGCCGTGCGCATGACCTGTGACCGGCCGCTCGGCTTGCCAGGGTCCGCGAGCGACCGCGGCGAACGCATCAGCGTCGCGAGCTCGGCAGCGCTTCTGCCGCTCCTGTTCTGCCTGCGCTGGATTCTCGCGAATTTCGAGCACCTGCAGATCAACATCCTCATCCTCGCGCTGACATCCATCGGATTGCTCATGCATCGTTGCGGGCGCGACGGCAGAGCTGGCGTCCTCATCGGCGCGGCAGCGGCGCTCAAGGTCCTGCCGGTGCTCTTTGTCCCGTATTTCATCTGGCGGCGGCAATGGCGTGCGGCCCTGATGACCGCCACCGCAACGGTCGCGTGGTCGCTGATTCCGGCGGCGGTCTGGGGCATGCCGCGCTTTGTGTCCGCGTTCCACGCCTGGATCGATGTGCTGCGCGCGGGATCGGGTGTGGGAAAGATGAATCTGTCGGTCTACGCGATGATCGACCGGACCGTCGGTCACGGCATCGTGCCGTTCACGGTGGCGGGAACCGACACGCTCCCCTTCTCCGGCAGCACCGTATCGCGGATCACGATGTATGTGGCGCTGGGCCTCGTGACCGCACTCGCTTGCTGGCGTTTCCGTGGCGCGTACGATCGCGGGAGCAGGAGCGCCGTCGCGGAATGGTGCATCGTACTGCTGGTGGGCGCCATCTTCGGGCCGCTCACGTGGAAGCCGTATCTGGTTGTGATGGTTCCGGCGATGGTGCTCGCGGTTGCTGCCTGGCGCGACACCGCGCTCCCGGCCCGGTTCCGACGGGCATTGCGTGCGCTCACCTGGGTCGCGTTTCTGATCGGGATGGCGGCCGCAAATGTGCTGGTAGGAAACAGAATCGCCGAGCTCCTCGAGATGAGTTCGGTGTTGACCGTCTCAGCGCTCGTGGTGCTCGGCGAACTCTTCTGGTGTCAATCGGTGCTCAACGCGCCTCGTCGCCGATCACCATATAGTCATCCTGGGCATGCCCCGCCTTGAGCCAGCGATCCATGTCGGCCGCGATAGCGGGCAAGAACGCGAGCGCGGTGTCATGCGCCTGCGCCGACTCGATCATCAACCGCACATCCTTCCGCGCCATCGCGAGCGTCCACGACGGTTCGCTGAGATTGGCGGTCATCATGCGCTTGGCGCGCGCGGGCGCCATGGCCGATGGATTGAACCAGTCAAGGAGATGCATGCCCTCCTCGGCCGGCACACCGAGCGCCTTGCCGAGGAGGAACATGTCGGCAAGACCCGCGGTCATGGCCACGAGGAAGAGATTCCCCATCAGCTTGACTGATGCCGCGCGCGCCGGCTCCGATCCCAGGTACATCAACTTTCCGGTCATCTTTTCCAGCAGCGGCGCCACCCGGTCGAACCGATCGCGGTCGCCCGAAGCGAGCATGGTGCCCGTGCCTTCGAGCGCATTCATCGGTCCCATGAATACCGGCGCGTGCTGAAAGACAAAGCCGGCATCGTTCCATCGCGCGATGCGGCCACGCGTGGGATCGGGCGCGGTGGTGGTATGGTCGACAATGAGGGCACCCGCGGCAAGACCAGGCCGCGCCTGCTCCAGGACGGCATCGACGGCGGTGTCGTCCGACAGCGTGAGATGCACTCGCGCGGCCCCGCGTGCCGCTTCCGCGGGGCTCGCGCATGTTTTCGCACCGAATTCCTCGAGTGCCCTGGCCTTGTCCGGCGACCGGTTCCAGATCTGCACATCTTCGCCGTGACGCAGCAGTGCCCGGACAAAGCCGCTGCCCAGAAGTCCGGTACCGAGGAATCCGATCATATGACTACTTCGCCGCCAGGTCGGTCACGGCGCCGGCAAGCATCGTCACCTTCTTCTGGTCGGACGACCCCGTGGCCTCGCCCTTGATCTGCGTGCCGAGCCTGGTGAGGGCGGTCTTCCGCGCAGCACCGTTGGCCTTTTCCGCTGACGCGAGCGCCGTGCGTACTGCAGTGATGCGCGCCGCCGAGAGACCCTTCGACCGCTCGAGCTGATCGACGTAAGCGCGCGCGAGTGCGAAGCTCGCCGGCCAGACGATCTTCGGTTGATCCTGGACGTTGAGCTGATCGAAGTGCACCGTCCTGGCCGCATCGATCTCGTTCTGCGACAGCAGCGCGCTCGGCGTCAGCTCGAAGACGTCGAGGCCGCGGAAGATTTCCGACGAGACAATGACGCCGTTATACCAGTAGGCCGACCACGACCCGGCGCCGACAAGCTTGGTCGAATCGAGCGGACCGCGATCAAAGAACGCGATCTCGGCCGGATGCGCCGGGTTGCTCCAGTCGAACACCGAGATGCCGCCCTGATACCAGGCCTGCACCATGATGTCGCGCCCGGGAACCGGAATCAGCGAACCGTTGTGCGCCACGCAATTCTCGAACTTGGTCTGCGCGGCCGACATCTTGTAGTAGCCCTGGAAGACCATCCTGCGATTCTCGAGGGTGAAGATCGCGTCGCCGCCCCATTCGGGCTTGTCGCTGGCGCGGCACTTGGGTTGCCCACCACCGCCCCACTCATCCGAGAAGAGGACCTTGCTGCCATCGTTGCTGAAGGTGGCAGAGTGCCAGTACGAGAAGTTCGAATCGGACGCAGCGCCAATGCGTGACGGATGCGCGGGATCATGAATGTCGAGCAGCAGACCGTACCCGCCGCACGCACCGCCCGCAAAACCGATCGTGGGATAGACGGTGATGTCGTGGCACTGATCGGGGCCGGTCGGCGGTCCCGACGCGCCAACGATATTGTCGACGATGCCCTGCACCGCGCCACGCAGCGTCGCACTGTCTGCGGCGGTGGGATTGCCCGTGCCACCGCGAGCCTTGACGATGCTGTCGAGCTGCGGCTTCACAAACCCGTTGCCCAGGAGATAGTCCTGGCCGCCGAGCTTGACGATGTAGGCGCCGGCCTTGCGCGCCGTTTCCATGTCGGCCAGGTCATCCGCGCCACCGCCGTGGGTCGGCGGAGCCGCCAGATCGTTGAAGATGCGCGGCGAACTCACGATTGCGGCCTGTTCCGGATGCGCGAGTGGCACCTTGATCACTTCGATGCGGAAGTGGGCCGAGTTGGGATCGGTCGCGGGCGCGGCGTTGGAGCACCCGGCAAGTTCTTCCGCCGGCCGGACGCCGGCGGAGCCGGACACGTAGATGTAGACATTGTCCTTGTCATTGGGATCGGTCACCACCGTGTGCGTGTGCGATCCGCGGCAGGTCTGCACATTGGTGATGTAGACCGGCTTGCTGATGTCGGTAATGTCAAAGATCCGCACACCGCGAATGCGTGCGGCGTTCACCGCACCCGGCGCGCCGCTGGTGCCGCAATCGAGACGTCCCGAGTTCGACTCGCTCGACACAAAGAGCAGATTGTGATACACGGACACGTCGCTCTGCGATGCGGGACAGAGATTGAACGTCTTGAGCGACGGACGCTGCGGGTTGGAAATGTCCCAGACCTGATAGCCGTCGTAGCTGCCCTGGATGGCCAGGCTGCCGGTGAAGGCCAGATCGGAGTTGGTGACGCCGACAAAGCCGGTGGTCGGCGGCGAGTTGGACAGCAGCTTGAGATTCCACGACGCCTCTGCGGCCTTGGCCACCATGATCTTGCCGGTGGAATCGAGCGCTCCGCCCCGCAGGCCAACGCGCGGATCGGGGCTGGGAGCTCCGGGCGAGGCGACCTGCCCGGATTTCTGTGCGGCGGCCGGCACAACCGCCGCAAGCGCGGCAGCAAGGGAGAGTGCTCCAACCAACGCATGGCGACGCAACGTCATGTTCAATCCCCGGGAAGAGTGATGAGCATCTTTTCCATCCGGCCAATTTCGGTACTCTGATCCGCCTGCACATCCGATGCAAACTTGTAGACCGCGTCGTCCTGTCCTGCACCAGGCGCCTTGAACAGCTGATCCACCATGGTCAGCGCGCCCTTGTGGTGCTGGATCATGAACTCCAGAAAGAGCTGGTCGAACTGCGTGCCGCGCGCGTGGTCGAGCTCGACCAGCTGCGAGTCGCTGAGCATGCCCGGCATCAGCATCACCTTTGCGACACCGTTCATCATCATTTTCATCGGCCCCGGCTCCGGCACCGACTGATGGCGGTCCTTGAGCCAGTTCTGCATGAGAGCGATTTCGTCCGTCTGCGCGTTGACGATCCGCGCGCACAGCGTCTGCACCGCGTCACTCGCGCCGTGCGTCGGCGCCCATTTGGCCATGACGATCGCCTGGGAATGGTGCGCGATCATCCCGTCCATGAAGTCGATGTCCGCCTGCGTGTAGGGATAGCGCCCGGGCCAGACGGTGCCCGGTGTGTTGGCGGGAATGCTGGCCTGGGCGACGAGGCCGGTGCTCGCGAGGACCAGGCCCACGGCGGCCAGCGTCACGGCGCGAGCTCGCAAACGCGTGGTTGTCATCCCTCCATCATACGGGCCCGTTGTTTCAATGGGAAGCGCCACCCCGCTCGATCCGGATCCGCAGATTGCTCAGCAGCCGGCCCAGCCAGCGCGCGGTGCTCCGCTGGAGCCGGTCATCCAGTTGCTCCAGGCCGCGAATTCCGCGGATTTCCATGGGCCGGCAGTCGCCGTCGTCGCTTGGGCCAGTGCCTTCGAGAAAGACCTCGTTGCCGCCGCAATCCGCCGATTCATCGGATTCTGACCCGTCGTAGCGGCCGACCACGCCGTCGGGGACCTCGAAGGCCGGCCAGCCGTCCTCGGGGCTGACTTGGGCCAGAAAGCTCGCCACGACCGGGAGTGCGGCGGTTGCGCCGGTCATCCGCAACGGGCGCTCGTCGTCAAAGCCAACCCAGGCTCCAACCACCAGGTCGGGCGAATAGGCGATGAACCACGCGTCGCGCCAGTCGTTGGAGGTGCCGGTCTTGCCGGCGATGCCACCCAGATGGTCGTCAGCATCGAGCGCGTGGCCGGTGCCCCGATGGACCACCCCTTCAAGCATGGTGGTCACCAGATACGCCACGGCGGGATCGACGACCTGCCGCGGTGCAGCCGGTGCCACAATCATCGTGTCGTGTTCGCCGCGCGCAACGCCGATCACTTCGCGCGACGGCGCGAGTTGCCCGCCATCGGCCAGCACGCCATACGCGCGCACCAGCTCGAGCAGCGTCACACCCGAGCTTCCGAGTGCGATGCTCGGCACCGCCGCCAGTGGACTGGTGATCCCGAGCTCGCGCGCAGTGGTCACGACCTTGTCTGGCCCTACCGCCAGGCCAATCCGCGCGAACGGCACATTGAGCGACTCTTCCATCGCCTGGCGAACGGTGACGGGGCCGCGGAAATCCTGGTCGTAGTCCGCCGGCTCCCACGGGCCGCTCGGCGTGGCCACCTTGAGCGGTTCGTCTTCGACGACGGATGCGAGCGTGAAGCGTGGCGTGCTATCCGCTCCCCGCGCGAGTGCGGTGAGTGCCACGATCGGCTTGAACGCGCTGCCCGGCTGGCGATGCGCCTCGGTGGCGCGGTTGAACTGCGAGCGGCCGTAGTCGCGACCACCCACCAGAGCCAGCACTTCACCAGTGCGGGGATCGATCGCAACCAGCGCGGCCTCGACGTCGTGCGACTTCAGCCGATCGAGACTGCTGGTCATCGCATGTTCAGCCGCCTGCTGCAATGCGGCGTCGAGTGTGGTGTAGACCGCGGCACCGCGTGCAGGGACTTCGCGCCCGAGTCCGGCAGCGGCAACATCGCGGAAGTAGCGTCCGTCCACCGCGATCGCGGGATGCAGACGCACGACGACATCGGTGTTGCGCGCGTGTGCCGCGGCGGCGGCCGAGACGCGATGCTGGTCGACCATGAGCTGCAACACCAGATCGCGCCGGTCGCGCGCGGCGTCGGCATGACGCACCGCAGTGTTGCGATTGGGCGCGCTGATCATCGCGGCGAGCTGCGCCGATTCGGCGAGCGACAGGTGCCGCACACTCGTGCCGAGGTAGTAGTGTGCGGCCGCGCCGACGCCGTGGATGGCGCGGGCGCCATCCTGGCCGAGATAGATCTCGTTGAGATATGCGGTGAGAATGGTGCGCTTGTCGTAGCGCGCTTCGAGCACGAGCGCCATCGCCGCTTCGCGAATCTTGCGGAGCGGTGTGCGGGCGGATGTGAGAAAGAGGTTCTTGGCGAGCTGCTGGGTGAGCGTGCTGCCGCCCTGCACCACGCCACCGGCACGGATGTTGGCGACGAGTGCTCCGGCGATGCGGCGGACGTCGATACCGTGATGCGAGTAGAAGCGCTGATCTTCGATGGCCAGGACTGCTTGGACGAGCGAGGCGGGCACCTGGTCGAGCGTCACCGGAATGCGTTCTTCCACCGCGCTGCCGTCGAGGGTTCCGATCGGGATGGCCGCGGCACCATCGGAGTCGTCGGCAGGGTCGATGTCGCCGGGATGCCAGGCAACTGGCCGGGTATAGAGTGTGGTCGCGAGTCGGGAGGCGGCCTGCGCGAGCCGGGCACGAATGAGCGCTTCGCCGACGATGGCGAGGACCGCGGCCAGCGTGAGCAGGAGAGTGGCCCGCCACAGGGCCTTCCGGGTCACACGGCTTTGCACCGCCGTCCAGCTGCCGCGGACCCGTTCCATCATTGCCGCCCTCGTCATGCGTCCTCCGATGGCCGTTGGATGCATGACGGATAGAACACGTTGTGGGTTTCATGCTGCAACGCTCGTGATCGGGGATTCCGGGAACGGGCTGGCTTCCGCGTCAGGCCGGCTCGCCGTAGATATGCGACATGCAAACCGCGATCGCACCTGTCATCACCATGGCCTTCGACATCCGTCAGAGCGCCAATTCCGCCGCCAACGCCGCCACCGTGCTCTCGGCGTTCGCTCTCACGATCATCATCCTGCTCATCGGGTCGAGTGATCTCCGGAAGGATCCGATGTCGTCGTTCATCGTGCGGCCGTTCATGCTCGCCTTCATTGGCAACATGCTGGCGGGCTTCCAGTTCATGCTGGTGGAGGCGGACACGACGCTGACCGAGCGGACCTTTGCGATGATCCTGCCACCGGAGTTGCTCACCATCGTGTCGACGGTGATGATGCTCTTCGGGATCATCCTTGCGGTGATTCGCTACTTCCCCGACAAGGAAGTCTCGCGCCTGTCGCTCTGGCTGTTTGTCGTCGTCGGCGTCTATATGGTGGGCATCGCGCACCGCACCATCAGCGATCTGTACCACGTGCACGCACAGGACGAGGGCGGGCCACATCACTTTCTGCTGGCGCGGATTGCGATTCTGGTCTGGTCGCCGATCGCGATCGTCGCGCTGGCGCATGTGGTGCTGGAGCGATTCCAGCTGTCCCTCAAGCGGCTGCACAGCTGGAATCTCTGGTGGGCAAGCATCGCCATGATCATGGCAGTGCTCCTCTTTGGCGTGGCGGCCACGATCAACACGCACAATCCGCTGCACGATCGCCTCCTCACCGTGGTCGCCGCGGGCACCATCGCGACGCTCTGGCTGGTGCTCGGCGCGTGCTTCTATCTGCTGCGCCACGTGGAGCAGCTGTGGGAGCACTATCCGTTGCCGGACAGCCCGAACGCTGTCATCCCGGCGAGTTGATACAGCGCGTCCCTCCCGGAATTCTGCCGCGTGGCTGTCCAAGGAGGCTCGGCTGGAACGTCTGGTATAGATGACGCATATGCGATATCCCGTCTCAGACATCGGCCAATGACGATCAACACATCAGCGTTGGGAGTCGTGGCCGCAACCGTGCTCCTCGCCGGCTGCGCGCACACGCCGCCCAAAGCGTCGCCTGCGCCACGCGCGGCGGACCGGCCGTTCGTCCTCGAAGCGCCAGTCGAAGGCACCACCGCGCCCACGCTGGGCGATCTGGCGCCAACCGATGTTTTCCGCGACCCGGCCGCAGTCCGGCGCGCCGCTGGTACCTGCAACGGCGACGCGAATGCCTGTGTTGTTCGCGGTCTCCGTGCGGTGCACGCGCCTCCCAAGGCGATTCGCGTCGCACAGCTCCTCGGCGGAATCTTCTTCACCAGCATCGAGGCGCATGGCGTCGTGAGCACCGCGACCAGCGACGATATCTATGCGGCCAACAGCAACGAACAGACGTGGATCGTGAATGGACACCCGCAACTGATCTTTGCGAATATCACGGAAGAAGAGATCGCCCGGGCGATTGCGGTCAATCCGTCGCTAACCGCCGTGCTCGCGCCGGGCGTGGACCCCAGCAAATTCATGGTGTCGGGGGACGCGGCTCAACTGATTGCCACACGGGCAGTGGCCGGCGGGAATACGCTCTATGTCTTTCGGCAGCGCATTGTCGATGATTGCCACGCCTGCCGCACGGTAGCGTACATCGAGTTCGGCTTTGAATTCGATGCGAGTGGCAACGCCGTCCGGAAGGAGTTCCTCATGCTGAGCGGCGACGCGCGCGCACCGGGCGCTAGTAAGACCATCCCTGGGCGGTAAGCTGCGCTACAAATCCGGGCGTCTGGAGTGAAACGGGCGACAGGTACTCCCGCACGAATGTCCGCTCCCACCACTGTCCCGTCGCCTTGTGCTCCGCGGGCGTAGTAAATCGGTAATCGTAGAGTCGTGCGCGCACCCACACGGGCGCCTGGTCGCGGAACGGATTGCCGGACATCAGCCCAAGCGTGGCGCGGTCATTCTGCAGCAGGCGTCCCACCAGCGGCAGAAACCACGGATCGGCGTATGACGGGCTCAGCGCGGCAAACCACATCAGCCAATCAAGGCGAAGGTGGTAGGGTGCAACGACCGGGGGCCGGCGCGATACATCTCCCGGTTTGGCCTTGAACTGATATTCTCGCCATTCCGACGACGCCGTGATCGTGCTGTCGGTGGTTCCCTCGACCGCCACCTCATAGCGCGTCCGCGAGATGCTGCCAAAAGCGCCGTACGTATTCACCAGATGCAGCGGCTCGAAGCTCGCGTTCATCAGCTGGCCGGCCGAGATCATGTTCATCACCGGCCGGACGCTGAGCACGAACACCAGCAGCGTCAACAACCCGACTGCGATCTGGTGCGGCGCCGCCAACGAGTGCAGCATTCCCGCGTGCGCCGGGATGAGACGCGCGAGCATGCGATCATCAAAGCAGGAAATCGCGATGACAATGGTGAGCCAGTTGAGCCACGACAGATTGCCGCTCAGAATCAGGGTCAACTGGAATACGACAGTGATGATGCCCGCAGTACCCCGGATCCAGCGCCAGGGCAGCAGATATCCAAATGGCGCGACGAGCTCGGCGAGATGGTTGAAGAGCACCCCGCCCTTGTCGATCCACCGCGGGAGACGATTGAAATACCAGCTCAGCGGATTGGGCATCGGCTGGCTCTGGTAGTGATAGACGAGGCAGGTCAGATCGCGCCAGCAGGGATCGCCGCGAAGCTTGATCAGGCCCGCGCCGAACATGAGACGAAAGAGAAGCCAGCGAAACAGCCAGATAACGATGACCGGCGGCGCGGTATCGCGAGATCCAAGGAAGACGGCAAGGAATCCCGCCTCGAGCAGCAGCGTCTCCCAGCCAAAACCGTAGAACGTCTGGCCTACATTGACGATCGACAGATAGCAGAGCCAGAGCATGCCCCAGACCGCCATGCTGACTGGTGTGCCAAACCGCTCGGACAGGCCTGTCATGGCGGCCGCGGCGAGCAGCACGCCGAGCCACGAGAGCGCGGTGGCAAAGCCGTCGGAATAGTGGAGATAGAACAGACTGGGCGAGTTCCAGAAGTTGGTATTCGCCACGTAATACGGCACCGGGAGAAGACCGCGAGTACCAAGGAGTGGCTTGAACTGATTCACCGCCACGGCGAACGCCACGAGATAGACACCGGCCAGCGTGCGCTGCAACAGCCAGCGCGTCAACCAGTATTCGGCGTGAACATCACCGCCGAGCAGCGCCGCTGTCACGGCGCCATGCCGATCGAGCGCAGCGCAGCGTGCGCTGCGTGATGGCCCGCCATGCCGTGGACGCCACCGCCGGGCGGTGTGGACGCCGAGCAGAGGAACCATCCCTTGACGGGCACCGCGTACGGATGAAGGCTCAGCACCGGCCGCCCGATGAGCTGCAATAAATCGTTGGCCCCGCCCACCACGTCGCCGCCGATATAGTTGGCGTTGTGCTCTTCCAGCTGTGCGGGAGTCAGCACATGGCGCGCGAGAATCACGTCACGGAATCCCGGGGCGAAGCGCTCGATCTGCTGCTCGATTCGCTCGGTCATGTCGATGGTCGACCCGTTCGGGACGTGGCAGTATGCCCAGGCAGTGTGCTGCCCGGCGGGGGCGCGCGAGTCGTCGAAGAGCGACGGCTGTGTGAGCAGGACGTACGGAAACTCCGAGACCGCACCAGCGCTGACCATCTGTTCCGATTCGGCAATCTCGGCGAGTGTACCGCCCAGATGCACCGTCGCCGCCTTGGCACAGGCAGCGGCGCGCCATGGAATCGGCCCGCTCAATGCCCAGTCGATCTTGAACGCCGCGGGGCCGTAACGGAAGCGTTCGAGCCGGCGGCGATAGCGAGCCGGGAGACGGTCGCCGGCGATGGCGACGAGCTGTCGCGGCGACGTGTCGAACAGCGTGACAGACGCGGGCGGCAGGTCCGCAGCGCTGCCGATGCGATGACCGGTGACGATACTGCCACCGAGGGTGCGCAGATGTCCCGCGAGCGCATTGGCGATCTGCTGGGAGCCGCCACGCGGAAAGGGCCAGCCCCACCGGTGACCGATCATGCCAAGGACAAGCGCGAACGACGCGCTGCCGACCGCGTCAAGCGGAAGCAGTGAGTGCGCAGCGATCCCGGCGAAGAGCGCCTGCGTCCGCGGATCGCGAAAGCGGCTGGTGGCAAGACTCTGCGCGGATCGAAGGGCGTGGATACCAAAACGCGCCGCAACGATCGGGTGACGCGGTGGAATCAACGGAGCGAGGATCACATCGAGCAAGGCGTCGCAATCGCGTACCAGGGGTGCAAAGAGCGAGCGATAGCGCTCGACGTCTGCTCCAAGCGCGTGGCATGTGCTGTCAAGCGACTTGGTGAGCATGATGGCGTGGCCATCGTCGAACGGATGGGCGAGCGGCGCTGGCGGCTGAATCCATTCGAGGCCGTGCCGCTCGAGCGGCACGCTGCGAAAGAACGGCGACGCGATGCCCATGGGATGAATCGCGGAGCACACATCGTGCGTGAAGCCCGGCAGCGTCAGTGCGCCGGACCGCGTGCCGCCGCCAATCGTGGTTTCGGCCTCGAAGACTGTGACGTCGACACCAGCGGCCGCGAGAGTGATCGCCGCAGCCAGCCCGTTAGGACCGGAACCGACGATGGTGGCTGTGTGGCGAGCGGTTGTCACAGCAGGCGACGGTGGTCAGGTTTCATGGCGGCCCCGACGGGGTGACGCGAGAAGGGTAAGCGGTGGCACAGGGGGGTGACAGGTGGGCAAGGAATCGATGAATCTCACGCGCCGCACATTCGTCCAGGCCATCGCCGGCGCCAGTGCTGCCGCAACGCCCTTCTCGCGCCTGCTGCCACTCGCCCACCGCCCGGCCAGCGCGATCGCACCGGCCCGTTTTGCCGTAATCACCGACCTCCACTTTGGTCTCGCGCCCGATGCCCTGCCGCGCTTCGACGCGTTCCTCACCGAGTTGCCCAGACATCGCTTTGACGTGACGCTGCAGATGGGCGACTTCTGCTATTCCGATGCCGGCGCCGCCGAGTGTCTCAAGCGGTGGGACGCGGTGCGCGGGCGCAGGATGAGCATCCTGGGCAATCACGATCTGGACAAATGCGACAAGGACACCGCGGCGCGTGCCTTTGGCATGACGCATCGGTACTACGCCGAGCATGTCGGCGGGTATCGCTTCGTGGTGCTTGATCTCAACAATTTCCGGAAGAACGACGTCACCACCGCGTACGCCAACGGCAACTACGCTGTCGATGGCGTCACTTCGAGTTGTGCCGATCCCGAACAGCTCGCGTGGCTCAGGCAGGAACTTCTCGCGGCAAAGACGCCGGTGATTGTCCTGTCCCACCAGCCACTCGGCTTTGCCGATCCGGGCCAGCCGCTCCCGGTGGAGCAGCAGGAAATCTTCGACGTGATCGCGGCCTGCGGTGCAGCGAATCCCGCGGGGCGTGTGGGCGCATGCCTGAGCGGACACTGGCACGTCGACCGGCTCGAACATGTCGCGGGCATTCCGTGCCTCATCGTCAACTCGGCGTCGTACTACTGGTTCAACGGGATGTATCCGTACAGCAAGCCGCTCTACTCGTTCATCGACTTCACCGCCGATGGAATGCTCAAGGTGACCGGCGCACAGGGTGAATTCGCGAAGACACCGCCGCCGGAATCCGACAAGGTGATTGGTCGCGCAGCGACGATCAGCGACCGCGCAGTCGGTCTGGCGGCCACCGGCCGCTAGCAACCCGGCGTGGGCTTTCTCCCCTGAACAGCGTCTCCCGAAATCAGGTGGCCGATGAGGCCGTCAGTGGCTGTTTCACTTTTCGGGAGGACACGTTTCATGCGGAAGACTCTTCTGACCCTCGCCGCCGCGGCGATGACCGCCGCGCCACTTTCCGCCCAGGTCATGATGGGCGTGGAAGGCGGGTTCGCCAGTTCCAACATCAGTGCCAGCGGGACGTCCGGCACCTTCACCACCACGTCGCGGAGCGGCTTTGCCGCCGGCATCTCCATCGCCGGCCGTCTCGGCCAGGGGATCCACCTTGGTCCCGACGTGCTGTACATCGAAAAGGGATTCCAGGAAAACAGCGACGGGGTCACCGGAACCTTCAAGCTCAACTATGTCGAGGTTCCGCTCCTGCTGCATCTGAGCTTCGGAACCGGCATGACCCGGGTCTTTGTCCTGGGCGGTCCCGCAATCGCCTTCAAGGTTTCGTGCTCCGCCGATCTCAGCAATGGCAGCGGCGGTTCGATCGGTGGGGACTGCACGAGTGACTCCGACAGCGACATCAAGAGCACCGACGTGAGCGTCATGTTTGGCGCAGGCGTGATGATCGACGACCTCTCGCTCAGCGCGCGATACGACCTGGGCCTCACCAATGTGCTCAACAACGCCAGCAACGACCTGAGCTACAAGAATCACACGCTGCTGATTCTTGCGGGCTTCCGCCTCGGCCGCTAGTCCGCCACCGGCGCGCTGGGCGGCCAGACGCCGTTCAGCGCGCCAGCTCGGCCCGCCGCCGCATCGCTCCACGCTTGCCAAAGCTGAAGTAGATGACAAAGCCCACGACGAGCCAGATCACCAGGCGCAGCCATGTGGCGATCGGCAGCGCCACCATCTGCACCAGACACGCCAGCGCGCCCAGAATCGGCACCCACGGCATGCCCGGCGTGCGGAACGGGCGCGGCGCATCGGGCTCGATGCGGCGAAGCGCAATGATCCCGATGCACACCAGCACAAAGGCCAGCAATGTTCCCATCGATACGAGCTGACCGAGAACTTCAATCGGCGTGAGACCGGCGGCGATGGCGACGACCACGCCGGTGAGCGCGGTGCTCACATGCGGCGTGCGGAAGCGCGGATGCACCTTGCCGAACATCGCCGGCAGCAATCCATCGCGGCTCATGGAGTAGAAGATCCGGGTCTGTCCCAGCAACTGGACCAGCATGGTGGAAAAGAGGCCAAAGAGCGCACTGATCTTGATCAGCGGTGCCAGCCAGGTGAGTCCCGTCGCATCGATGCCGACCGCGATCGGATCGGGGACATTGAGCCTGGCATACGGCACGATTCCCAGCAACACAACAGCAACGCCGATATAGAGCACCGTGCAGATGGCGAGCGAGGCGAGGATGCCGGTGGGCATGTCGTGCTGCGGGTCGCGACACTCCTGGGCCGCGGTCGACACGGCATCGAAGCCGATGTACGCGAAGAACATGATGCCCGTGGCGCGCAGCACGCCGCTCATGCCGAACTTGCCAAAGGTGCCAAGATTGGGGGGAATGAACGGGTGAAGATTGCTGCTGCGCACGTATGACGCGCCCGCGACGACGAAGACGACCAGCACCACCGACTTGATCACCACGAGAACGGTGTTGGCCCGTGCCGACTCGCGGATGCCCTTGATCAGAAGCGCGGAAACGCCCAGAACGATGAGAGCCGCGGGAAGATTGAAGACGCCGTGAATCGGGACACCGTCCATCCCGCGCACCGTGACACCGGGGGCCACCGCCAGCGCCGCCGGCATTTCGAGGCCGAAGCCGTGCAGGAACGAGACGAAGTAGCCCGACCATCCGACGGCCACCGTCGACGCGCTGAGCGCGTATTCCAGAATCAGATCCCAGCCGATGATCCACGCGACGAGTTCGCCGATCGTCGCGTACGCGTACGTGTAGGCGCTTCCCGCGACCGGAATCATCGCGGCGAGTTCCGCATAGCAGAGACCCGCCAACGCGCATGCCGTCGCCGCGAAGATCATGGACAGGACCAGACCCGGGCCGGCGTACTGTGACGCGGCCATGCCGGTAAAGACAAAGATCCCGGTGCCGATGATCGAGCCGATCCCCAGGGCGGTGAGTTGAATGGGGCCAAGAGTGCGCTTGAGAAGTCCCTCTTCCGACTCGGCCCGGAGTGATGCCAGGCTCTTTCGCGGTCCGAATTGCACGCCGTGCCTCCCGGTGATGGTGACAATCCGAAGCTGATTCACCACCATCGGCTCTGCTACTGGCGCAGAACACAACATTCATTGCACCAATGACTTATGCTATGTCACCCGGGAGATGCGCTCGACCGTACACTGGATAAACTGCTGGTTTGTCAGGATATTTCTCCACCTCGAAAGACCATCGGGTCAGACCCAAGATTGCCTGCGGGAGGAGCAACGATGTCCGAGGCGGAGATGCTGCAGGCAATCGCCCAGGCCGAGCGCGCGGCGGCCGTCGACACCGTCGCGCGCCTCCTTCCGGCCGAGTCACGGGTGTCGGTCTATCTCTTCCAGCCACTGGGCGCGGCGGGTCTGCGGCCCGAATCGCCCGGTGTGCTCTGGGATATCGGTCCGCTGCCGGGAGCGCATGCTGGCGTGAGCCGCGACCTGCTCTACCAGTGCGCCGAGGCGGGGCGCACCGGGTCGTTCCTGCAGAGCGCGGCAGAGTGTACTCGACGCATGCCGCAGACGACACGCATCAACCGCCAGGCTTTTGACAGCTATCGCTCATTCAACAGCGTGGGTGCCGCGCGGCGCGCGCAGATCGCCGTTGAGCAGGCGCGCCACGGCTTTCAGAGCAAGGCGCCCGATGGACCGCCGGAGGGCTATTTCATCCACCACCTGGCGCTTTCGCCCGGCGTCCAATCCTTTCACACGATCTCGACGGGCCGCCTCCCGGTGCTCGGCATTGTCTTTACGGTGTCGCGCGCCGATGCGCCGGTGGACCGCCACGAATACACCAATCTCGTCGACTACGCCCTGCTGCTCGCGGGCGAAACACTCGAGATCCGCGCCGAACAGCTGCTCGGTCGGAGCCATCTGACGCCCGGCTTTTCCGGCAGCGCGCTCGAGGCATTGCTCGACGATCCGGCGTCGGACGCAGCGGTACAACTGGCGGTAAAGTTGCTGTTCGCGCACCACTGGTTCTTTCCCTATGATCCGGCCGCGTATCACCTGCTTGCGCATGGCGCGGGCGGCGACGTGACCTCGCTCTACGAGCGTCACGGGTGGTTGCCGCCGCGGCGCGTGACGGAGGACGCGCGCGACAGCGCCGAGTTGCGCGCGCTAGTGGTGTCCGACCTTGCCACGCTCGTGGGGCACCTATGCTGGTACCGGCTGGGCCGCGAATTCCGCCCGCGGCCCGGTGCGGTGGCGGAATCGGTAAGCAGCGCTCTCGCGACGGCGCTCCTGCTGCTCACCGGCTGCCCCACGGAGCTGCCGAGCTATGGCGGCCGCGCGAGTCGCGGTGGCAAGCGCGAGCGGACGATCTTCCTGGGGCCTGCCAACGGAATCGCAGCAGCCGCACGAGGCGAGCGCTTCCTGGCACCGGCGTTCGGCATCAACGGCATTCAGCAGATCATGCGGCAGCGCGCGGCGCCGATCAATCGTTTCGACACGTCGTTTGCGGTATGCGGCCCGGGAAGCACGGAAGGACACACGCGCACGCATTTCAAGCCGGCGCAGTTTGTCGAGGGATTCGACTACGGCGGATCGCCACGACTGTCGCCGCGGCTGCACGAAGGAATGCGCGATCGCACCCGCTGGCTGTGTTCCTATGCGATCGGACGCATTGCCGAGCTGGCGCTGGCGGCGCGCGGACGGGTATCGACGTGAGCCGCACATTGGCCCCCGGAACGCTCGATGCCTGGCTCCTGGAGACACTCGCGGGCGCAACGGCCGATACGGCGGTGCTCGCCGGACACTTTGCCATCTTCTCGGCTGGTGCAACACCCGTCGACGGCCTGATCGACGACACCGGAAATGCCGCGGGTATGCGCGAGATGACGGAATTCACTCGCGCGACGTGGCACGGTGCAGCCCGGGCAATCGCATCGCGCTCAGCCGCACGGCTGGTGGTCCTGGTCGACGACATCCAGTTTATCCGGCCGGTCGCGGGAGAGCGCGCAGTGGCGGAACGCCTGGCCGCGGCACTTGCGGCGGACTACCTGGAACGCACGCCGCATCTGCCCGCGTATCATCGCGCTGCGATCGACGCGACCGGATGTGACCCTGACCGAGTACTTGCCAAGGACGCCGCACGCCTGCTCTTCTCCGAGCGCGAGCTCCGCATTGCCGCCGCGCGGCGCGTGCGTCACGCCGTCAACGGCGGCGAGCTCGATCACCTCGCGGCCGTGAGTTGCGATCAGGGGAACACCATCACGATTACGATCGCCGAGCAGGGAGACTACGATCTGCTGCGCGCCGGGCACGTGAGTTGTGCGGGCGGGTATGCCGAGCTGCTCGCCACCTTGTCGGATCGGGGGATCCGCCGGATGGTCGCGCTGGTGCCGGCGCGCTGTCTTGGCGCGGTGTCACTGGGAACGCTGCTTGCGCGCCGAGCATTTGGCGCCGGGGGGATGGCGGTGACGACTGTGGCGGTGGGCGGAGCGGGCACGCCGGCGGTGGTCCTGGAGGAGGGGTAGATACCTGGCTAGACGGCGGCCCACCACGGCGCGGCGACGACGTTGCGAGCCAGAAGCCGGACCTCGGGATCCGCGGAGAGCAGCACACCTCGCACGGCGCCGTGGTCGTTCACGTAGCGTTGCAAGTGTTTCGTGTCCGACGGTCCCACCGAGTTGGTTCCTTTGACTTCCACGGCGACCCTGCCCTGGTCCTGCTCAAGGATAAAGTCCACCTCAGCGCCACCTTGTACACGCCAATGGTACACCACCCGCCCCGGACGGGATTCTTCCCAGACCTTGAGATCCGTCGCGAGAAAGTTTTCCAGGTGCATGCCATTGGGCAGCGTCTCATTGGCGGCGACCAGCGCGAGCGCTGCGTCGTTGAAGAAGAGCTTTGCCGCCTTGGTGATGCGGTGACCGGCATTCACGTAGAAGGCGGGAATCCGCTCCAGCAGATAGCTTCGCTCGAGCGCATCGATCCAGCGTGCGGCCGTGTTCGCACTGATATTCAGCTCCCCTGCCAGGCTATTGGTGTTCTGCGGTTGCCCGACACGGGTGGCCAGGACGCGAACGAACCGCCCGAAGTGCTCGTGCGAGGAGACGCTGAGCACCTCAGGCAGGTCGCGTGCAATGAATGTCTCGAGGTAGTTGCTGGCGATTTCCCGCCGAGCGTCCGGCGGCGCGGCAACCACTCTGGGATACCCGCCAACGGGCACAACCTGTCGCCAGTCGAGATCGCCATGCCGCATGGGCCGCAACGCCAGTTCCGCGAGCAGCTCTGTCTCGTCGCCGAAGAGCATGCTCCACGCACTGCCCTCGATCGAGTAGCGCAGCTCGCTGGTGAGCAGCGGTCGCAAGGTGCGATAGCTCACCCGGCCGACGAGCGAATCACCGACGCCGCTGCGGATTTTCGGCTGCGCCGATCCGCTGAGGAGGTAGCGGCCGTTGCGCTGCTCCAGGTCGACCACGGCCTTGATGGCGACCAAGAGGTCCGGTGCGCGCTGGACTTCGTCAATGAACGCGCCCTCGTCGCCCAGGTCGGCAAGAAAACCGGACGGATCCGCCTGAGCGTACAACAACGCGTCAGAGTCGTCCAAGGTGTGACATGCCATGCCGCGCTGGCTGGCAATGGCGTGGGCGAGCGTGCTTTTGCCCACCTGGCGCGCCCCCATCACGGCGACCACGGGGTACAGCGACAGGTCGCGCTCAATAGCCGCGCCGAGGAGGCGGGGGTAGAGAGGATTTGCGCTTTGCGTTGAGGACGTTATATTTGTCATCGACGGACAATATAACGTTTTTGGAGGTAAGATGTCAAACGGCTACTCGACCTCCGATCTGGTCGACTTCCTCAATCACGCGGCCGAAAAGGGGCTGATGCCCGCGGCCACCGCCCAGGCGCTCGCGGTCGCCAGCCGGAACATGTTCGGGATGCTTGATCCTGCCGAGCAGGAGGATGTGCGGCAGATCGATCTCGACAGTCTGGTCCGGCGGTTCAGTAACAAGCGCGCGACGGAATTTTCCCCTGGCTCATTGCGCGAATACGGGAGCCGCGTGCGTCGGGCGGTGGAACATTTTGTCCGCTGGCGTGACGACCCCGCCCGTTTTTCGGTCAAGACCCGCGCCACCAGGGCTGCGCAGAACCGGGAGGGAAAGGCGCCCTCAACGCGCACCAGGGGCTCGTACTCAGCGGAGCCGAAGATGTCACCGACGGTTCCTGCCACGCGCGCGGGCGCGTACGACACATCGGTTCTCCTGCGGCCAGGATGGGTCGTCACGATCGCCAATCTTCCGGAGGATCTCTCGCCGGCAGAGGCCGACCGACTGGCCACATGGATAAAAATGTCGGCAGTCGTACCCTGAGCGCGGAGTAGACGTGCCCCTCGACCGACAGTAGCTTCGGAGCTTCCACTCTCCGGGCTGTCGCATGCGCCGCTTCTCCGCCATTCCGTTCGTTCTCGCAGCACTCGCCACCGCCTGCGGCGGCTCCGACTCCACCGGATCCACCGGCGGCACGACCGCCGACACGGTGGTCAATCACATTTCTGTCACAGGAAGCAGCACAGTGCTCACGCCCGGCCAGCAGGTGACGCTGACCGCCACCGCACTCAACGCCGCCGACTCATCACTCAGCCGCGCGTTTGTGTGGAGCAGCAGTGCTTCACCCATCGCCTCGGTCAGTACCTCCGGCGTGGTGACCGCCGTGACCGCCGGCACCGCCACCATCATGGCCACCACAGGCACCAAGTTCGGGACGATCGTCATCACGGTGTCGACCGCCAGTGGCGGCAGCGATACGTTTGCCGATATCACGGCAGGCTACGACTACAACACCTGCGGTCGCGCGCTGAATGGCCCGTCGCTCTGCTGGGGCCACAACATCGCCGGTCAACTCGGCGACAGCACCACGTTCAATCGCCTGGTGCCGACGGCTGTTGCAGGCGGCCACACCTTTACACAACTGGCCACCAGCGCCATGCGCACGTGCGGTCTCCTCAACACCGGTGCGGCCTATTGCTGGGGCCAGGGCCCGCTCGGCGACGGCACCACCAATACCACGTCCGCCCCCGTTGCCGTCAGCGGCGGCCTTTCCTTTGTGCAGATCGTGGTCGGCAGCGTGGTCATCTGCGGCCGCACCGGCGCGGGGGCGGCCTACTGCTGGGGTGCCCTTACCGATGGTGGCATCGGGGACGGCACGGGCCTGGATCGACTCACGCCCACGGCGGTCACGGGCGGGCTGTCATTCACGGAACTTTCTGCCGCCGGCCTCTCCGTCTGCGGTCGCACGTCCGCCGGCGCGGTCTACTGCTGGGGACGCAACGTTTCCGGTCAGCTGGGAGACGGCACCAATACGCAGCGCAACGCACCGGTGGCAGTCGCTGGCGGACTCACGTTCGCGCATGTGTACACAGGCTACGATCATACCTGCGCCATTACCGGCGCCGGCGCCGCGTATTGCTGGGGGACCGACACCGACGGCGAACTCGGGGACGGCACGACTGTTCTCTCACGCAACACGCCGACGCTCGTCTCCACCGGCCTCGTATTCACGCAACTCGCGCTCGGCACCTTTCATACGTGCGGTCTCAGTACGTCCGCGACGGCCTACTGCTGGGGTGCCAATTCCTTTGGCCAATTGGGCGACGGCGGAACCACCCCGCACGTCACGCCCACGGCGACCGCCAGCGGGCGCACTTTTGTGAAGATTGTCGCCGGCCACGTCCACACGTGCGGCCTCAATTCGCTGGGAGTCGCCTTCTGCTGGGGCGACAATGTCTACGGTGAGCTCGGCGACGGCACGATGTTCAACCGGCCGGCCGGAGCAGTGGTGCAGTAACGCTCGCGGTTCGCGCTGACAAGTCAGCGCCGCCCCTGCCGCCGTGTCAGCCGCCGATCAGCCCCATCATCGTGCCGGACGGGTCGTTGAAGTAGCCGAACGATCCCAATCCGGGAACCGGCAGTACACCGCCCTGCCGAGCACCGCCGGCGGCATCGATCGCATCGAGCGTGGCCCCGACGTCGGGCGCATGGATGTAGGGAACGCCACGAGCCGCCGGCGCGTGCGATTGAAAGACACCGCCGATTCCGGCACCCGTGTCAAAGCCGAGATAGTGCGGCATGGTGGCGACGGTGCCCCAGCCGAAGAGTGAGCCAAAGAACGCTGCCGTGGCGGCGTGATCGGCGGCATACATCTCGATGGAGCAGACATCGTTGGCCGGCGGCCTGGGATTGTCGCCGAACGGCGGCGGAATCCGGGCGGGCGCAGGGGCCGTTCCCGTCACGAGTCCGTACACTGTGCCCGATGGATCCGCAAAGCGCGCGAGCTTCCCGACCATCGGGGCATCCCATGGCGCGTGCTCCACCGAACCGCCCGCGGCAACCGCGGCATCGAGCGCACCGACAACGTCCGGGACGCCAAGGAATGGCACGACGCCTTGATGGGCGGCACCCATGCCAACCCGCAGCGCCACAGTGGGACCGGTCATCCCGGGCGTCGCACCCGCGGCGACCTGTGGCGAAAGTCCCTCCAATTCCCACTTGAAGACCTTGCGATAGAAGTCGACGGCGCGCGCGAGATCGGTGGCATTGATGACCACCATGCCGATCGGGTGCTTGCCAGTGCCGTGGGGGATCGCGGGCAGGGACGACATGGAGGCTATCCTCGTGGCGATTCGGGACGGACGCAATGTGGGGAGGAACGGGCCAATCGTACGACGCAGGCCGTCGAGACGCTAGGGGGGACCGCATCGGTGCGTTGCGATCCAAGAATCGGCCCCGCAGCTTTGAGCATCGGGTGATGACGCCGGTCTGGTTCGGCGACGAGTCACAGCGAGGGAGATCGGCTAGCGCGTTCGATCCGCGGGGTACCGGTCACGGCCGCGTGGCCGCCGATTCGATTCCGTTCCTTTTCACCTACTCGCCGGGCTCGAGCTTTCACACCACCTTTGTGCATGACGCCAAAGCCGACACCTGGCAATGGCACATGGACAATGACTCCCTCGGCGTGCGGCAACCGTTCGCGCGCGTGACGCTGACACGACGATGATGATCCGTGACATCATCGGCCCGTGCCGACCAGTTGACGCCCACATGTTGACAATCAAGATGACAGCCCGCTAGCCTTCGGGGATCTCCGGCGGACAGGATCATGGACGAACCGACGACCGATGTCATCCAGGGCACGCTTGACCTGCTGATTCTCAAGACTCTGTCCCTCACGCCGATGCATGGCTTCGGGATCGCGCGGCGCGTGCAGGACATATCGCGCGGCGTCTTCAAGGTCAATCCCGGTTCGCTCCTCACCGCCCTGCAGCGGCTGGAGCGCGCCGGCGCGGTCGACTCGGAATGGCGGGAGACCGAAAACGCCCGTCGCGCCAAGTACTATCGCCTCACTCGCGTGGGACATCGCCAGCTCGCCGCAGACACCGCCGATTGGACACGCCGGGCAGCGGCCGTCGCACGTCTGCTCAAAGCGGATGGGTGAGCGGTGTCGCTCTGGCGGCAGGTCCGGCATGGCTTCCGGGCGCTTTTCCAGCCGGCACGCACCGATCGCGACATCCGCGACGAGGTCTCCCAGTACATCGACGCCGCGACCGCGGAGCACACGCGCCGCGGATTCTCGCCGGAGACCGCACGGCGCGCGGCGCGACTCGATATCCGCAACGAGACCGCCGCTCGCGAAGAGATCCGCACGGCCGGATGGGAGTACAGACTGGAAAACATCATGACCGATCTGCGTCTGGCCATTCGCCGGCTGGCGCACTCTCCGGCCTTCACCATTGTCACCATACTCACCTTGGCACTGGGCGTCGGTGCGACGACGGCGATCTTCAGCGCGCTCAAACCGATCCTCCTCGATCCGCTCCCCTACCCACACGCCGAACGCGTGATGATGGTCTCCGACGGAAATGGCACCGGCAATCCCGTTCCCGTGACCTTTGGCACCTACGTTGAACTGGCGGCCCGGACGCACACCTTCGATGCGCTTGCCGTTGCCAACGCCTGGCAGCCGCCGCTGCTTGCCAGCGGCGCAGCGATCGCCGACCCGCTTCGTCTGTCGGGGCAACGCGTCTCGGCCGGATATTTTCGGGTGCTCGGCGTCTCGCCTGCATACGGCCGCGACTTTACCGCCACCGACGATTATGCCGCCGGGCCGCGGGTGGTCGTGATCAGCGGACGCCTGGCACGCGAACGCTTCGGAACGAGTGCGGCAGCCATCGGACAATCGCTTCTGCTCGGTGGCGATCCGTGGACGGTGATCGGCGTCATGCCCGAGCGGTTTGATCTTGCTTTCGCCCCACACACCGACATCTGGGCGCCGCTGCAATATCAGCCGAGCGCGTCGTTTCAGACTCGGGAGTGGGGGCATCATCTGACAATGATCGGCCGAGCGCGCGCGGGGTTGACGGTTGCGGACGTGCGTCATGACGTCGCCGCGATTGCCCACGCGCGTCGGGCCGACTTCCCCCGTCCTCCTTGGGCGGACATGAATGGCGGCATGATCGTCACCGGCTTGCAGGAAGCGGTCGCGCGCGACGTGCGGCCCGCGTTGTTTGCCATCGCCGGCGCGGTGGGCCTCCTGCTGCTGATCGCCTGCGTGAACGTCACCAATCTCTTCCTTGCACGGGTCGCACAACGCCAGGCAGAGCTTACCATGTGCTCCGCACTCGGTGCGAGCCGAGGGCGCATCGTCGCGCAACTCGTGACGGAGAGTCTGGTGGTGGCCGCGCTGGGCGGCGCACTGGGGCTGGCGGTGGCGAGCGCCGGCGTCCACGCGTTCGTGGCGATCTCGCCCGCACAGCTGCCACGCGTCGATGCCATCCGGCTCGATCAGGGCGTCTTTGCATTCGCGTTGCTGCTCACGGCCGGTGTCGGCATTGTCGTGGGGTTTGTGCCCGCCTGGCGCGTGTCCGGGAACCTCTTCCTCGAACGGCTCCATCAGAGCTCGCGCCGGGTTGCGGCGCGCCAGACAACGCGGCGCACGCTCGTCATCGCGGAAGTGGCACTCGCGACGGTACTGCTGGTCGGCGCCGGACTCCTCCTCCGAAGCGTCAGCCGGCTGCTCAGCGTGACGCCAGGATTCGACGCCGAGAATATCGCCACCATGCAGGTCGCTCTGGCCGGCCACCGGTACGACTCGACGACTGCGCGCTACGAGTTCTTTGAGCGCGCGCTCGAGGCGGTGCGGCAACTTCCCGGCGTCACGACGGCAGCGTTCACCACGCAGCTACCACTCAGCGGCGACCTGGATAGTTACGGTACGCAGTTCGAAGGACTGCCAGACAGCAATGCGACCGCCTCCGCCGCCTTGTGGCGCTATGTCGTCACGGCGGACTATTTCCGGGCGATGCACATCCCGCTCGTGAGGGGTCGTCTTTTCGATCAGCGCGACGGTCCCAGCAGCGCTGAGGCGGTGCTGCTCAGTGCCTCGTACGCCAAACGGGTCTTTGGTGATCGCGATCCCATTGGTCAACGGATGCGCGCGGGGCCGGAAATCGGCGATTCAACGCGCCCGTGGGCGACTGTCGTCGGCGTGGTCGGGGACGTCAAACAACAATCGCTGGCGTTCGGGCAAACCGACGCGTTCTACGTGCCATTGGGAGAATGGCCCTGGGTCGACGGCGTGCAATCGCTCGTGGTGCGTACGAGTGTGGCCCCCATCACGGTGGTTCCCGCGATCCGCCGCGCAATCTGGTCCGTCGATCGCGAGCCGATCACGCGAGCGACTACCATGGAAGATCTCGTGGCTGGCTCAGAAGCGCAGCGGCATTTTGCGCTCAGCATCTTTGAGGTCTTTGCGCTGGCGGCGCTGGCGCTTGCGGGCATTGGACTCTATGGCATTCTCGCGGGAAGTGTCACCGAGCGCACACGGGAGATCGGTGTGCGCGCAGCATTGGGAGCCACGCAGAGTGAAATCGTGGCGCTGGTGGTGCGCGAGGGGCTGATGGTGGCGTTGACCGGTCTGGCGATCGGCGTGGTGATCACCTTCGAGGCGACGCGTGCCGTCGGGTCGCTGCTCTTTGGCATTTCCCGGTTCGATCTGGCGACCTACCTGGCAGTGGCCGGCATCCTCACGGCGGTGGCGGTCGCCGCGTGCTGGATCCCGGCGTGGCGCGGTGCGCGGGTCGATCCGAATGTTGCGCTGCGGGCGGAATAGCCAGGCACAAGCCTCACGGGGTCACCCCCACACGAACAGCCCCGCCACGCCAACAGCGCACTCCACGTCGAGCGCCGGATGCTGCCATACGATGCGGTCGCTCTGCACCTCCGGAGCCAGCGCGTCCGGGGTCCACACCTCGATCTGCTTCTGGTCGATGTCGACGATCCAGTACTCCGCAATCCGCTGTTCCTGATAGAGCCGGCGCTTGACGCCGCGATCCGCCCGCGCGGTCGACGGCGAGAGCACTTCGATGGCGAGATGCAGCGTCCGGATGTCGGACCACTTGCCGGTGGGGAGGAACTCCGCAACATCCGCCACAAACAGATCGGGCTGGACGAGCGTGTCTTCGTCGAACGAGATGTCGGCGGGTGACGCCAGCAATCCCCTGATGCCATTCGCCTTAAGATACGTCCCAAGTGTCAGCAGGAGGTCGGTGACGATCAGCTGATGAAATCCGCCCGGTGCCGGCGTCACGAGCAGCTCGCCGTGGACAGTCTCGTAGCGGTTGCCGTCGTCGGGCAACCCGCGGACATCCTCAGCGGTGAAGTGTCTTGTGAGCGACATGGACATAGTATCGTCTCGGCGGACGCAGGTGGGCAAGCGCGGCGCATCCGCTGAGGCTAGCGGCCACCGCTGCGCCAAGTACCCGCAATCGACCGGCAGCATGGCCCGCAAAACGCGAGCTGCCGCGAGCCCGACGCTACTCTCCACGGATTGCGACCGTCGGATCGACCGCCGCCGCCCGCCGTGCCGGAAACCACGCCGCCCCTGCCGCGCTACGACAAACAACACTATCACCGCTCCAGCCAGTACCACCGGATCGAGCGGATCGACGGCAAAGAGCATCGCCCGCATGCCGCGGGTCACGATCACGGTACCAATGAGGCCAAGTACCAGCCCGACGCCGGCAAGTGCCGCCGCGTCACGCGAGCCAGCGGCTCGTCGACATGGGCGACGGCGGGATGTCCGGCAATCGTGAAGGAGGTGGATGCATCGAACGAGCCTTCGTGATCGAGCGGACGTGCAGCGGCAACCGCAACGTTCCGAGCGGGCGGAGGGCGCAAGGTGGGCTGGGGGGGCGTGCATTGCATATTTACTGAGTTTATCTAGTTTATCTCAGGTCGATAACGTCGCTAAACTCGATAGAGATAGAGGTGGCAATGGACCCGATCAGGAACCCTTTTGCCCCGGGCGCTGGAACCCAGCCGCCTGAGCTTGCCGGTCGGGATGACCTGCTCGAGGCCGTGCGCATTGCCATCGCCCGTGTGCGGCTTGGGCTGCCTGCCAAGAGCGTACTGATGATCGGCCTGCGCGGCGTCGGAAAGACGGTGCTGCTGGATCGCATGAAGGACAACGCGCGAGCAACCGGCGTGCGCACCCTGCGAATCGAAGCGCCGGAAAACCGTTCGCTCCCCGCCATCATCGCGCCGCAACTGCGACAGGCCCTGCTCGGACTGTCCCTGAATGCGCACGCCAAGGATTTCGCGCATCGCGCGCTCCGCGCCCTGGCTGGGTTCGCCAAGGCGCTCAAGGTGAAGTATGCCGACATCGAAGTCGGATTCGACTTTGACCCTGAACCCGGATTGGCCGACAACGGCGATCTCGAGCACGACCTCGGCGCCCTGCTGGAAGTGACGGGCGTTGCCGCGCAGCACGCCGACACCGCCCTTGCGATGTTTGTCGACGAACTGCAGTACGTCGACGAGGCCCAGCTCGAAGCGCTCATCACCGCGCTGCATCTCGTGGCGCAGCGGCGACTGCCGGTGGTACTGGTTGGCGCGGGGCTGCCACAGCTCCGTGAACGGATGGGCCGCGCCAAGTCGTACGCCGAGCGGTTGTTCGACTTCCCGGAGGTTGGTCCACTGCCGGCCGAGGCCGCGCGGGATGCCGTCGTCAAGCCGCTGAATCATCTGGGCGTTGACATCACGCCTGCCGCGATCGAACGGATCGTTGCGGTGACTCGCGGCTATCCCTACTTCATCCAGGAATGGGGCAAGTACGCGTGGGATGTCGCGAGCAGTTCGCCCATTGATGTGACAGATGTCATCGGCGCATCGGTGTCCGCGGTGGCCGCGCTCGATGAAAGCTTTTTCCGGGTACGATTCGATCGGCTGACCAATCTCGAGAAGCGTTATCTGCGCGCGATGGCCGAACTCGGACCGGACGCGCACCGGTCGGGCGATGTCGCGCAGCTTCTGGGAAGGACATCGCAGTCACTGGGCCCGACTCGCGGAAAGCTCATCTCGAAAGGAATGGTCTGGAGTCCCGGTCATGGAGACACTGCCTTCACGGTGCCGCTGTTCGACGAATTCATGCGCAGAGCGGTTCCCGGCGAGGAGTGGCGAGCGAACTAGGATGCCACCGGCCGCCGACGTTCCGAATGTCCGGACCCGCCATCTTCAAACGTCAATAGCCCGACCAACCGCATGGTGGTCGATGCTTTCCCCTTACGGTCTACATATAAGGAGCACACAATGAGCGAATTCGTCTTCCTGTATCGCGGCGGCAGCCGTCCCACTTCCCCGGAGGATGGGCAGAAGGTGATGGAGAAGTGGACGGGGTGGTTCAAGGAGATGGCGGCCAACGGCCAGATCGTCGATCGCGGCCAGCCGCTCGAAGGGACCGGCAAGGTCGTCAAGGCCGGCGGCAAGTCGATCGTCGACGGCCCGTTTGCCGAAGCCAAGGACGTGGTGGGCGGCTTCACGGTGATCAAGGCGGCGGATCTTGCGGCGGCCGCAGCGATCGCGAAGGGATGCCCGATTCTCGAGCGCGGTGGCGACGTTGAAGTGCGGCCGATCATGAAGATGGAGATGTGACGAGCACGCGGGACGGAACCGACGCCGGCGGTGAAGCAGCCGCCGGCATCGACCACCTCTTCCGGCGCGAGTCAGGCCGGCTGGTGGCTACCGTCACCCGCGTCTTTGGCGTTCACAACCTGGCGCTCGCGGAAGACGTGGTGCAGGACGCCTTCTGCAAGGCGCTCGAAGTCTGGAAGATTCGCGGCGTGCCCGACAATCCCGCCGCGTGGCTCATGGCGACGGCCAAGCACAAGGCGCTCGACGCGCTCCGCCGGGAACGCACCGCGCGCACCTTTGCGCCCGATGTTGATCGGCTGCTGCGGAGCGAGTGGACGCTTGCGCCCACCGTCCAGGAGCTGTTCGCCGAGCACGCGATCAGGGACGATCTGTTGCGCATGATGTTCTCGTGCTGCGATCCATCGCTGGCGGAAGAAGCGCAGGTAGCGCTGATGCTCAACATCCTCTGCGGCTTGAGCGCCGGTGAAATCGCCGGCGCCTTTGTGATTACACGCGCTGCTGCTGAAAAGCGGATCACGCGCGCCAAGCAGACGCTGGCACAAGCCGAGCGACTGTTCGATCTCACCAGCGCCGCCGATTTTGCCGCCCGACTCCCGGCGGTGCAACGGGCACTCTATCTGCTCTTCAATGAAGGCTATCACGGCGCGTCCACAGCCCATGTGGTCCGGGCCGAGCTCTGCGATGAAGCCATGCGCCTCACGCGGGTACTGCTCGACGGATCGCTCGATGCGACGCCATCCACTCGCGCGCTCGCAGCCCTGATGTATCTCAACGCCGCTCGGCTCCCTGCCCGGCTCGACGCATCGGGCAACCTCCACGCGCTGCACGATCAGGATCGGAGCCGCTGGGATCAGCGCAAGCTCGCCGAAGGGCTCCGGCTGTTGGGAGTGTCGGCGACAGGTGAGATGCTCACGGAGTACCACCTCGAAGCGGCGATCGCTTCAATCCACGCGGTGGCGACTTCGGCCGACACTACCGACTGGGCGGCAATCGCGACACTCTATGATCGCCTGCTCGCGATTCGGCCGTCGCCAGTCGTGGCATTGAGCCGCGCGATTGCCATTGGGCAGCACGAGGGGCCCGAGCGTGGTCTGGCGGAGATCGACGCGATCGCCGACCGGGAACGCCTGGAGCACTATCCGTTCTATGCGGCGGCGCGGGGTGACTTCGAGTTGCGGCGCGGGCGGCGGGACGTGGCGCGCAAACACTACGAGACGGCACTGGCGGTGGCGCGCAATCCGGCGGAGCGGCGGTTCCTGGCGGGACGGATTGCGGACTGCGGCGAGAACTTCGTCACTTCTCAGAGTGCTACGCGAACACCGCTGCCAGATCGACAACACATTCGTCCTCAAGATCCGGATGCCGCCAGGTGAGCCGCTCGCGCTCGACCGTGGGAAACTGCGCATCCGGCGTCCAGACCTCGACCTGCCGCTGGTCGATGTCCACAATCCAATAGAGCGGAATCCGCTGCTCCTGATACAGCCGTCGCTTGACGCCGCGATCGGCCGCTTTGCTCGATGGCGACACCACCTCAATGACCAGACGAAAGGTACCGACGTCAGCCCAGCGGCCCGAGCGCCGCATGGCCGCCATGTCGGCGACGAACAGATCGGGCTGGACGAGCGTGTCATCGCCGAACGAAATGTCCGCAGGCGACCACAGTATTTCCCGAATGCCGTGACTGGCGAGATAGCCGTCGAGAATGCGGAACAGATTGGCGAGCACCCACTGATGCGTGAGCGATGGCGCCGGCGTCACGAGCAGTTCGCCGTGAACCGTTTCGTACCGATTGCCATCATCGGGAAGAGCGCGCACGGCGTCGGCGCTAACGTGCTGGCTGAGCGGCATGACCATAGTATCGTCTCGGCGAGCGCGGGTTGGCAAGCAAAACGCATCGTGCAACGGTGGCAGTGTCTGGCGAGCCACGCAGCTCGATCTGTCTGGCTTGTGGACCGATAAACGCAGGGGAGATCGGTGCCGGAGGGTCCAACCCACGCGCGATGCCATCAGGTGTGCTCTCCAGCCCCAGGCGTGACGTCTCTCGAATCATGCACCACGACATTCTTGCCATCCCGCCATACGACCGCAAAGAAAAGGCGTGGCGAGTCATCATCGAGACCGCCAAGGGATCCGCAGCCAAGTACAGCTACGAACCGACGCTCGGGCTATTTCAGCTGCGGCACATTCTGCCGGAAGGCTCGGTTTTTCCCTACGCCTTTGGCTTTATCCCGTCCACGCTCGGCGACGACGGTGATCCACTCGACGTACTGCTGCTCATCGAGGAGACGACCGAGTACGGCGCGGTGATTCTTTCGCGGATCATTGGCGTGATCGAAGGAGAGCAGAAGGAGAAAGGCGAGAAGCCCGAGCGCAACGACCGATTCCTTGCGGTGCCCGTCGCATCGCGCCGCTTTGCCGACATCGACTCCGCCAAGCAGTTGCCCCGGAAGCAGATCAAGGACATCTGCGCCTTCTTTGAAGACTACAACGACGAGCTGGGCCGGACCTTCACCGTGACCAGGTGGACCGGGCCGGCACCTGCGGACAAGCTCGTCAAGAAGGGAATGCGGAAGTTCAAGGCGCATCGGAACAGGCGATGAGCGCGCGCGCCGATACTCGCGAGCATGAAGCAAAGCTGACGCTCAAGGAAGCGGCGGAATATCTGCTCGAAGAGTGCCGGATGGTATTGCCGGGAATCCAGGCGCTCTTTGGCTTTCAGCTCGTCGCCGTATTCGACTCGGCCTTCAGCCAGGATCTGTCGCTATCGCGGCAACGGCTGCACCTCGTCGCCGTTGGACTTGTGGCGTGCGCGGTGGCGATGATCATGGCGCCGGCCGCTTTTCATCGGCAGACCGGTGCGGATCGCGTGACGAGCACGTTTGTCCGGGTGTCCACGCGATTGCTGCTTTGGAGCATGGCGCCCCTGGCGGCCGCGATCTGCCTCGATTTCTACATCCTGGCGAGTATCATCGCGCCGCGGGGCATCGCGGTGTTCTGCCCCATCGTGCTTGCCGCGGTCTATGTGTTCTTCTGGTTTGTGCTGCCGCGGTCGCAGCGTCTGGCGCGGCTGATTGCGGGGCGCGATCAGGGGTAATGACGTGGCACTGCACCGCTACGCCGCCCGCATCTTCCCACCCAGCAGCGTAAAGACTTCGCCGGTCACATACGATGAGTCGGTCGCGGACGCGAAATAGACGTAGATGGGTGCGACCTCTTCCGGCTGACCGGGGCGCTTCATGGGCGCTTCCTCGCCGTGGCGCGCGGCCTTCCTCGCCGGCTTGTCGGCGACGTTGAGCGGTGTCCAGATGGGCCCGGGCGCGACACAGTTGACGCGGATCTCGCGCTCCAGCAGTGCGGCTGCCAGCGACTTGGTGAACGCATGGATGGCGCCCTTGGTGGCGGAGTAGTCGAGGAGCTGCTTGCTCCCCTCAAGACCGGTGATCGATCCGGTATTGATGATGGCGCTGCCTGGTTCGAGATGCGGCAATGCGGCCTGCACCATGTAGAAGTAGCCGAAGACATTGGTGCGAAACGTTCGCTCGAGTTGCGCGTGCGACACATCTTCGGGGCGGTCCTGGTGCTGCTGGAATCCGGCGTTGTTGACGAGGATGTCGAGCTGACCAAACGCGCGACGCGTCCGGCTGACGGCGGTGCTCGCGAACGCGGGTCGGCGAACATCACCGGCAATGGTGATGCAGCGCGCACCTTCCCTGGTCACCGCCGTCGCGGTTTCGGCCGCGTCCGACGCTTCGACGGGCAGATGACAGATCGCGACGTCCGCGCCTTCGCGAGCAAAGAGCACGGCGACCGCGCGACCAATGCCGGAGTCACCGCCGGTGATGAGGGCCACCTTGCCGCGCAACTTGCCGGCACCACGATACTCGGGTGCCAGGAAGCGCGGGCGAGGTTCCATCTGCGATTCGATGCCCGGCCGGCGCTGGTGCTGTTCAGGAAATGGCGGCTTGGGGTGGCGGCTGGAGATTTGCTTGCGCGGCGTGGTCTTGCGGGGCATCGGGATTCCTTCCGCGGGTGCAATAGGCAGCCGCGGCAATGGCCGCGGCGCATGATCTATTGGGGACGCGCAGGGTAGGGTGTGCCGACACCGCGCGAGCTCGTACGGTGTCGGCACGCGACAAATGCCCGCACGGCATCCCCGCGCGGGCCTTCGCCATTCCCCTCCCAGCATTGTGCGTGGCAATCGATCGAGTTACTTGGCCGGCAGCAGCACCGTCCCGGTCTCGAGCAGCGACTTGAGATTCGACAGAATCCGCGGCCAGCCACCGGAGACCTTGGCGATGAGCTTGGAGTTCTCTCGCTCCATCGCATGCGTCACGGTCAGTCGCACCGCCTCGCCCATCGGCTCCAATTCCATCGTACAGACTGCCGGGCCTTCCGCCGTCGCCTCGGCGTCCGCCCGATGCACCCAGCGAAGTGCGAGTCGCTTGGGCGGCTCGAACTCGAGCACTTCGCCATCATCCATCACGCGCCCATCGGGATAGGCGAGCGTCCAGGCGCTGCCGACCTTCCAGTCGGTCGCGATGGACGCGCCGAGCCAGTATTGCGCCATGAACTCGCGCGTGGTGAGCGCGTGCCAGAGTTTGTCGGGCGTGGTGCGGATGTAGGTCACGTAGACAAAGCGGCTTCCGGGTGTCTTGCTCATTTGTCATTCCCTTCCACATGGTGTTTGAGTGCGGAGAGCGCGCTCAGTCGGCGATGCTCGAACTTGCTGATCCACCGTTCGGCGATCGCGTTGAGCGGCACGGTGTTGATGTAGTGCAGCTTTTCGCGGCCCTCGCGCTGCCAAGAGATAAGGTTGGCCGCTTCGAGGACTGCGAGGTGCTTGGTCACGGCCTGTCGCGTCATCTTGAGTCCGCGGCAGAGTTCACTCAGCGTCTGGCCGTTTTGCGCGTGCAGGCGGTCGAGCAGCTTGCGGCGCGACGCGTCGGCGAGGGCGCGAAAGACGAGGTCGTGGTCGGTCACTGCGGGTATGCGGGTGTCATGACGCGGGGAATATAGGCAACCGTTTGGTTGCGTGTCAAGCGTCACACCCTGCACGCCGGCACGCATGCCGACGCATTGCTCTCGCCAGCCATCGTGCTTACCATAGTTATAACATCTGCAAGGACCCACCATGCGCGTCAAGGAAACCGTCATCCGACCGATCGGGAATTCGGCGGGTGTCACCATCCCCAAGGCAATGCTGGTCGACGGTGACTTTGCCGTCGGCGACAGCGTATACCTCCGTCGTACCCCGGACGGAATCCTGATCACCGCGCACGACCCGGCGTTTGAGAAGACAATGGAGATTGCCGCCCGCATCAGTAAGCGCTACCGCAACGCGCTCCGCGAACTGTCGAAGCGGTGACACATGGTGGCGACCGGCAATGAGCCGCTCTGGCTCAGCGCGGGGCAGGTACAGGCCATCCACGATGCCATGCTGGCCCAGCACGGCGGCCTGCCCGGACTCCGCGACGCGGGCGGCCTGGAGTCTGTGTTGGGACGACCGATGCACCGATGGCACTACAGAAAAGCGACTGGCCTTGCCGACCTGGCAGCATCCTATGGGTTCGCGCTGGCAAAGGACCATCCATTTGCGGATGGCAACAAGCGCACCGCCTTTGTCAGCATGGCCACCTTCTTCGAGCAGAACGGTCATGTATTGACGGCGTCCGAACCTGACGTCGTCCACGTCATGATCGGCGTCGCAAGTGGCGAGATCTCTGAGCGCCAGCTCGCGGGATGGCTCAACAAAAACAGCGAGAAGTATCGCCCGCACCGACGGTAACGCCGACTGCGCCTGCCCGCGGTTCAGGACGCGCGCAACAGGTGGTGGCGCGGGCGATCAAGGAATGCGGCGGTGCAGCGAAGTAGTGGGACTCCACGCGAGTTGCCGATGCGGATGAGGCGGGCTTTCATGGGGCCCCCTTCTTCGCCAGCACATAGAAGTTGCGATCCACCGTCACGTCCGCCCCATCGGCCAATGTCGTGCGCACCGTCTGCCACGCCGCGGTCGGATGCAGCCACGTCAACGCATTTCCGCTCACGCGCGCACGCACCGGCATCGCGAATCCCGTGACCACGTTGGTCCACCGGTAGCGCAACACGCCATGACTGACATTGTACTCGAGCGTCGGGATCATCGTGGTGCGGAGATACTGGTCGAACACTCCATCGAGCTTGACGCCCGCGTGGGCACCAATGAACGCCTCGACCTGCGCACCCGTCACCACCTGATGATAGAACGTGCTGCTCAGCCCGCGCAGAATGCCGCGCCATTTCTCATCATTATTGATGAGCTGGCGAATGGTGTGCAGCAGCGACGCGCCCTTGGCGTACTGGTCGCCCGAGCCTGACGCGCCGACGCCGGACTGCGGCAGCTCGATGGGCGCATCGTTCCTGATGCTGCGGCGATCGCCAACGATATAGTCCTCACCCGCCGCTTTCCCGTACAGACATTCCGTATACAGTCCCTCGGCGTAGCTCGCGAAGCCTTCCTGGATCCACATGTCGCGCTGGTCCTTGGCGGTGATGCTGTTGCCAAACCATTCGTGCGCGCTCTCGTGCCCGATGATGTAGTCCCAGCCCATGCCAAGCCCGGTGCCGGACACGTCGCGGCCGCGGTAGCCGTTGGCGTAGTTGTTTCCGTAGGTGATCGCGGTCTGGTGTTCCATGCCGGTGGTTGGCGCTTCGATCAGCTTGTAGCCATCCTGATACCAGGGGTACGGCCCAAACCAGTGCTCGTAGCATTGCAACATGGTGCGCACTTGCAAGAATTGCTTGCGCGCGGCGGCCAGGTGGTAGTCGAGCGGATAGAAATCGAGCGTGAGCGGTCCCTTCTCGCCGACGTACGTCTCGCTGATGTGCGCGTAGTTGCCGGCGGTGACGTTGACGGCGTACGCGTTGATGGGGCCGCTCGCAAAGTATTCGTACGTGGTGGTGGCGTCGGCATTGTGCGTGGTGCTGCGCAGGCGACCGGACGCGACTTGAATCAGCAGATCCGGCACGGTGACGGCGATGCGCTGCGAGTCGGGTTCGTCGGCCCAGCTGTCCTTGAGCGGCCACCATATAGAAGAGCCGACACCCTGATCGACCGTCATGAGCCACGGGCGCTTTAGCGAATCGGTGGCCCAGTGAAAGCCGTCGTTGGGCAGTGTCTTGGGGCGGCCATGGTACCAGGCGGTGACAGCCTGACTTTCGCCGGTGCGCTGCGGTGCGGTGAGCGCAACAAAGTACGCGTCGCCGTCCTCACGAATGTTCAATCGTTTGGCGTCCTGGGTCACGCTGTCGAGCACGAGCGGCGCCATGAGATCAATCTGCATCTCGGCCGCGGGGCGCAGGACACGGTAGGTGATGGCGTTGTAGCCGGCGATGGTACTGTCGGCGAGATGCACCTTGACGTGCAGATCGTAGAACGTCACGTCCCACCAGGTGCGATCGGGCGCGGTGGTCGAGCCGCGGAGCGAGTCGGCGTGGGTGAAGACGCGAGGGCGTTGGGCGGCAGCGGGCATCGCGCTCAACGGCAGCAGGAGTGAGGCGACGAGAGCAGTGGCGGAGCGTGGCAGCGTGGGGTCCGGTGGAGGAGAGGAACGATACCAAGCGGCGGGGGATGGAGGTAGAGGTGCTACAGCAGCCCTGTTGACAAGACGATCAATGTGGCCGAGGACGCAGAGGGTGGCACTGTGAGTTTAGATCAGGACTGATCCGTGATAACGAGTGTCACGATATGCCAGCCCGTGCGGTCGCGGCGGAGGATCACAACGTAGCCCTGGCCGCACATTGGGCCACAACCATGGTTAACCATCAGCACGGCCCGTGTGCGATGCTTGTCATAGCCGACTGCCGAGAAGACCACGTCGCCCATTGCGTTCGGGAACATGCGGTAGAAGCCGTCCCAAAACCATCCCGCTGCACTCCGTTCGCGAGGCATCGGCGGGCCCGATTTGGGGAACGACGCGAATGTGGCCGCAGGCACGATTTGTATCGGCCAGTGCAGGCGTGCTGCCATGATTGAGCCGATGGAACTCAGCGAGAGCGCGACGCGACCACGCCGTTGCAAGTCCTCCACCGCAGTGCTGTCGCTGCCGGGAAGCCCGTACATCTCTGCCCAGTAGCGTTCGACGATGCCATCCCTGGGCGTGAGAGTCGTGGTTTCAACCACCACGATTGAGCGCCTACTGGTGTCCCTGCGATGGATGAACAGCGAATCAATCGGCCGCGTAGACCGCGGCATCGTCGAGGGTAGCGCTTGGACTGGTATGCGTTGGTGCGGGGCCGGGCCGCGTGACGGGGTCGGGCCCCGTCGTGCATGCGGCAAGGATCAGGGAGATGGCGCCGAGTTGGACGAGCGAGGGCCTGGTCATCGGCGTAGGTCCGGCCGGGGATGGCGGAAAGATAGGGGGTGGGTGGGAAGGCGCAGCGAGGTGGTGGCTTCGTCGAGGCCGTCCGTTGGATTAGGAGAGTTGGAGTTGGCGGCGGTGCCGCTGGGCTTGACCAGTGATCAGCCTGCTTTCGGCAAACGCCCCAAAATTGGCGACTGAACGTGGTACTTTCCTGAGCCGTCGTTTCGGCGCCTCGTCTCGAATCAACCACATCGGAGCGTGTATGCCCGCGGTCGCACGGGTGATATTCGCTTTGGTATCAGTAGTCGCTGGCGCACTCGGCTGGCTGCTCGGGTCGCGAAGCGCGGCCGGCCTGCAAGCTCGCCTAGACGAACGGGACCGAGAGGTCGGAAAAGTCAAAGCGGACTCCGAACGAGCCGCAGCGGAGCAGCGCGTAGAAGCCGCGGCCCATCGAAGTGAACTCGATGTTCTTCGGGAACGACTGTCCGCCGCAGACAGCGCGCGCGTGGCACTCACAGCGACCCTCGCCGCGGAACGACAGTCGGCGGAGGAGCGGTTGGCCACGTTCGCTAAAGCCGAGACAGTTCTCCGAGAAGCTTTCGCGGCGCTCTCTGCGCAGGCCCTCCAAACCAACAACCAGACATTCCTTGAGCTGGCAAAGGCGTCGATGGGCGAATTCCAGCAGGCTGCCAAG
>DATAVM010000108.1:0-77271 GCA_036267775.1 Gemmatimonadales bacterium
GCGGTGCCAGCGACGAACACCACAAGGGCCGCGGCCAATGCCGAACCGATCAGCGCAGGAGAGACGCGGCGGCGCGGTGACACCAGGAGGCCCTGAGCGCGCAACGCGTGGACGGTACGCTCTTCAAGAAGCAGGGTGTCGGTAGCGTCGATTCGCGGCAGAACGGCAAACGCAAGCCGTTCCTCTGGCGACAAATCGTCGGGTGTGGGGTGATTCACTTGAGAATCCTCTCATAGGAACTGAGCATCGCGCGAAGCGCGCGCCGCGCGCGAAAGAGATGCGATCGCGAAGTGGTGACGGCCACGCCGAGGAGAGCGGCGATGTCGTCGTGGCCAATACCTTCGACATCATGCAGTACAACGACGATCCGGTAGCGAGCCGGAAGCCTGGCCAGCGCCTGCTCCAGGTCGAGTCGTTCGGCGGTGAGCGGTGGTTCGACGCCGAGGTCGTGATCGGCGAGTTCGACATCACCATGCGTGCGGCGGAGATTCTCCCACGTCACTCGCACGCCAATGCCGCTGATCCATGAACCGAACGCGGACGCACCGCGAAAGGTCCCGAGCCCTCTCACCGCCCTGAGCCATGTCTCCTGCACCGCGTCGTCGGCATCGGCCGCATTCCCTGCGACCATGCGAAGCAGCAGCCCGCGAAGCCGTGGCGTGTGGCGCCGATAGAGCGTCCGGAACGCTCCCTCGTTGCCTGCGGCCACCGCCGCCACCAGTTCGGCGTCGGTCGGCTCGACTGCTGCGGCACCCGGCAGGCGTGTCATGGCAGAGATAAGTGTCTTGAGCGGGGCAGAACGTTGCAGGCGAGGCCGCCGGACTCCGGCTCGTGGAGGCTCAGATTAGTATCCGGCATGCCCAATCCGACGCCCTATCGCACGCTGCCCGCGCCTCGCCGGTTGATGCTGGTGACCCACGATATCGCCTCCAGCCGCGAATCACGCGACGGCTATATCCGTTCGATGGTGACCCGCGGCGGCGGGTTCAGAGCCGAGAAGCTGCGCAAGTGGACGCCGGAACAGTTGGCCCGCGAGGTGGTGCGGCACGGCCTGGAGTCGCCGCGGGACGAGCTCAACCTGCTGCATACGCTGTATGTGGAGGTCGAGCCTGAGCTGCAGATGGAGTTCCTGACGGCGGCGGGTGTGGCGCATGAGCGCGGCGTGATGCCGGACGACCTGCAGCCGCCGTTTGCGAGCGAGGCCAACGTCAAGAGTGCGGCGGAGGCGCTCATTGCCAAGCATGGCGATGAGGGACGGCGGTATCTGCGGGCGATTGCGCTCTACAATGGGGATGCGTGGCCGGGACTGGTGGGGGTGCTCGGGTAGTGTTGTTCACGCTCGCGCTGTTGGCGCAGATGTCCGCGAGCGGGATCAGCGCACCGAACTGCACGGTGTCGGCGCGCGGGGATTTCTGCCAGAGCGCGGTGATACCGTTCACCTCGGATTCGGGGTGTCGCAGCCAGCCGCGTCACCCGACGACTTACACTGACTCGTTCGTCGCTGCAATACACGCGAAAATGACGCGCGCCGAAGATCAGCCGAGCGAGGCCAACTGGGAGTCGGTGTACTGCAGCCAGCTCGACGCCCTTGGAGAACCATCCGCAGCCAAGCGCCTGTACGGAGACACGGTTACCAGTGCCGGCTTTTCACTCCACGTCTGGCTCGCCGCAGTACGGGCTTCACCGGATGACCCGCATGCGCTCGAGATGCTCGCGGAATGGAGTCTGGGTATCGACCCCGGATCTCCCGTCTTGCCGCGCTATGGCACTTCCTGGCCCTGGCTGGCGATCGATCCGTTTTTGGCGGGTGACCTGCTCCAACCCCTGGACATCTTTGCCGCTGCCGCAACTGGGGGGCGTGACAGAGCTCGCTGGACGCGCGTATGCACGTCGCTGGCGTTGAGCCTCCGTCAGTATGGGGTGGCCCACGATTGTATTGACGAGGCGCTCGCGCGCGGTGAAGACTCGACCTGGAACCTCCTGCGACTGTCCTGGCTCGCGTTCCACCGCGGTGACACGCTGATCGGAAGCACCTTCTTTCGCCGGGCTGTCGCCGCCGCAAATACTCGGGACGCGCGCATCGATCTCGGCTGGCACTTCAAGTCACATGCTGCCGACGTCTGGGGCGCCATGGGCTGGCTGCCTGCGAGCCCTCCCGATTCTGTTGCTGTGCGGGAGCGGGAGAGGTGGCTCGCGCTTCCCACGAGTCAACTCGTTTCCTGGATCAGGAAGCGCGCTCGTTCGAGCGATGGGGCCAGGCTGTGGAACCCCCTCGCGACGGATTCCGTGCTGGCCTCGCACTTTGGGGCGGTCACTTTCATGATGGAGCGATTCCGTGATTGTGTGGATCATGAATTGACGTCGCCCTGCGTACGGGGTGGCTCGCAGGAACTGAGCGCCAAGCGGCTCCGCTTCTGGGCTCCCGACGGGAGCGACCTCAGTATTGTGCCGTTCCGCTTTGTGGGACCCGTCGCCGAAGCGGGCCAGCCGCTGGCAGTGACGCTCCGGCTGAAGCAATGGGATGATCCGCAGCGGCTGCACCGTGATTCGACGCGACGATTGCTGCTGCCGCGCGCGGATTCGTCTGGCAAGCGCGATGGCGTGGTTGGGATCTCCGGGGACGATTCTCTTTCGTCGTGGGACTTGTCCCTCGCTTATGCTCCGGATGCCGTCGCGCGGGATTTTGAGGATGGCCTGCCTTGGACGGCGTGCGCATCCACTTGTATCTCGGATCTTGCGATCGGCGTCGTCGGCCAGGATCCGGTGATCGCCCTTGGCTCCGCGAGCGTACCGGTGTCTCCCGCCGACAGCTTTGCCGCGCGACGTCCCGTGACGGTCAGCTACCAGACGCGTTGCATAGCGCGCTGCACTACGGCGCGTACGACGATCGCCGTGAATCGGGTCGACGGGAAGGAACATGGCGCATCGATCCGCCTCGCGACGACCGCACCAATGCGGTCGGGCTTGACGCTCGCTCAGCGTACGCTGGATCTGTCACGGATCAAGCCCGGCGAATATCGGATCGAGGTGGAGATCGCTGATGAGCACGGTGTTCAGCTCGTCAGCCGGCATCGGGATGTTGTGGTTTGGTAGGAAGACCGGCTCGGGAGGCGGGTGCGTAGCTGTCACACTGTGATTAATAGCCCAATCCGACGCACTATGACCCGGACGGTTCAGTAGGCAACGACGCACTTGCGGCCGGTTGTACAGCGAGCGCGCGGCTCGCAGAGGATTGCGGGCTCTCCAAGCGGTTGCGTGGGTCTTTCAGCCGAGATGAGGGACCAAGCGCTGTGCGACTCGGCAGTGAAACTGGCGGCCGGGACGTTTCACCCCTGCACCCCCGACCTGATCAGCCCCACCCCCAGCGTTACCACGCCGAGCGCGAGAATGATGGCGCCCACATAGACCAGGCGGATTGCGGGCCCGGGCGTGGTGGCGCGCGGCGACGCCACCGAGAGAAAGAAGCCCAGCGGCATGAGGATCGCCGCCGCAGGTGCGGCAAGGCGGGCGAACCAGCGCAACGGCAGCGGCAGGAATGCCACGTCAGCAAGCGGCTGGGAGATGAGCGATAGGAGCAGCAGCACACCGGCGTGCGCGTGCCCGGCACGAAAGAGATTCTGCCGCAGCGGATTGTCGAGGTACCCGGGCTCGCTACTGCGTAACATCTTGAGAAGTGCGACACCGCCATACTCGACTGTGGGAATGGTGATGAGCAACACACCCGAGACAATGAGCGAATTGGGCGAGAGGTCCATGTGTGGCCCCTTCTTCAGATCTTGCTGTTGACGATCGCCAGAATATCTGCTTCCACCTGCATGGCTGTTTTTTCCATCATTGCACCGCGCGCCACGTACTCCGCCGCCACCGCTTTGTCCGCCAGCTGTGCGGCGTTGATCTTCACGTTGAGATAGGCGCCCATCACGGCACTCCTGGCACAGAGCGCTCCCACGCCGGCATCCGACACCGAGGACTCCTGCCCCGACTCGGCCATTGTGCGAATGACACTCATGGACGCCAGCGCCACTTCCATGACGCGCAACGGCACCTCGGTAGCACCCTGGGTTGCCGCCTGGATCGCGGCTCGCCGGCTGGTCTTCTCAGCCTCGGTGCTCTTGGGCAAGCCGAACGAGGCCATCACACGCATGAATGCGCGTGTGTCTTCGTCGACCAGACTCAGCAGTTCCGTGGCGTATTCCTGGCCTCGCTCGGCGTGATCGGAGAACTCTTCCCAGCGTTGGTCCCAGCCACGCTTGTGTGATGACAGGTTCGCGACCATTGCGCCGAGCGCGGCGCCGAGGGCGCCGACGTAGGCCGCAATCGAACCACCACCCGGCGCGGGAGACTCACTCGACGTCTCCGACGCAAACTCCTGCAGCGTCATGCGCACGAGGCGCGACTCGCCGGGATCACGCAGGAGATATTCGATGACGCGCTCTTCGGGGACAAACGGCGACACGTCATTGAGGCCAAGGGAGCGGACGGCGATCTTGACGAGCTCCGCTTCGGAAACGCCCACCGAACGTTGCTGCTTCCTGAGGAAGTAGCGGCCGGCGTCAAGCAGGCACGACAGCGGAATCAATCCGACGATCTCGCCGCCGGTAACCCGCACGCCGCGGGATTGCGCCGAGCGGCAGACCTCATCGAATGCGATGTGTACGGGTGTCACGTTGATATCGACCAGATTCATCGACACCTGCGCGATGCCATACTCCGCGATATACCAGCCGATCGCCTTGACCGCCTTGAGTGTGCCGGGCTGTACCACCGGCGCGCCGTTCAAGTCGAGCATCGGCTTGCCCTTGGCATCCTGCAGTGTGCGCCCAGCCTCCCGCACGTCGAACGCAATCGCGTTGGCTCGGCGCGTGGACGTGGTGTTGAGATTGACATTGAACGCGACGAGAAAATCGCGAGCGCCGATCACCGTCGCACCGCGCTTGGCATCGAACGTTGCAGGCCCAAAGTCCGGCCGCCATTCCGGTCGTGCCATCTTCTGCGCCAATCCTTCGTATTCACCCGCGCGAATGGTGGCGAGATTGCTGCGCGTCTTGTCGGGCTGGGCCGCTTCGTAGAGATACACCGGCAGGTCAAGCTCGCGCCCCACCCGCTCGGCCAGCTTGCGGGCGTATTCGGCGGTCTCCGCCATGGTGATTCCGGAAATTGGAATCAGGGGGCAGACGTCGGTGGCGCCCATCCGCGGGTGCTCCCCTTGATGCAGCTGCATGTCGATCACGTCGCCGGCCGTCCTGATCGCACGGAATGCGGCTTCCACCACGGCGTCGGGTTCGCCCACAAACGTCACGACGGTACGGTTGGTTGCCTTGCCGGGATCGACGTTGAGGAGCCGGACGCCGTCGACCGCGCTGATGGCATCGGTGATCTGGCGGATGACCGAGGGATCGCGCCCCTCGGAGAAATTGGGGACGCACTCGATGAGACGTTGCATGGGGGAATGGTAAGGCGACAAGAGGCCTCGGGTAATGGCTATGATTCTCCCCCGTGTCCGCCGCCCCGCTCGTCTCCCGCTTCCGTTCCGCCCGCACCGATGGGACGCTCGCCGTTCTGGAAGGCTTCCACGCCATCAAGCACGCGCTCCGCTTTGGGGCCGAGATTACGGTCATGGTCACCCGCAACGCGGGCGAGGTGGAGCGCCTCGCGGCAGAACTGGCGCCCGACGTGTGGCCCGCGATGTTGTCGACGCTCGAGGAGATCACGCCGGCGCTGTATGCCGAGCTCACGCCGACGCCGGCCGAGACCGGTATCGTGGCGTTGGCCCGGCGACGGATGACGAGCGTTGACGAGCTGGCGGTGGTGCCGTCTGCGGCGCCAATGGTATTGCTCGAAGCACCGTCCCACCCGGGAAATGTTGGCGCCGCCATTCGCGCGTCGGCCGGCGCGGGTGCGGCGGCGGTCCTCACCACCGGGCCACACGATCCGTGGCAACCGGCGGCGCTCCGCGGCTCGGCCGGGCTGCATTATGCGTTGCCGGTGGTGCGGGTCGAGAGCCCATCCGTGCCGTGCCGCCGGCTGATCGCAATCGATCCCGATGGCGCGCCGCTCGACGCGACCGCCATTCCACCGGGTGCGTTGCTCGCGTTTGGTTCGGAGCGGTCGGGACTTTCCGAAACGCTTCTCGCCCAGGCAAGCGATCGGCTCCGGATTCCAATGGCGCCCGGCGTGTCGAGTCTCAATCTCGCGACCGCGGTGGCCGTCACTCTCTACACCTGGCGCTATCAGCAGCGGGCACGCGCGTGAATCGCCGCCCACTCGCGCTGACGGCGCTCGCCGTGGCCGGCGTGCTCTGGGGCACGAGCTTCATCTTCGGGAAAATCGCGCTCGAAGAGTTGAGCGTGGGTCACATGCTGCTCTATCGGTTTGTGATCGCATCGGTGGCGTTCCTGCCGCTGATGGCGCGCGGCGAGATGCGACTCAACCGGCAGGACTGGCTGATGGTACTGGGTGCCGCGGCCATTGGCGTGCCGCTGCAGTTCCTGTTGCAGTTCGAAGGGCTCGCGCACACCACTGCGTCGCACGCGGCCCTGATGATCGGAACGGCGCCCGTGCTGATCGCGGTCGCGGCGTTCTTTGTCTTTCAGGAACGCCTGCGCACCAGCGCGTGGCTCGCGCTGCTCGGCTCCACGATTGGCGTGGTCCTTACGGTGTGGGGAACCGGCAGTACGTCATCAGCCGGCGGGCCAACACTCTACGGTGATCTGCTGGTGCTCGCGTCGCTCTTTGCCGGCGTGTTCTGGGTGCTGGCCAGCAAGCGGCTGATGACGCGCCACTCTGCGATCGCTGTGAGCGGCCTGATCACAGTGATTGGTACGGTCATGCTCGCCGCCTGGGTGCTCGGCACCGAGGGAATGCCATCGGCCACGCTCCATCCGGCCACGTGGATTGCCGTTGCGGCGATGGGACTGCTCACCACGACCTGCACGATCGTGCTGTGGAACTGGGGCCTGTCACACGTGAGCACCGGCCACGCGGCGGCGTTCATAAACCTCGAGCCGGTGGTCGGCGCTCTGCTGGGCGTACTCGTTCTCCACGAAACACTTGGACCGTTCGCGCTCGTGGGGGGTGCGTGCATCGTAGCGGGCGCTGTGGTGGTCAGTCTGCAGGACTGACCGCGAGCCGCTATGTGTGCGAGCCCCGATCGACCTTCTTCGACTCCTTGGGTGCGCGCGGCTCGGCCGGCTTGATCTTGGAGTCCCGGTCGCGCCACTTTTTCTTTTCCGCGTCGATCGCAGCGGCGCGATCTGCGCCCAGCGATGAGTCACCCGGAAACCCGGGGTCGTTCGGGTCGCCGCCACCCGGAATACCGCCGCTCGGATCTGTCATTTCTTCCTCCAGCAATGGGGTCTGCATTGGGTGACGGGCGCAGAGACACGATGCCGCACAACAGGCGATGATCGGCTGATTCGGGGCTATCATTCGGCGATGACCGACGGCCAATGTCTGGCCGATTTCTTCAACGCGCTCAGAGCGCAGGGGTCGCAATGCATACCGGTGCTTCGGCAGGACTCACGATGGCGGGGAGCTTGTTCTTGATGGCGGGATCCGTCGGGACTCTATCAGCGCAGAAGCCCAATCCGACGGTGACCGGTGTGACTGTGGCGGCTGACCAACCGAACTACACCGGCAAGTGCCCGGTCAAGCTGACATTCACTGGAACCATTCTGACCAGTGCATTCACGGGACCAAAGCGCACGGTGACGTATGAGTGGATCCGCAGCGACACCAAGGCGCCCGGAGCAAAGCACACGGTGAGCGTCACCGCGAGCTCCTCTACGAATGTGAGCATTGCGTGGACGCTCGGCGCGGCGGGCAAGACCGCGAATGTGTCGGAGACGCTCAAGCTGCTTTCACCCACCGGGATCACGTCGACACCTGCCAAGGTGACGCTGACCTGCACCCCGTAGCGCGCTAGCGCACGGTCCCGGTATCGGCCATGGTGCCGTCACGTGGATGGGATGGAAGACTCGTCCACGTGATGTGGCGCTCATGGCCCGGGCCGAGGTAGCGGACAACCACGCTGCTGCTGTCGAACCACGCCATCGAATCACGGCCCCACCGCATCACGTCGCTGCCGCTTGCACTGACGACCTGCGTGTCATTCCTGCTGCCGACCACACAGATGCCGGCGTGCGGGCATGGTACCGCCCGGGCGACTGGTGGACTCCCGACCCAGACGGCGAGCGCGGAGTCCGCACCGGCACGATTGGCGGCCGTTACGGCCGTCACCTGTACCGTGGCCGGCGGCGCGGTCACCTGCCAGACACCGCGGTCGGTGCCGACGTAGACCCGGCTGCCGTCGCCCGCCCAACCAACAGCGTTGGCGCGTCCGGCTTCCGGTGGCAACGCGGTCTGCACTTCAGCGCCGCTGATCAGATTCATCATCACCAGAAAGCGCGGCGTAGCAGCGAGCGTATCGCGCATCCGCAGAAACGCCACCACACTGCCACTGGGATCGAGCCGCGGGTGCGCCTCGATGAGTGGTGTAAAGGTGAATTGCACCGCATCGCCGCCACCGGCCGAGGCGGCAAAGAGGTCGACATTGCCGTCGGTGCCGTTGCCTACGAAGACCACGAACGGCTCTTCGCCCGGATGAATGCGATGACTCAACGGAGAGAGACTGCATCCCGCCGCGAGCAGCAGCACGGCCGCCCCTACCGCCCGCTCCGTCCGTTCAAATCCCGCGATCACTTGTGCTGCAGCTGCTTGGCAAAGAACGCGTCAATATCGCTCATGGCGCGATCATACTCCGGCGTGCCATAGCCATCGCGGCCCGGCTTGAGGAAGCCATGCGAGACGCCCTTGTAGACATCCGACACAAACGACTTGTGATTGTTTTCCATCGCGGCGGTGATGGCGGGGCGCATGCCGGTCACGCGCATGTCCTTCTCGGCGTAGATGCCGAAGACCGGCGCGGTGACGGTATGGAGCAGTGTGGTGTCCGTGACCGGGCCGTAGCACGCGACTGCCGCCTTGAGGTGCGAATTGGCGGCGGCAAACTTCCACGTGGTCCCGCCGCCCCAGCAGAAGCCGATGACGCCGATGTTCCCCTTGTCAGTCGCGACCAGGCCGTTGACGTAGTCGTAGGTCGCGTTGAGATCGCCGACCACCTGCGAGTCCGGCAGCCCCGAGACCATGCGTGTGGCGTTGGCCGCTCCAACGGAGTCCGTCGACTTGTACTGCGAGGACAGGAGATCGGGAGCGATTGCCACGTAGCCCTTGCCGGCAAAGCGATCGGCGACGGTCGGCTCCCAATCAGTCATCCCGTAGATCTCATGGATGATGATGATCGCCGGCGCCTTGTCGGCTCGCTCGGGATACGCGACATAGGCCCGGATCGTCTGGCCCTTGGCGTTCTTGTAGGTGGTCCATTCGCCGTGGGTCTTGATGCGCATATACGGGTGATGCTGGCCAAACGCCACGCCGCCGCCGATGGCGGCGACAAACGCGAGGGCGGTGAGCACGGGCATGGCGATATTGCCGCGCAGGGATCGCATTCGAGAAGCTCCGGGTGGGGTCGGGTTGAATCTATCACGCCGCGGTGCGATGATCATTGATCCCCCGTAACCCTCCAGGGAGATTCCATGCGCCGCGCCATATCGTTCGTCACGACGGCTTCCCTGTGCGCGTTCGCCGCGATGCCGCTGGGCGCACAAGGCAAGATACCGGGCCCACCCGCGGCGGCCCCGATGGTTCCCGGGGCGAACACGGTCAAGAGCATTTCGGTGGCCGCGTCGAGTTCGAGTGTGTCGGGTGCGTGTCCGCTCAACATGAGCTTTACCGGGACGATCACCTTCGCCAGGGCGAGTGCCGGCCGACAGGTCGAGATCTCCTGGACGCAGCATGTCGGGGGCAACGCGCCGGGCTACCCGACCCCGGACAAGACGCTGTATCTCTCGATCTCCGCGCCGGGGGCGTCAGTGAGGGTCACGGACGGCCCGTGGAAAGTGGGGAGCGCGTCTTTGAACATGCCCAACATGCCGACGACCCTGACCGCGCAAGACAAGTTGAACGTGCTCAGCGTGAACGGGGTAGGTGCAAACGGGCAGCAGGTCACGGTCACCAAGGCGAACGGAACGACGAACCAGATGACTGTACGCGGTGGATCTTCATGGGGCGAGTCAGTCACGACGGGGTCGGTGACCTGCAAATAGCGGCGCCCGATCAGTCGCGGTAGCGATTGCGTCCGGCGCGCTTGGCTTTGTACAGATGCTCATCGGCCAGGCGCATGAGGGCTTCGTCGTCCGCGGCGCGATCGTCAGGGAACGTGGCAATGCCGGCGCTGACGGTGACCCAGACGGGTTCCGCGGCGTCGGCAAAGTTGTGTTGTGCCACGCGGCGAAGAATGCGATCGGCAAAGAGGCGCGCACCGGTTCCGCCGGTCTCCGGAAGAATGACCACAAACTCTTCGCCGCCATACCGAGCGAGAAAGTCCATAGTGCGGAGCTCGCGGCGCAGCAGCGTGGCCAACTGCTTGAGCACGCGGTCGCCGGCCTGATGGCCGTAGGTGTCGTTGATCCGCTTGAAATCGTCGACGTCGAGCAGCACCACGGTGACGACCTGATCGTAGCGGCGAGCGCGATCGAGCTCTTCGCCCAGGCGGCGGTCGAGCACGCGGCGATTGGCGCACCCGGTGAGAGCGTCAGTGTCCGCGAGTTCGCGAAGCTGTGATGCGCCGTCGGTCTGCTGCTCCAGATCGTAGGCCTTCTCCAGCGCGGTCACCGCGGCCTCGATCACCTGCTCGGCAAACCCCAGGTCCAGGCGATTGAGCGGCGGATCGTCGGCGGTGGTGCGGAGAAAGAAGACGCCAGCCGTGCGGCCATTCAGCGCAAATGGCAGTGCGATCACCGACCGCGTGCGCTGGGTGCTCGCTTCGCTCCCCCAGGTGGCGCGCACATCCTGATAGAGCGGATCGGCGTCGACGTCGGTGACCATCACGGTCTGGTTGGTGGCGAGCGCCTTGGTGATCTCGGGATACTTGTTGAGGTCGACGCGCAGGTCCCGTAACGTGGGATTCTCGAACGCCGCCACGACGGTGCCTTCGGTATCGACGGCGCCTGCCAGGACCACCGAACAGCGCGCAATGCGCAGCCCCGCCGCCACGCGCCGTACCAGGATCTGGTAGATCTCCTCGGTGTTGAGCGAGGTGGTCACTTCCTTGAGGATCGCCATCAACTCGGTGCGCGAGCGAGCCTCCGCGCGCGCCTTGTTGAGCTCGCGGCCCACGCGCAGATGCGCCTTGATGCGCGCGAGCAGCTCGCGCACGCGGTAGGGGCGCGACACAATGTCCGACGGACCCAGGCCAAACGCATCGAGCCGCGCGGCGTCAAAGCCGGGGCTCGTGAGCACAAAGAGCGGGATGTGGCGATGCCGCACGTCTTCGCGCAGTCGCGACAGGCGATCGAGCATGCCGGCGTCAGGCTCAGCGAGATCGGCCACCAGCAGTTCGTATTCTTCCTGCTCCAGCCGCTCCACCAGCTCGCCCCCGCCGAGCGCCGTCACGACTTCGTAGCCGTTCTCCTTGAGCACCCAGGAAAGCGTGCGCGCCAATGCGGTGTCTTCCGTGGCAAGGAGGATCCGCGGCGAAGTCATCAGGCGACCAGCTCAGCGTAACGCGCGGGATCGACATTGCCGCCGGTGCAGACGAGCGCGATGTTGCCATGCATCCGGTCGCGATGACTGAGCCACGCCGCGGTGGTCACCGCGCCGGAGGGTTCGACGCGCATGTCGCGTGCGGCGAGCCAGCGCACCGCGGCGACGATCTGGTCCTCGGTCACGGTGATCGCTTCGCGCACGGTCTCGCGAATCAGCGGCCACGTCACCTGGCCGATCGACTTGCTCAACAGGCCATCGGCGAGGCTGGTGCCGACGGGAATCGCTGTGGGTTTGCCATGCTGAATCGCCGCCGAGAGCTTGGGCACGAGGGCCGGCTCGGCCGCGATCACCGTTACGCCGGGCTTGAGGGCGCGGACCGCGCAGGAGATGCCGGCGATGAGCCCGCCGCCGCCCACCGGCACCACGATGGTATCGACTTCGGGCCAATCCTCGAGAATCTCCATCCCCACGGTGCCTTGTCCGGCGATGACATCGGGATAGTCGAACGGCGGGATCAGGGCCAGACCGTCATCCTGCGCCAGACGCTCGGCGGCTGCCGTCTGCTCGGGACCGCGCGTCTTGCCCACCAGCAGCACTTCCGCACCGAGGGCGCGTATGCCGTCGATCTTGACACCCGTCGCCGATTCCGGCATGACCACGACGGCCCGCACGCCCAGGCGCCGCGCGGCGTAGGCGACGCCGAGGCCATGATTGCCGCTGGACGAGGTGACGACACCGCGGGCACGTGCATCGGGCGAGAGGCGGCGCAGCGCGGTCCACGCGCCGCGAATCTTGAAGGCGTGAATTGGCTGCAGATACTCCGCCTTGAGACGCGTGGTACTGTCGAGCGGCACCAGCGGTGTCCGTTCGGCCACGCCGCGGAGTCCGTGTTGCGCTTCGCGGAGATCGTCGAGCGTCATGCTTCTCCCGCCGGGGTTTCCGTCTCGGCGTCCACGTCGGCGTCGGATTCGGCGCCCTCTTCCTTCTGCACGCGGGCCACGTCGACGATCTGATCGCCGGCGTCCAGATTCATCAGCTTGACGCCCTGCGTGTTGCGGCCGCTCACGCGAATGCCTTCCACCGGGCAGCGGATAATGACGCCGCCCTTGGTGATCATCATCAGCTCGTCTTCGGGAATGACATCCTTGAGCGCGATGAGCGCCCCCGTCTTTTCGGTCTTCTGCATGGTGATGATGCCCTTGCCGCCGCGGCGCTGCACGCGATAATCGCCGAGGGCGCTGCGCTTGCCGATGCCGCGTTCGCTCACCACGAGCAGCTCGGCGCGTTCACGCACGACGACCATGCCGATGACGTGATCGCCCTTGTCGAGCTCGATGCCCTTCACGCCCGACGTGGCGCGTCCCATCTCGCGCACATCGCTTTCGTGGAAGCGGATGCTCATGCCGAATGACGTGGCGAGGACGATGTCGTCATTGCCGCGGGTCTTCTGCACGTCGATGAGTTCGTCGTCGGGATCGATATTGATCGCGTTGATTCCGACTGTGCGCACGTTGCCGTAGGCCGAGAGCACGGTCTTCTTGACGGTGCCGTTGCGCGTGGCGAACATCAGCCACTCGTTGTCGGCGAATGCGCGTACCGGCACCAGTGCCGCGACGCGCTCGCCTTCGCGGATACCGATGCAGTTGATCACCGGCTTGCCGCGCGCCGCGCGTCCCGCCTGCGGAATCTCGTGCACCTTGAGCCAGTAGATGGTGCCGCGATCGGAGAAGAACATCAGGTAGTCGTGCGTCGACGCGATGAAGAGATGTTCAACCCAGTCGAGTTCCTTGGTCTCCATGCCGGTGAGGCCGCGGCCGCCGCGCCGTTGCCGGCGATACGTGGTCACCGGAATCCGCTTGATGTACCCGGTGTGCGAGATCGTGATCACCATATCCTCTTCGGCGATCAGATCCTCCACGGAGAACTCGCCCTGATCCTTGAGGATCTCGGTGCGCCGCGCATCGCCGTAGGTGGCGGCGAGTTGCTCGATCTCGTCGACCAGAATCTTCATGCGGCGCTCGCGCGAGGCCAGGATGCTCTCCAGCTCGGTAATCGTGGCGCGCACTTCCTTGAGTTCGGCTTCGAGCTTTTCGATTTCCAGGCCCGTGAGCCGCGCCAGACGCATGTTGAGGATCGCGTCGGTCTGCGCTTCACTCAGGCCAAAACGCGCGCGGAGTGCGGCGTCGGCGGTGGGCGTGTCGGCGGAGCCGCGGATGATCTTGATCACTTCGTCGATATTGTCGACGGCGATCTTGAGGCCTTCGAGGATGTGCTCGCGCTTCTTCGCCTCGGCGAGGTCGAATTCCGAGCGCCGCACGATGATCGTGTGCCGGTGATCGATGAAGTGCTGCAGCAGCTCCTTGAGCGCCATCACCTTGGGCGCGCCATTGACGAGCGCCAGGTTGATCACGCCGAACGTGCTCTGCATCGCGGTGTGCTTGTACAGCCCGTTGAGCACTACCTGCGCGATGGCGTCGCGCTTGAGCTCGACCACCAGGCGCATGCCGTCGCGATCGGATTCGTCGCGCACGCCGCTGATGCCTTCGACCCGCTTTTCTACCGCCAGCTCGGCAATGGCCGCGTGCAGATTGGCCTTGTTTACCTGATACGGGATCTCGGTGATGATCAGCGCGTTCTTGCCGGTGCGCTCGTTCTCCTCGATCCGGACCTTGGCGCGCATGATCACACGGCCACGGCCGGTCTCGTAGGCATCGCGAATGCCGGCTTCACCGTAGATGTAGCCGCCGGTCGGAAAGTCCGGACCCTTGATGTGCTTCATCAGGTCGTCGGTGCCGGCCTGCGGATTCTTCACCAGCTCCGCGATCGCCTTGGCGACTTCGCGCAGATTGTGCGGCGGAATATTGGTCGCCATGCCGACCGCGATACCGCTGGAGCCGTTGACCAGAAGATTGGGGAGCCGCGACGGCAAGACGGTGGGCTCTTCCCGCTGGTCGTCGAAATTGGGCTGATAGTTGACGGTGTTCTTGTCGATATCCGCCAGCATCTCGAGCGCGACGCGCGTGAGCCGCGCTTCGGTGTATCGATAGGCCGCCGCGGGGTCGCCGTCGACCGAACCGAAGTTGCCCTGGCCTTCGATCAGCGGATAGCGCAACGAAAAGGTCTGCACCATGCGCACCAGCGCGTCGTAGACCGAACTGTCGCCGTGCGGATGGTACTTGCCGAGCACATCGCCCACGACCGTTGCCGACTTCTTGAACGCGCGCGTGGGGATGAGACCCAGCTCGTTCATCGCGTACAGAATCCGGCGATGGACGGGCTTGAGACCATCGCGCACATCGGGAAGCGCGCGCGAGACAATCACGCTCATCGAGTAATTGATGAACGATTGCTGGAGCTCTTCTTCGATGAGACGAGGAACGATCCGTTCGCGGGAAATCGGCGCGGTCATCGGGGTCCGGGATGTAGGGAAGACAGACAGTCCGCTGTCGCGAACTCAAGCGCGCAAATATACCGAATTTTGCCGCGCCGGACAAGCGCGCTGCCAATCTGTAAGCCCATGTGGGAAAACGGCTTAGCTAATGGCGGTCCCGGTGAATGCCGCCGGCTGGTTCCCCCGCCGGATCAGGGCGTGCCGACGAGACGCTTGAGCCAGAAATAATTCACCATCTGGTCCACCGAGGACGACGGTGCCACCCATTGAGGATCGAAGGGAATCCTGACGATCGCATCGGGGAGACGCCACGCCAGCGGCAGCCGCTGCAGCAGGGTTCCCTGAGTGTTGCCGGGCGGCGCCGTTTCGCCTACCGGCAGGACCTTGAGGCCTGCGTCGGAAAAGGCCTGGGCGACCTCGATGTTGGGGCAGTCGTAGGACCCGTAACTGAACCAGACCAGCACGTCGCCGGGCTTGGCGCCGTATTGCTGCAATTTGGCGGCGGGATCCCAGCGGAGGTCCACCGGCCGGAAGGGACCGGCCACGCTGTCGCGATGGATGCTTTCCTGCAGATAGTGGGTGCAGGTGGCCACGAACAGGTGTGCTCCAGCGGCTCGCTGGGCGCGGAGCTGGTCGGCGGCCACGCGCACCGCCGCCTGGTGCTCGCCTGATGTCTCGACGGCCAGGAGCGAGTCAATCGAGGTCAGATATGCTGCCCCGAGCTGGCCGGCAGGGATCGCGGGGACTGGAACGCTTCCCGCCGGCATCCGGAATTGAATGGCGTTGTTGTTGCGCTCGGCAAACGGCATGAGAACGGAGAGGTAAATCCCCGGCTCCCACCCGTGGCGAGTGGCTGCCGCCACGATTTCGGAGTAGAGCACCCACATCACGATCACGTTGGCGGCGTCGTTGATGTCGGCCTGGTCGGCACCACCGCTGGGCGCACCATTGTCGAGCAGCCAGTGGCCCACGGACAGCCCCGGTTTTCCGGCCTTGGAACCCAGCACAAAGACCGGCCGGCCCTGGTTCTGGTAGCCGTCCACCATTGCCGCGACCGCAAAGCCGTTGCCGTCCCACGACCGCACCGGCAGGATCACCAGGCCGTGCGTCGAGGGGTCGTCCGCGTCGCCGGTGTCCGGCGGGCCGCCGGCGTGCCAGTAAAGCTCGAGGCGCATGGCGGCGTCGTACTTGATCGGGACGAGAAATCGCATCGTCGTGTCGCGAGTGAACAGATCCGCGGCGTATTCAGCGGCTGCCGTGATCGCGGGAAGCTCGTCGCGGATGACGCCAATGCGGCGATGCAGCTCGACGATTTCGGGGGGCGCGTCCTGGGCTGGCAGCACGACCGGCAGGCCAACGGCGGCCAGCAGCGCTGCGAAGATGCACGAACGGAAGAACGCCATCGGGACCCGCCGGAAGGAGAGACCCTTCAATAAAATGCCCCGGCCGCAGCACCGCTATTTCGTTGCGCCCTCTGGTGCCGCCCCAGGCACGGTCGCCATATGGTGCTTTTTGGCAAAGCGGAGGCGCATCTCGTCGAACCACACGTACACCACGGGAGTGATGTAGAGTGTGATCAGCTGCGAAACCGCCAGGCCGCCGACCACGGCAATGCCCAGCGGACGGCGGGATTCCGCACCGGCGCCGGAGCCGAACGCGATCGGCAGCGTTCCCATGAGGGCCGCCATCGTGGTCATCATGATTGGCCGGAAGCGTACCAGCGCCGCTTCGTGAATGGCGTCGCGCGGAGATTTCTTGTCCTTCCGCTCCGCTTCCACGGCAAAGTCGATCATCATGATCGCGTTCTTCTTGACCAGACCGATCAGCATGATGATGCCGACGAAGGCATAGATGCTGAGCTCGGTGTGGAAGATCAGCAGCGCCAGAAGCGCGCCAAATCCGGCGAACGGCAAGCCCGAGAAGATCGTGAGCGGATGAATGAAGCTTTCGTAGAGAATGCCGAGGACGATGTAGATCACGATGATCGCGAGCACCAGCAACACCAGCAGACCCTTCTGCGCCGACTGGAACGCCTGGGCCGTGCCCGAAAAGGCCGCCGACACGGACTGCGGCAGCGTGTTGGCGGCGATCTTGTTGATATCATCGACCGCGGTGCCGATCGACACATTCGGCGCGAGGTTGAACGAGAGCGTCACCGACGGCAGTTGCCCCGAGTGATTGACGGTCAGCGGGCCGACGTCTTCGGTGATCTTGGCCAGTGCGCTGAGGGGAACGAGCTGCCCATTCGATCCGGCGACGGAGATCAGGGACATCGCGCCCAGATCGCGCTGGTATTGCGGCAGCAGTTCCAGCATCACCCAGTACTGGTTGGTGCTCGAATAGATCGTGGAGATCTGCTCGGCGCCGTACGCGTCATAGAGCGCGCTCTGGACCTGCTCCATCGTGATGCCGACCGCGGAGGCGCGGTCGCGATCGATGCTCACCTCGATCTGCGGATTCTTGATCTGCAGATCGGTGGTGACGTCGCGCAGCTCCTTGAGGTCCTGCAGCTTGCCCTGCATGGTCTGCGAGGTCCGGTACAGCTCGTCGATGTCCGCGCCCTGCAGCGTGTACTGGTAAAGACTCTTGGTAATGTGGCCGCCGATGTTGATCACCGGCGGATTGGTCACATACGTGCGGAGCCCGGTGACCTGCGTCAGTTTGGCGGTGAGCTCGCGGGCGACGTCGTCGGCCGACAGCTTGCGCTTCTTGCGGTCGGTGAGGGCAATGATGAAGCGTCCCTGATTGGCCGTCGATCCCGAGCCGCTGGCTCCGAGCGACGACATGAATCCGCGCACGTTGGAATCGGCGAGTACCACCTTCATCGCCGCTTCCTGGTGGCGCACCATGCCGTCGAACGATGTGCCTTCGGCGGTTTCCGTGGTGGCGCGCAACTGCCCCTGGTCCTCCGACGGAATGAATCCCTTGGGCACGATCCGCGCGAGCCAGACGGTGCCGATCAGGATCGCGAACGAAAAGGCGAACATGATCCGCGAGTGCGCCATCGCCCACTGCAGCGTGCGATCGTAGCCGTTGTGCGTGCGCTCGTAGATCCCTTCGGTGACCGCAAAGACATGGCCGAGGATGCCGTGTGGCTTGCCGTCCTTGGGTTCATGAGTGATCCGGAGAAAGCGCGAGCAGAGCATGGGTGTCAGCGTCAACGACACAAAACCCGAGCAGATGATCGCGACACCGATCACGACGGCGAACTCGTGAAAGAGCCGGCCGATCAGGCCGCCGAGGAAGAGCACGGGAATGAACACCGCCACGAGCGAGATCGTCATCGACATGATGGTGAAGCCGATCTCCTCCGAGCCGGTGTAGGCGGCGTCGGCGGGCTTCTCGCCCATTTCCGTGTGCCGGACGATGTTCTCGAGCATGACAATGGCGTCGTCCACCACAAATCCCACGGACAGCGTGAGCGCCATGAGCGAGAGGTTGTCCAGCGTGTAGCCCAGCAGATCCATGACCGCGAAGGTGCCGACCAGCGACATCGGCAACGCCAGAGACGGGATGATCGTGGCGGAGATGTTGCGGAGAAAGACGAAGATCACCAGCACCACGAGGAAAAGCGTCAGGTACAGCGTGAATTTCACGTCGTTGACCGATTGCTCGATGGAGAGCGAATTGTCATAGATGGTGCTGACCTTGACCGACGCCGGGAGTTGCGCGGTGAGGGTCTTCATCTCGGCGCGGACCGCATTCGCCACTTCGACGGTGTTGGTGCCGGGCTGGCGCAGGATCGCGAGCACGATGCCGCGATTGTCGTCGAACCAGGCGGCGGCCTTGGTGTCCTGCACACTGTCGACGATATGCCCAAGGTCGCCCAGACGGACCGGGCGTCCGTCGCGCCACGCGACGATCAGCGGGCGGAACGCGGCGGCGTTGTGCAGCTGGCCGTCGGATTGCACCGCATAGGCGCGATCGGTGCCCCATAGAATGCCGGTCGGGAGATTGACATTGCCGTTGACGATGGCCGTGGCCACCTGATCAATGCCGATCTTGCGAGCCGCGAGCGCTTGCGGGTCGAGCTGTACCCGCACGGCGTATTTCTGCGATCCGTACACCGTGACCTGCGCCACACCCGACACCGTCGACAGTTGCTGGCTGATCTGTGTCTCGCCGTATTCGTCGAGTGTCGAGAGCGGGAGCGTGGGCGACGTGAGCGCGTAGAGCAGAATGGGCGCGGCCGACGGATCGACCTTGCGATAGGATGGCGGCAGCATCGCCTGCGGCAGGGTCTTCTGCGTCTGCGCGATGGCCGCCTGCACATCGGCGGCGGCGGCGTCGATGTCGCGGTCCAGGGTAAACTGGAGCGTGATGCTCGTTTGTCCCTGCAGTGACGACGAGGTGATCGCGTCGAGGCCGGCGATCGTCGAGAACTGCTTTTCGAGCGGCGTCGCCACCGATGCGGCCATCGTCTCCGGGCTCGCGCCCAGGAGATTGGCGGTCACCGAGATGGTGGGATAGTCCACCGTCGGCAGGTCCGCCACTGGTAGTGAGCGGTAGGCCACGATCCCGAACACCAGAATGCCGCCCATGACCAGCGTCGTCATGACCGGCCGCGCGATCCATGGGCGGGAGAGGTTCACGGCTTGTGGCCTCGCCGCCCGCCCGAGGTATCGGGCCTCGTCGAATCGCCGACGCCCTGCACCTTGCTGGTGTCAGGGCCTACCACCCCCTGATCGCCGACCTGACTCGGCGCGCGAACGGCGACCTTTGCGCCATCGGTGAGCCGCAACTGGCCATCGGTCACCACGGATTGGCCCGGCGTGACATTTCCCTGCACCACATCGACCGAATCGGTGTTGCGAAGCACCTTCACCTTGACCACGTGCGCCTTGTGGGCCGAGTCAACGGTCCAGATCACGTCGCCCGCCTGACCGCTCTGCACGGCGGCTGCGGGGACGACCAGCGCGTCCTTCTCGACCGAGAGCTGGAGCAATACGCGCTCGAGTGCACCGGGCCAGAGCGCGTGATCGTCATTGGGAAAGTTGGCCTTGAGCGCCACGGTGCTGGTGAGCGAATCGACGGCGTTGTCGAGGAACACGAGACTGCCGCGTTCGGTACGCGTAGAATCCGCGATCGGCGCGGCGGTCACCTGCAACGTGCGATCCTCGGCGCGCCGGCGCACGTCGTCAAACGAGGTGGCTGGCACCGGAAAGCGGACCAGGATCGGTGAGATCTGGTTGATGACGACCAGCGTCTGGTCGGCACCCGCGCGCACCTGGTTGCCTTCGCGCACCAGCACACTGCCGGCACGGCCGGTGATCGGCGCGCGGATGGTGGCAAACTGCAGGTTGAGGCGCGCCTGCTCGATGGCAGCCGAATCGCCGCGAATGGTGCCGGCCAGTGCGTTCGCTGTGGCGCGCGCCTGATCGAGCTGCTGCTGCGTCACGTATTCCTTGGCAACCAGCACGGTGTCCCGCTGCACATCGCGCTGCGCACTCTCCCAGCTTGCCTGGTCGCGCGCCACATTGGCCTGCGCCTGATCGAGTGTCGCCTGAAAGGCGCGCGGATCGATCTCAAAGAGAATCTGGCCTTCCTTGACGTCATCGCCTTCGCGAAAACGCACGTGCATCAGCAGGCCGTTCACCTGCGACTGCACGGACGCGGTGCGGATCGGCTCGACGGTTCCGGTGGCGGCGAGCGTGACCGGCACGTCGGCCCGGCGCACCTGCGCCACGCTCACCGGGAATGTCGGCGGCGGCGGTGTGCTCTTCTTGGCGCAGGCCACGATCAGAAGGAGCGCCAGCAGCGGCCGGCCGCGAACCAGGGTGCTGCGAATCATGGATTGCTTCCGGTCGGAGGCGGTGCGAGGGGCAACCCCGGCGCACCGGTTGGCGCGAGCGATCCCACATCGTGCGCGAGTTGTACCAGCGAGGAATCCCACGTGACGCGCGCGGCGATCCGCTGCGAGCGAGCGTCGGCCAGCGCTTGTTCCGCCGTCAGCAGTTCGAGGAGTGAGCCGACGCCTTCGCGGTAGCGCCCGCGCGCCGCGTCCGCATTTGCGCTGGCGCTGGTGAAGAGGTCGTTGGACGCCGCCACCCGCTCCGTGGCGGTGCGAAGCTCCTGATACGACTGGAAGACTTCGAGTGCGACCTCCCGTTCCAGGCTCTGCACCCGCGCGCTTTCCGCATCGGCCGACAATGCCGCGGCACGCGCCGCATATTGCCAGCCGAGACCATCGAAGAGCGGCACGTTGAGGCTGATGCCGACATTGTACGACGGATGACCGCCGGTGACATTCGCGATGTACGTGGTGCCACCACTCCCCGACAACGCCAGCGTGGGATACTGCTGCGCGCGCGCTTCGCGGGCCTCGGCGCGCAGCTGGTCCGCCGTCGCGCGCACCGCGGCCAGATCCGGCCGCGCCGCCAAAGCCTGTGCGATGAGCGTATCCACCGCGATGGCGACACTCATGATCGGCGCGTTCGCCGCGGTGGTATCCACTTCGAACGCGGCCGTTGGCGGCAGGCCGACCAGTGTCGCGAGGGCACCGTGCGTACTCGCCACCGATCCTTCCGCATCCTGCAGCGCGAGGCGCGCCTGCGCCACAGCGGTGCGTGCCTGCAGGACATCGGCGATCGTGGCAACGCCTACCGACCGGCGATCCTCGGCCGCGGCAAGATTGACCTGCGCCTGGTCGAAGGTGGCCCGCTGCGCTTCGAGCAGGCCGCGCGCGCCGACATAGGAGAAGTATCCCTGCTCGGTGCGGCGCACGAGATCGGAGAGTGTGGCGTTGTGGGTCCAGTCGGCGGAAAAGAGCGCGTTGCGCGCAGCGTCGATCGCACCGCTCCGACCGCCAAAGTCGAGCAGCAGCCAGTTGAGCGTGACCGTGGGACCGAGCGTCGTCTGCTGCACGGACACGCGTCCCGCTGTCGCCGCGGTCTTGAGCGCATCGAGTTCCACCGTGCCCGTGATTTCGGGAAAGAGCGCACTCTTGGCCTGACCCAGTGACGCGGCCGCGGACTCGGCGGCGAGCCATGTGGCACGCGTATCGGGACTTCGCTCGAGTGCCAAGACCACCAGATCGGCGGCGGTCAGTTGCGCCCGCTGGGGCGCCATGCTGGGCGGCAGCGTGTCCGGTGGAAGGCTGCTGGTGGCGGCTTCCCGCCGTTGCGACTGGGGCGGTTGCCAATTCTGGGCAGGTGTCGGTGCCGCAGGTGCGGCGCCGCCGGCGCCCGGCAACACTGGGGCGCACGCGGCAAACACCATCAATGTGATGGGCGCGACCAACGTCCCGGCGGAGAACGACGGCTGAAAACGATACAGTGGGCGCCGACGCAACTTTTCGATGTGCTACATCCGCTTGAACGCTGAACGTTATTCATCCGCCGAATGGAGAATCTGTCCGGCGCAGATGCAAGTGAATCAGGAAGGCTCGGTTGGGAAAGGGGGGCCCGCCGATCCCTTCTTTTTTCGGGTGCGCGCGACGTGGTATTCGACGGTTTTTTGTGAAACGCCGACGCGCTCGGCGATCTCGCGATGAGTAAAGCCGGAGCGCAGCATCCAGAGGATCGCTTCCTTGCGCGCATCGACCTCGTTGCGCGGCGGCCGTGCTGCACGCCGCGCGGGGCGTGGTGCGTCGCGCACAGGGCGTACCACCGGCACGCCGCCAGCGAGCGCGGCATCGATCGCCTGATGGATCTCCTCGGGATCGGCCAGTTTGGAGACAAAGCCGTGGGCGCCCCCCATCAGGCACGCGTCGACCAGTACCGGTGCTGTGAGTCCGGTAAAGACGACAAAGCGCGTCGCGGGATACCTCGCGACCAGATCGGGGATCATCCCGACGGAGCTCTCGGTGCCAAAATCGAGATCCAGGAGTACCACGTCGGGATGCGCGAGGTCGAGTGCTTCGCCCAGAAAGCCAAGCGTGGTGACCGGCGCCAGCACCGCATACCACTCCGCCAGCCGGCGCGACATCGCATCGGCCAGGGAGCGGTGATCATCGGCGATAAGGAGCGTGGGCTGGGCCACGGGGATTCCTTGCGAGCGTGGACGAGCCGGCGCGGCTCGGGTGCTGTTGGGACGTAGCGACAACTGATCCGACTGATCGTCCGGACGGTGGCGCGCATTGCTCCGATCCAGTAGCCGCGCCGCGCACAAAGATACGTCGCGGTGCGTTCTCGCAAGTATCTTTGTCGGCTCGCGGCGTGGAGCCGCTCAGCTCACCCCGATCCCGGACTGGCCGTGCTGCAAACCGCTCTCGATTCCCGCCACCGCGCCCTGGGCGCACGGATGATCCCGTTCGCCGGCTGGGAAATGCCGGTGCAGTACTCGGGGATTCTGGAAGAGCACAACGCGGTGCGCCAGATGGCGGGCCTCTTCGACCTGTCGCACATGGGTGAGCTCTACGTCAACGGCGCCCAGGCGGGCGCGGCGCTCGACTACGCCCTCGTTACCGCGCCGGGCAAGCTCGCGGTGGGACGGGCGCACTACTCCATGATCTGCGCGGAAGACGGTGGGGTGATCGACGATCTGATCGTCTACCGCCTGGCAGACCACAAGTACATGGTTGTCGCCAACGCGTCCAATGTGGACGCTGTCGCGAAGGAGCTGCGCGAACGGCTCCACAACTTTGACGCCGCCCTCGACGACGCCACCATGCGGACCTCGCTCGTGGCGATCCAGGGGCCGCGCGCCGCTGCCATTCTCCAGCCGCTGATCGACACCGATCTCAGCCAGCTCAAGTACTACGCCGGCGTGGAGACCACGGCCTGCGGCGTGCCGGCCCTGCTGGCACGCACCGGGTACACCGGCGAGGACGGCTTTGAGCTCTTTGTGATGTGGGCCGACGGCGGGCGCGTATGGGATGCGCTCCTCGCCGCGGGATCGCCGGAGGGTCTGATCCCCGTGGGACTTGGCGCCCGCGACACGCTGCGCCTCGAGGCGGGGATGCCGCTGTATGGCCAGGAATTGACCCGCGAGACCACGCCGTACGAAGCCGGATTGGGCCGCGTCGTCAAACTGGACAAGGCGGGGGACTTCGTCGGCCGCACCGCGCTGGAAGCCGCCAAGGACCGGCCTCGCAAGATGCTGGTGGGCATGCGGCTCACCGGTCGCGGCATCGCCCGGACCGGCTATCCCGTCTATCTTCCCGCCGCCGAGACCGGGTCTGGATTGGTGACCAGCGGGACGGCGTCACCAACCCTCGGCTATCCGATCGCCATGGGATATGTGCCGCCGGGAACAGGAAGTCCCGGCGCATCGTTCGAGGTGGGAGTCCGCAACCAGCGTGTGCCGGCGGTGGTCGTGCCGCTGCCGTTCTACCGCCGTCCGAGTTGAGGGAAGGAAGCGATCATGGAAGTTCCTGAGAAGCTCCGCTATTCGGTCGAGCACGAGTGGATCGACGGCGACACCGGTGCGGTGGGAATCACCGCGTTCGCGGTCGAACAGATTGGCGACATCGTGTACGTCGAGCTACCGGCGGTGGGAACCGCGATCGAAGCGGGCAAGCCGTTTGGCGTGATCGAATCCGTCAAGGCGGTGAGCGAGCTCTTCGCGCCGGCTTCGGGAAAGGTGACCGCGGCCAACACCGCCCTCGCCGACGCTCCCGAAACCGTCGCGGCCGATTGTTACGGGGCCGGCTGGCTCGTGAAAATCGCCATCACGAATCCGGCCGACCTCAACACTCTCAAGGATGCCGCAGCCTACCGCGCGATGATCGCGAACAGCTGACCGCCGCCACCATGAACGAATTCGCCGCACGCCACGTCGGTCCGCGCCCCGACGATCTCGAGGCGATGCTTGGCGTGCTGGGTTATCCCACGCTCGACGCCTTCATCGACGCCGTCATTCCCGCGGGCATTCGCCTGCGCCGTCCGCTCGCGCTGCCGCCCGGCCGAGACGAACGCTCCGTGCTCGGCACCATGCGCGAGATCGCCGAGCGCAACCGCGTGTTCCGCTCCTACATTGGCATGGGGTACAGCGGCACGTTTGTGCCGCCAGTCATTCAGCGCAACGTGCTGGAAAATCCCGGCTGGTATACAGCCTACACGCCGTATCAGGCGGAAATCGCGCAGGGCCGGCTCGAGGCGTTGCTCAACTTCCAGACGATGGTGAGCGATCTCACCGCACTGCCGGTGGCCAACGCGTCGTTGCTCGACGAGGGCACCGCGGCCGCGGAAGCGATGGCGATGACCATCGGCGCCGTCAAGCACGAAGGCACGCCGATCTATCTGGTGGACGCGGCGTGTCACCCGCAGACGATCGCCGTGGTGGAAACGCGCGCGGAAGCGCGCGGCGCGGAAGTGCGCGTGGAAGACGCCGCGCATTTTCTTTTTGGACCCAACGTCGTGGGCTGCCTGCTGCAGTACCCCGCCACCGATGGTGCCGTGCACGATTGGCGCAACATCTGTGATCGCGCGCACGCCGCCGGAGCACTCGTCACCGTAGCGACGGACCTGCTCGCGCTTGCGCTCCTGGCGCCGCCGGGTGAATGGGGCGCCGATATCGCGGTGGGCAACTCGCAGCGCTTTGGCGTGCCGCTCGGCTACGGCGGGCCACACGCGGCGTTCTTTGCCACGCGCGATGCCTATAAGCGTCACATTCCCGGCCGTATCATTGGCGTATCCAAGGATGTCGACGGCAAACCGGCGCTGCGCATGGCGCTGCAGACGCGCGAACAGCACATTCGCCGCGACAAGGCCACCAGCAACATCTGCACGGCACAAGTTCTCCTTGCCGTGATGGCCTCGATGTACGCGGTGTGGCATGGCCCCGAAGGGATTCACCGGATTGCGCGGAAGGTGCACGCCAAGGCCGTTCGACTGGCGGGCGCGCTGCGCGCGCTCGACTATCATGTCGACCACACGCACTTTTTTGATACCGTGTCCGTAACGCTCGACCCGACCCGCTGCGATCGCGTGGTCAACGCTGCGCTCGAGCGGGGGATCAATCTTCGGCGCTTGAGCGACAGCCGCGCGACCATCGCCTTCGACGAGACGGTGACCGACGCCGACTTGACCGATGTCATCGCGTGCTTTGCGCTCGACCGCGCCATGCCGGCGGTCGTTGAAGACGCGACCGATGACGCGATTCCGACGACGCTCGCGCGGACCAGCGGTTATCTCACGCATCCCGTGTTCCACCGGCATCGTTCGGAGACCGAGATGCTGCGCTATCTGCGCGGTCTCGAGGCCAAGGACCTCTCGCTCACGGCGGCGATGATTCCGCTGGGCTCATGCACCATGAAGCTCAACGCCACGGCCGAGATGATGCCGGTGAGCTGGCCGGGCTTTGGGAGCCTGCATCCCTTTGCGCCGCGCGATCAGGCCGCCGGATACACCGAGATGTTCCGGGCACTTGAAGCCGATCTCTGCGAGATCACCGGCTTTGCCGCGGTGTCGCTGCAGCCCAACGCCGGCTCGCAGGGCGAATACGCCGGACTGCTCACCATTCGCGCGTGGCATCAGTCGCGCGGCGACATGCACCGCAACGTCTGCCTCATTCCGGTGAGTGCACACGGGACCAATCCGGCGAGCGCCGTGATGGCGGGAATGCAGGTCGTCGTCGTGGCGTCCGACGAGCACGGCAATATCGACGTGGCGGATCTCACGGCGAAAGCCGCGGCGCACGCGGATAATCTCGCGGCACTGATGGTGACGTATCCGTCGACGCACGGCGTGTTCGAGGATTCAATTCGCGAGATCTGCGACGTAATTCATCAGCATGGCGGCCAGGTCTACATGGATGGGGCCAACATGAACGCGCAGGTCGGGCTCTGCCGCCCCGCGGATTTTGGCGCGGACGTGTGTCACCTGAATCTGCACAAGACGTTCTGCATCCCGCACGGCGGCGGCGGCCCGGGCATGGGACCGATCGGTGTCGCGGCGCACCTGGTGCCTTTCCTGCCCGACAGCGATGTGGTGCCGCTCGGCCACGCGCATTCCTCGGGCTCCATCTCGGCCGCGCCGTGGGGGAGTGCCAGCATCCTTCCCATCTCGTGGGTGTACATCCTGCTGATGGGCGGCGATGGACTCACCTGGGCCACCAAGGTCGCGATCCTCAACGCGAACTACATCGCGCGCAGGCTCGAGGGCGCCTACGAGCTGCTCTACACCGGCGCCCACGGTCTCGTGGCGCACGAGTGCATTGTCGATACGCGGCCGTTCAAGCAGAGCGCCGGGATTGAAGTGGAAGACATTGCCAAGCGGCTGATCGATTATGGCTTCCATCCGCCGACCGTGTCGTTTCCGGTGCCGGGCACGTTGATGGTCGAGCCGACGGAGTCGGAGTCCAAGGAAGAACTCGACCGCTTTATCGACGCGCTGCTCGCCATTCGCGAGGAGATCCGCCAGGTGGAGATCGGTGTGACGCCGCGCGAAGGCAACGTGCTCAAGGGCGCGCCGCACACGCTCGAGCAGGTCATTGCCGACGACTGGGATCGAGCGTATAGCCGCGAACTGGCGGCGTTCCCCGCACCCGGTCTGCGCGAGCGCAAGGCGTGGCCCACGGTGGGCCGCATCGACAGCGTCTTTGGCGACCGGAACCTGGTCTGCACCTGCCCGCCGGTGGAGGCGTACGCGTAGAACCGCGTTGCCGCGCGGTTTGGCGGCGTATAACCGCATCTACTAGTCCACTAGTTGACAACTCGCTGCCCTGCCCATAGACTACTAGTCAACTAGTAGCATGGGGGCATTGCATGGGCGTTGTTCTGACCGGCCGCGAGCTCGAAATCATGACCATCCTCTGGCGTCTTGGATCCGGCACGGTGGCGGATGTTCAGGAGCGCCTCCCTGCGGACCTGGCCTACACCACGGTGCTGTCGCTGATCCGCACCATGGAGGAGAAGGGCTATCTCCGCCATGAGACCACGGGCCGAGCGCATCGCTACTTCCCGACGATCCAGGAACAGGCGGTTCGCCGGAGCGCGCTCAAGCAGCTGGTGGACACCGTATTCGACGGCGCACCGGAAGCGGTGCTCACGCAACTCGTCAGTGATCGGCGTCTCACCGAAGCGGATCTGCTGCGCCTTCGCCGTTTGCTCGACGAGCGGTTGCCCAAGGAGGATGCGTGATCACCCCCTGGCTTCTTTACGCTGCGCTCCTCGGCGCGCTCATCGGATGTGCTGCGCTCGGCGTCGAACGTCTCGTTGGTGCGGGACGCCGACCGGTGCGCGGTGTGTGGCTCGCGGCTCTCGCCGCTGCGGTGCTGCTGCCGATCGTTGCGGACCTGTGGCTGGCGCAAGTACCGGTGGTGCATACGGTCAGCCGCGTGACAACGGTTGCGGCGCCGCGCGTGTCGCTCGACAGCGTGCTTCTGCTACTCTGGGCAGCGGTGTCTGTATTGCTGGTCGCCCGCATGGCGCTGGCGATCTGGAGCCTCCGGAACCGACGGCGCGAGTGGCGCGAGATCACGGTTGATGGCCGGCGCGTGTTGCTGACCACCGATACCGGTCCCGCACTCGTGGGGCTCCTGCAGCCGCAACCGGTGGTACCGGAATGGGCGCTCGCGTTCAGCCGGGGCGAGCGTGAATTGATCCTGCGCCACGAAGCCGAACACGCCCGCGCCCGCGATCCGTGGGTCTTGATGGCGGCGGCGGCGAGTGTGGCCGCCATGCCGTGGAATCCGGCGCTCTGGTGGCTGTCGCGCCGGCTCAGGCTGGCGGTGGAAATCGATTGTGACGCGCGGGTGCTGCGGAGCGGAGCCGACGCGCGGTCCTATGCATCCTTGCTGCTTGCCGTGGGTGAGCGGTTGTCGCGGGCGCCCCTTGCCGGAGCGACCGCTCTGGCCGAACCGCGCTCGCTCCTTGAACGGAGGGTTACTGCCATGATTGCGTCCAAGTCGTATCGTCGTCCGGCCGTGATGACCGCCGGCCTCCTCGCGGTTGTTGCTGGAGCGCTTGTGATCGCCTGTGAAGCGCCGTTGCCTGACCAGGCGCTGCCGGCAACAACCGCAGCGGTCGCTGCGCCTGCGGTCCCGTCGGTCCACTTGGTCTACGACACCCTGATCGCGACCACGCTCGATGGCCAGCTACGAACCGCGCAGCTGGGTGCTCGCGGCGTAGTGTCCGCAAGGTACCTGGCGGATTCGGCCGCGGTTCATGCCGATTCCATTCGCGTGCAGGGTCGGGGATACCAGATCGAGCCGCTGGCGAACCCGTCAGCCGAGAAGATTGTGCTCGACTCCGCTGCCCGGGCGGTTCGCACGCACGAGCGGGCATATCAGATCAAGCCGCTGGCGAATCCGTCACACGAGAAGATTGTGCTCGATTCCGCTGCCGGGGTGGTGCTCGGCGTTCCGCTCCACTTGCGGAAGACGACGGTGGCTGGTTCAGGCCCCGGCTCGCGGTAGCGTTACGGCGACTCTGGTCCACGTCCGCCGCGCGGCGTCCGTTTGAGTGCCAGGAACGTGACGGTGTCCCACGAGTTGTGAATACCAATGAAGAGCAGCAGCATGGCCGCGGTGGCGATGCCGTATAGCGCGCCAGCGCGGCCGAGGCAGAGGGTGATCCCGGCGATGGTCTGTGTGACGTAGGCGAGGAATGGCAGGATGGTATGCCAGAGCCAGTCTTCGAAAACGGGACGATATTCGGTTTGCCGGCGTGCGCGCCTGGTAACCAGCGCTACATAGACGATTCCCACCGCGCCCACCATGCCGACCGCCGCCCCAACACCAGTGAGTGCCGGCCACGGGGCACAGAGCAGAGCTGAGATGAGCAGCGCTGCGCAGAAGTGGACCACGGTTGGCGTGCTGTAGGCATCGATGCCGTCGCTCGATGTCCGCAGGCTGGTATCCGGGATCAGCGTGACGACGACGAAATTGAGGCCGGTCAGCGCGGCTGCCGATGACCCAAGAATGACGTAGAAACTCTGCCATCCGGCGAGAAGTACGGAGCTGTCGGTCTGCATGTGGTCGAGACGATACCGCGCTGTCGCGGAAACGGCAACGGGCTGACGGCGTGATGTTCTGGTGATGCAGAGCGACGAGTTCTGGTTGATTCCCGATCTGGTCAAGCGATAGCGGGACAAAAACCTCTACTGCGGATACAACATCCGGTACACCGCAAGGTTGGTCAGCACTGTCCGCACATAGCCGCGCGTCTCCACAAACGGGATCCGCTCGACGAACATCTCCGGGTCGTCGAGCGGGTCGCGCGCGTGCTCCGCGGTACGCGGGTTGCCGTCGAGCGGCGACTCGCTCCACTGCGCCACCGGTGTGCCGCCGGCGTTGTACGCGGCCAAGGCGCGCTCCGCCTCGGGATAGCGCGACAGCACGCCGGCAAAATGGTGCATGCCCAGCGCCAGGTTCACGTCCGGAATCCAGAGCATCGCGGGGTCGAAGTCGGCAGTGCCCGCGAGCGACGCAAGCTCGCGTCCCGTCGCGGGCTCGACCTGCATGAGCCCGCGTGCGTTGGTGCGGGACGTGGCATGCGGATCAAAGCCCGACTCCTGCTTGATGACCGAGGCCGCGAGATAGGGGTCGACGCCTTCCCGACTCGCGTCGGCACGGAGCGCGTCGGCATAGGGGAGCGGATAGAGCAGGTGCCAGAGGAGGACGTCCTTTGTCTCACCGACCGCAATCGCGCGGTTGGCGAGCGCTCCCGCCTGCGCTGGGTACCCGCGAATGGCAAACGCCAGTGCGGTGCCCGCGAGTTCGTCCGCGCCAGTCGCCGTGTTTGCGATGCGGTCGCGCTCGAGCTTGGCCTCGGCGTCGAGGCCGAATGTTGATAACAGCGCGGCCCGCGTGAACACGCCGTCGAGTGAATCCGGGTTGCGGAGCGGTGCCTCGGGAATGGCGCGCCACGGCACCGTGTCGAGGCGAGCGGCCGCGCGAATGGCGTAGTAATTGGTGGGACCGCGCGCCAGCAGGCTCTGAAAGCCGCGTCGCGCGGCCGCGGTGTCGGCGTTGGCGAGGTCGGCGCGGGCCAGCCAGTAGTGCAGCGCGTCGCCATCCAGACCAGTGACGGGCCGCACAGCGAGCGCCTTGCGAATGTCGCTGGCCGCAACAGCCGCCTTGTCGTGCGCCAGTGCGATCAGCGCGGCGATGAGCAACGCATGATCGCGCTGCGAGCTCGTGGGATAGCGTGTGGCAAGAGCGAGATAGTCCGCGCGCGTCGAGTCGACATTGCCGTTGTCGAGCGCCAGATCACCCAGGAGAAGGAGCGCGATCGACGCGGCGGTGGTGTCATGCGGAAAGCGTGTGATGACACTGTGCAGTGCGGTGCTCGCAGCCGCATCGTTGCCGCCCCGCAGCAATGCCCGGGCACGACCGTACGCGGCCTGACCGGCAAGCGGTCCGGTGCGGATCGCGGCAAAGGCGGCAATGGCATCCGGCCAGTGCGACAGTGCAGCGAGCGCTGTCGCATTGGCAAAGCGGTCGCGATCGGCGAGCGGCGCCGCAACGGCCGCGGCGGCAAATTGATCGACGGCATCCTGATTTCGGCCGATTGCGGCTGCACGCCGCGCGACGAGCAGGCGGTCGGTGGCCGTGAACGCCGGATGCAGCTGACCGATCAGATCGAGCGCGTCGCGTGTATCCGCGATCGATGCGGTGGGCAGCCGCGCGGCGAGTGTCGCAGCCATTTGCGCGCGCATGCTGTCGGGTGCCGACTGCCATCGCGCATGCAGTGCCGGCACCCACGCGCCGACGGAGTCATATCGCACCGCGGCGCCGGCAAAGTCGCCGGTGCGCTCGCGAGCGGCGGCCTCCGTCCATGCAATGCGTGCGACCGCGGCCGGTACGGCGACGCTCCGATACAGCACGCGGCGCGCAGTGGAATCATCGGTCGCGGCGGCCGCCCGCAGGGTGAGCCAGTCCGCGAGAGCGGGCAACAGGCCAGCTGCACGGCGATACACGGTGGCGGCGGAGTCGTACTGCGAAAGCCGCGCATAGCTGCGGGCCAGAATGATGAGCCGGCGACCCTGCTCGGCGGCAGACCTGAGGGAATCCGGCGTTGCCGCCGCGGCCGCATGGCGGAAGGCGTCGAGATTTCGTCCATCGGCGAGCGCACCCTCGGCCAGGAGCCGCCGGCCCAGGCGATCGTACCGCGTGTCGAGCCACGGTTGCGATTCGAGGAGTTGCCGCACCGTGCTCCACCCTTCCCATCCGGCGGCGGCGCGGGCGGCGAGCATGATGGCATCGGGGGTGCGGGTCGCGGGCGTGGCGAGGATCGGTGCCAGAAGCTGCGACGCGCGCCACGGCTGGCCAGTCGCGACCGCAGAATCGGCCTGTGCGAGGCGATCCTGCGCGCCGAGCGGCGCGGCACATACCATCAGGGCGAACAACGCGCGACGGAACATTCTGGACAACATAACCGCGACACTCACCGCGCCGGCCGTCCCCTCATTCGGTCGGAACGAACTCCCCTTCCCAGCGCGCCATCACCGCCGATGCGAGGCAGTTGCCGAGGAGGTTGATCGACGTGCGCGCCATGTCCATCAGCGCATCGACGCCAAGAATGACGGCGACGCCTTCGAGCGGGAGGTTGAACGAGGTGAGTGTCCCGGAAAGAATCACCAGTGCGGCGCGCGGCACGGCGGCGACGCCCTTGGAGGTGAGCATCAGCGTGAGCATCATCAGGATCTGCGTGCCCAGTGGCATGTCCACACCGGCGGCCTGCGCCACGAACACCGATGCGACCGCGAGATAGAGCGTTGAGCCGTCGAGGTTGAACGAGTATCCCGCCGGGAGCACAAAGGCCACGATCCGCTTGGGAACGCCCATCTTCTCCATGTTCTCCATCGCCAGCGGCAACGCCGCTTCCGACGACGCGGTGGAGAACGCGATGAGGTAGGGCTCCTTGACATACTTCCAGAAGAGGCGGACGGGAATGCGCGCGATGAGTGCCACCGGCAAGAGTGCCACCAGCGCGAACACCGCCAATGCCGCATAGAGCGTGAGCACCAGAGCGCCGAGGTTCTTGAGCACACCGATGCCGCTGTGGCCCACGGTGACCGCGACCGCGGCGCCAATGCCGATGGGCGCGAACTTCATGACGATCTCGGTGAACTTGAACATCACTTCCGCGAGCGACTCGCAGAAGGCGAGCATCGTCTCCTTGGCTCGTCCCTTGACGCGGCTCAGGCCGGCGCCAAAGATCACGGTAAAGACCACCACCTGCAGCACTTCGTTCTTCGCGGCGGAGTCGAAGAACGACGTCCCGACCGAATGCGTCAATACGCTCGCGAAGGTGGTGTGCGTCGCGGCAAACTGTTTGCCCGCATCGGCGCTGGCTGCGAGAGCCACGCCCACGCCGGGACGCAGCAGATTGACCATCGCGAGTCCCACGATCAGTGCGATGGTGGTGACGACCTCGAAATAGATGATGCTGCGGAGTGCCAGCTTGCCGACGCGCTTGAGGTCGTCGCCGTGGCCCGCGATCCCGACCACCAGCGCGCTGAAAATCAGCGGGACGACGATTGCCTTGATCAGGCTGATGAAGATGGTGGAGAACGGCCCGAGAATGTTGGCCATGTCGGCGGTCGGCCAGTATTCGTGATTGAGCCAACCGATAATCACGCCGGCGACCATCGCAACGATGATCCAGCCGGTGAGGGAAATCTTCCTCATCGCGAATCCTGGTTAAGGACGGGAACAGCCCTCAGGCGGCCAGCGCGCTGGCCTTCTGCTCGACGCGCTTGAGCAGCGCATTCCAGCTCTCCGTGAACTTCTTGACGCCGTCCTCCTCGAGGAACGCCGTAATGCTCGCGAGCGAGGGAGCGCCGAGCTTTTCATAGTCGGCCAGCAATTGCGCAGCCTGGTGCTCGGCGTCCGGCGTGATGCGCACTTCCGGGCGGCCATGATCGAGATACGCGCGATAGGTGTCGGGCGGGATGGTGTCGACCGTGTCGGATGCCACGAGGGCCTCGACATAGTAGACGTCGGAGAGGGTGTGGTCCTTGGTGCTGGTGGACGCCCACAGTGGGCGCTGTGCCTTGGCACCTTTGGCGACAAGGGCCTGCCAGCGCGGCGTGAGGAGCGACTTGCCGAAGGTGTCGTACGCAACCATCGCGTTGGCGATCGCCATCCGGTGCAGGAACCCCTTGGCCGCAAAGCCGATCTTTGCGAGGGCCGGGTCGGTCTGGCCATCGACGCGCGAGACAAAGAAGCTCGCGACCGAATGGATCTGGTTGATGGGTTCGCCGCGTGCCGCGCGCTGCTCGAGGCCGGTGCGGAACGCGTCGATCACCTGCTTGTAGCGGTCGACGCCAAAGAGCAGCGTGATGTTGATGTTGATCCCATCGGCAAGACATTGCGTGATCGCCGGCAAGCCAGCGGCCGTGCCGGGAATCTTGACCATCAGGTTGGGTCGGTTGACGCGCTGCCAGAGGCGATGCGCTTCGGCAATGGTGGCAGCGGTATCGAACGCTGTGACAGGCGAGACTTCGATGGAGACCGTCCCGTCTCCGTGACCGCTGGCGTCATACACCGGCCGGAACACATCGCAGGCGGCCTGCACGTCGGCGACCATCAGCGATTCCACAATCTCCGCCGGCTTGGCACCGCCCTTGGCGAGCGAACGGATGTCCTCGTCGTAGTCGGTGCTCGCCCCGACGGCCTTCTCGAAGATCGTCGGATTGGACGTCATGCCGCGCAGGCCTTCGTCGCGGATCAGCCGCGCGAGTTCGCCGGAGTGCACCAGGTCGCGGGTGATGAAATCGTACCAGGGACTCTGGCCGAGCTGGCCAAGCTGCACGAGGGTGTTGGTCGACATCGTTATCTCCAATCAGACAAGAGACCGCACCACGTCCACGATATGCTGCGCGGTGAAGCCGTATTCGCGAAAGAGCACCTCCGCCGGTGCCGACGCGCCAAAGTGGTCCAGGCCGATCATCACACCCTTGTCGCCAAGCCAGCGGCTCCAGCCGAATGAGCTCGCCGCTTCGACGCCGACGCGCGCGGTGATCGCCGCCGGCAGGACACGCTCGCGCCACGCGGCGTCCTGCGCGGCAAAGAGCTCCCACGACGGCATCGAGACGACGCGTGTTGGAATCCCTTGTCCTTCGAGTGTTTCAGCGCCCTTCACGGCGAGCTGCACCTCGGAGCCTGTGGCGATGACGATGGCGCGCGGCGCCGTGGCCGGTTCGTGCAGGATGTAGGCGCCCCGCGCAACATCGCTCACCGGATCGGCGTTGCGCGTGAGCGCGGGAAGCTTCTGGCGCGTGAGAACGAGTGCCGTCGGTCCGGTCGTGTGCTGGATCGCCACGCGCCACGATTCCACCGTCTCGGCCGCGTCCGCCGGACGCAGCATCAGCATGTTGGGGATCGCGCGCATCATCGAGAGGTGCTCGACCGGTTGATGCGTCGGTCCGTCTTCGCCCAGGCCGATCGAGTCGTGACTGAAGAGCAGAATCGACGGCAAGTGCATCAGTGCCGCGAGCCGCACCGATGGTTTGCAGTAATCGAGAAAGGCCAGGAATGTCGCGCCATACGGCCGCACGCCACCATGCGCGGCCATGCCGTTGAGTGCTGCTGCCATGCCGTGTTCCCGGACGCCCCAGTGAAAGCGCGTGCCGGTGGTGTCGCCTTCAAAGACCTCGCCCACCTTGATGTTGGTGCCGTTGCTGCCGCCCAGATCGGCCGAGCCACCGGCAAGGAACGGAATGCTCCGGGCCAATGCGTCGAGCGCCTTGAACGACGCCTGACGTGTGGCGAGCGCGTCCCTGGAGAGATCGGGCAAGCCGCTGTCCCAGCCGGCGGGCAGTTCACCTGCGAGCTGCGCCGTGAATGCCGCGGCATCCGGGTGGGCGGCGAATCGTGCTTCCCACGCCTTGACCAGTGCGTCGCCGGCCGGGGCGATCGGCGCCATTTCGGTATACGCCTCGGGCGCGACGTGAAACGGGTCCTGCGGCCAGTGCATGATCTCCTTGGTCTTCGCAACTTCTTCCTTGCCCAGCGGCGCACCGTGCGCTTCGGCGGTGCCTTCCTTGGTGGGCGCGGGATTGCCGATGACGGTGCGAAGGCGAATCAGCGTCGGGCGTTCGCTGTGTGCGGCCGCGTCGGCCAGTGCGGTGTCGATGGCGGCGAGGTCGTTGCCGTCGTTCACGTGCAGCACGCGCCAGCCGTACGCGGTGAAACGCATTTCGACATCATCGCTGAACGAGAGCTCGGTGCCGCCATCGATGGTGATGTGGTTGTCATCGTAGATGACGGTGAGTTTGCCGAGCCTGAGGTGACCGGCGAGCGAAGCGGCTTCGCTGGCTACCCCTTCCATCATGTCGCCATCGGACGCAAAGGCCCACGTGCGATGGTTGACGATTTCGGCCCCTGGGTGGTTGTACTGCCTGGCGAGAATCCGCTCGGCGATCGCCATGCCGACCGCGTTGCCCATGCCCTGACCCAGGGGGCCGGTGGTGACTTCGATGCCAACGGTATGTCCGCGCTCGGGATGACCGGGAGTCTTCGATCCCCATTGGCGGAACTGCTTGATATCGTCGAGCGAGAGATCGTATCCGCTCAGATGCAGCAGCGAGTATTGCAGCAGCGACGCATGGCCGCAGGACATCACAAAACGGTCGCGATCGGGCCAGTCCGGATGGTGCGGTGCATGCTTGAGATAGCGGCGCCACAGCACGTAACCCGCGGGCGCGAGTGCCATCGGTGTGCCGGGGTGGCCGGACTGCGCCGCCTCGACGGCGTCCATGGCGAGCACCCTGATGGAATTGATGGTGAGCCACGCTGCGGGGGTGTCGATCGGATTGCTCATCGGAGGGGTCACGAGACTCGAAGCAAATGGTTCGAAGGTGCCGGCCGGGAGCCCCAAGATAACGCGAGAGGTGGCACGGGCCGGAGCGGGACGATTCGCTATTGCGGGATGATCACCATGCGCACATCGGCGTCCGCCGTGGTCAGCCACACCATCCGTGCCCGGGCGCCAAAGAGCTGCGTCACGAGCTGGCTCTGACGCAACGACGAGAGGGCGTTGAACGCCGGAAGAGACGACGGCGGGATCTGGGCCACCACATGGCCGCCGGCCAGGTAGATACTCGGCTCCGCCGGCATCACCGGGCCGATGACCAGGATGTGATCCTGCGAGATTCCCCGGGCGGCGAGGTCTGCATTGGTCTGCGATACACTTGCCACCACGCCGGCAATGTGCTCGGCGCCATCCACCGCCTGACCGAACCGGGTAATCCCGAAACCCACGACGGCGATCAATCCGGCCGACGCAACGAGCTGCCGGATGGCTCGGGCACCGAGGGCGGGGCTGGTCGCGGGAGGCGTGCTTCCCGGAGGTGGCGATGCGAGCCACTGAATGGCGGCCAAGCCGAGGAGAAGGGCGGCGGGCGCGATCAGCCTGGGTTCCGTGTGCACCGCGATGAACTGCGCCAATCCGGCCAGCCCGGCCAGGCTCCAGGTGAGAGCATCGCGATGGAATCCGCTGAGCTCCCGCAGCATTCCGCGCCGGCGATCGAGCCAGGCCAGCGGGAGTACCGCCGCCAGCAGGAGCGGGAGCAGCCAGAGGCCAAAGACGAGTCGAGCCTGCTCCACCCAGTAGCCAATGGTGCAGCTGGCGCAGGGCGGTGTCACGCCGGTCGTCAGCACGCCTGCGTCCCAGGCGGTTGGATCGGACCAGGGAGCGTAGGTCCACGGTAGCGACTGATCGAAATCGACCCAGCGCATCTGTACGCTGTCGCTGAGCGACACTTCCCGGTACTGGCGATGATTGCCCAGATGCGTGTCGGGGGTCCGCGAGTCGCAGTGCTCCAGGTACCAGCAGTAGTTGAGGCGACCGGCCGAGCCGAGGGTGGCCTCGTGGTATTTGAGGGAGACCGGGACCACCCAGAGGAGCATCAAACCGATACATACGGCGGTCGAGCGAAGAACGCCCACGCGTGCGTCACGGCCGCGGGCGCCCCACAGACGCAGCGGAATCAGTACCAGCAGCCACGGCCATGCGCTTGTCTTGATGAGAAAGGCGAGTCCGAGCAGGAGGCCGATGGCGAACCAGTTGCGGCCTCCCTTCGCCAGTGCCTCATAGCTGAGTGCGGCGATCAGGGCGAGCAGCAGCACGTCCGGGGTGACGGCTTCGATGCGGGGGAGGCCGGCGCTGCACAGCAGGAGGGCCGCGATCATCGCGCGTCCCACAAACGGGTGTCGATCACGCGCCCAGTGCCAGAGAATCGCCAGCGCGAGAAGGGTTGCCGCTCCGTTGAGCAGGTGAGCGATGAGAATCATGCCGAGATGGCCGGCCCCGGTGATGCCGCCAATGAGCGCAATCAGGGCCGGGTAGAACGGCGACCAGTATCCCTGAACGAAGGCACTCCAGTCGCCGCGGCGCAGCACGCCCGCCAGGTCGAGATAGGAGACGCCATCGGGATTGAGGGCCTGCCGGGCAAACCAGGTGTGCGCGATGACCACCGCGACGACCAGCAGGGCCAGTACATCGATCTCACGGAAGCGCGGCCGGGGGACCTGGGGCACGGGCACGACCGGTGGAACCGCTGGCCGCGGCGCTCCCTTTCCGGTCGTATGCTTTGCCATGGGTCTCCTTTTCCCCGATCCCGAACGGAACTCGCCACTGCCGTGTCCAATGGTATCACGAAGATGCTGAACGCGGATGCGATAGGCCTGCCGCTGGCAGAGAGCGCGGAGCGCTCGCTCATTGCCCGGGCGGCCGGAGGCGACATGGCGGCCGCGCGCGCGCTGCACGACGCCCACGCGGCGCGGGTGTTCCGGATCGCGTACCGGATGTGCGGCGACACGCACCTCGCCGCCGACCTCACGCAGGACGTGTTCGCCCGGGTCTTCCGCCAGTTGGGCCAGTTTCGCGGCGAAGCGGCGTTTACCACCTGGCTGCATCGGGTCGCCGTGACGACCTGCCTCAACACGCTGCGCAAGGTCAAGCGCATCGAAGGCCGGCAGGTGGAGCTCGAAGAGGCGCGCGACCAGCCGGCGGGCAACGGCGGCATCGATCCGGCGACACGGCAGGCGCTGGCGAATGCCATCGAAGCGCTGCCGGACAATCTGCGGATCGTCGTCGTGATGCACGCGCTCGAGGGTTACACCCACGCGGAAATCGCCGCCGCGCTGGGCATTGCCGAAGGAACGAGCCGGAGCAGGGAACATGAGGCCCGGGCGCGATTGCGCGCGGCGCTCGGCGGAAGCCGGGAGGGGTGACGATGGAACGCGAACCACTGGATGATCGACAACTCGACGCACTGCTGGAGGACGCGCGCCAGACGTGGCGCGTGCCGCCGGTACCGCCGCTCGACGCGATGTGGACCGGTGTGGCGGATCAGCTTGCGACGCCGGTGCGCGCTGCTCCGGGATGGCGAGTGGTCGGGCTCGCGGCGGCGGCAGCGCTCATGGTGGGCGTCGTTGGAGGACGGGTGAGCGCGACGCACAGCGCCGCCGTCGCGGCGCGCGTGTCGCGGACATCTGCGACGGCGTTGCCGGCGCTCCCGGCGGCGTCCGACGATCCCAATCAGCGCACGATGGGCGAGTTGCTTGGCCGCACCGCAGTGCTGCTTGCCGCACTCCCCGGTGACAGCACGCGGACCGTGGATCCCGCGATGACGCACGAAAGCGAGAAGTTGCTCACGCAGACGCGGTTGCTGCTCGACTCACCTGTAGCGAGCGATCCGCGGCTCAGAAATCTCCTGCTCGATCTTGAGTTGGTGCTGGCGCAGGTGGCCCGCATCGAGCCGCAGCGGCGGACCGATGACATGGTGCTGATCCAGGCCGCACTCGATGACCGCGATATCGTACCCCGGCTGCGCTCGGCTGTGGCTGACCTTTCCCTCGACGACTTCTAGAGGTTTCCATGCTGCGTCTTGTCACACTCTTTTCTCTCGCCGGCGTCACGGCGCTCGCCGCGCAGGTTCCCGCCCGCGCCACGCCAGTGACACCGGTGGTGCCGGCCGCTCCCGCGATCCCGGCGGTGCCGTTTCGGGCCTACACCGACTACTCGTCCGACATCAATTCGGCATACACCGCGCTGGACATGGCGCAGTCGAATCTCAACAGCGTGAACTTCGATTACGGCCAGACGCTCGAAAGCCTCGACAATTTCCGCTTTGCGCAGTTGGACGATCAGCTGGGGTCGTTTGCCAGTGCGGGCGGCTGGGGTGGCCCGACGCTCTGGGCGCCTGGCGATCCGGCCGATTCGCTCTATCGCTCCGCGCGCGAGCTGCTCAATCGCGGCGACTATCGCCGCGCCGCCGACGAGTTCAAGCTCGTACCGGCCAAGTTTCCATCGTCCGCGTACGTGTCGGACGCGGAGTACTGGGAAGCCTTTTCGCTCTACCGCATTGGCGGCACGCCGGAGCTGCAGGACGCGCTCAAGGTGCTGCAGGACCGCAAGCCGACCGCGCGCGACAGCCTCATGAAGAACCGCGCCGACCGCGTGCCCGTCAAGGTGCCGTTGGATGTGGCGGTCAGGACGTCGAGCACTGACAACGCCGCCGCGCCGGCGCGTGCGCAGCAGGTGCAGGACGCGCGCGCTCAGCAGCGGCAGGCGGAGGAGGCACAGCGTCAGGCCGAAACGACGGCGCGGCAGGCCGCGCGCGTGGTCACCAATTCCTACGACGTGAGCCGCGGCAATTTCTCCTATTCCTACAGCATGGACGGCGGGGTCGATGCGGCGGGACTCGCCGCGCGGATCGCATCGGTGCTGTCGTCGCGCGGCATGGCCAACGATCCCGCGGTCAAGCAGGCGCTTGCCGCTGGCGGCAACGCATGTGACACCGAAGATCAGTCGGTCAAGGCGGAGGCGCTCAACGCGCTGATGGAATCGGACGCGGACGCGGCGCGCGACATGGCGACGAAGATCCTGGCCCGCCGCGACAAGTGCTCCGCCCCGCTCCGCCGCAACGCGGTGATGCTGCTGGGCAATCGCAACGGCGACGCGGCAACGCCGACGCTCGTGGGCGTGGCCAAGAACGATCCCGAGCCGACCGTCCGGTCGGCCGCAATGGACTGGCTGGTACGCGCCAAGAGCGAAGCCGCGCTCGCCGCCGTGATCGACATCGCGCATTCGGACACCAGCGAACAGATGCAGCGCGTCGCGGTAAGTGCGCTCGCACGGAGCGACGACTCCCGCGCGAAGGCAGAGCTGCGTGCCATTGCCGAGAACAACAGCGCCCGCGAGCAGTTGCGGTTGACGGCGCTGCAATCGTTCGACCGTGATCGCGGCACGACCGCGGACGGTGCGTGGCTCCGGGATCTCTATGGCAAGACCACGAGCACGATCATGAAAGAGCAGATCGTGTCGACCCTGGGCCAGATCGGCGGCGACGCGAACAATCAGTGGCTGGTGACGTTGATCCACGACGAGAATCAGCCGCTCGAGATGCGTTCCGCGGCGCTCCGGCGCATGGGGCGCACAATGGATATCCCCTCCCTCGGCAAGGCCTATGACGGCGCTTCGGAGCGGCCGATTCGCGAGACGATCATTCAGCTGTTGTCCGATCGGAAGGAACCGGAAGCGGCCGACAAGCTGATCGACATCGCCAAGAACGGCACCGATCCGCAGATGCGCCGCGAAGCGATCAGCGCGTTGGCTCGCAGCAAGGATCCGCGTGCCAGCAAGCTCCTGCTCGAATTGATCGACCGATGAACCGCCCGCTGAGAATTGCGCTCTCGGGCGCCACGCTGCTGGCCTTTCCATCGGTGGCTGCGGCGCAGACGCTGGATCGTCGCGTCGCTGCCGCCGGCGATGGATCCACCGAGTTCCACTTTGCCGCACACGAGGGTGTCTGCGGCGATGGCAAGAGCTTCATGCGCGCCGCCGAAGACGGCTACTACTCGTCGTATAACTCGAACTCGGGCAGCGACGACGTCTGTCTCAAGGGTCCGGTGCGGGTGGTGATCGTACACGCCGGGCGCGACGTGGTGAAGATCGAGACCTACGCCGGGCCGCTCGCGTCCGACGAGGGCGGCCACGACCTCGGTGCGGTTTCGGCGCGTGAGGCCGCGAGCTATCTCCTGGGCCTGGCGACCACGCTCGACGGCCGTCCGGCGCGCGAAGCGATTCTCCCCGCCACGCTGGCCGACAGCGCGATCATCACGCCGCAGCTGTTGACGCTGGCGCAGGACGCCAACCGGTCGCGCGACCTCCGGCGCACGGCAATCTCGTGGCTCGCGCGGCGGCGCAATGAGACGGGCGGTGTCGGCGCGGCAGCCGTGTCGAGATTGCTCGACGAGTTGATTCGCAATCGGAGCGAATCGGAGTCGGTCCGCCAGCAGGCGCTCAGCACGGTGGCCGGTCTCGATCGCGGCGAAGGTGTTCCGGTGCTGATCGGCCTGGTCGGCGACGCCGACACTTGGCTCGCGCACCAGGCGACGACGTCGCTGGCCAACTCGGGCGATCCGCGCGCACGGCAATTCACCCGCGAAGCCGTGCGGCGCACCGATCTGGACGAGGACAGCCGCGTCGCCGTCATCAACGGCCTGGGTAACACCTATGCCGGCGCCGACGACATCAAGGTGCTGCGCGATCTGTACCCCTCGCTCAATACCGATCGCGAGCGCGATGCGGTGCTCAATGCGGTCGCATCGGCCGGAGGCAACGACAATGCGTCATGGCTGCTCGCGATTGCCAAGTCACCGACGGAGCCGGCGCAGCGTCGGCGCCGTGTGGTCTCGCTCCTGGGGCGCTTTGACGATCCGCGCGTCAAGGACGCACTCAAGGAGATGATCGACAAGGAGTGATGCGGCGAGGGTACGCGATCGTCCACTGCGCGTTAGCTTCTCGGGGTGACCGATCGCGTGCCTGGCAGCAATGATGCGCTGCGAAACCGCCTGCAGCTTGCCGTTGGCGGTGCTGCCGTCCTGGGCGAAGAGCTGCCCGCATCGGGTGGCCGGCGTCTCTTCGAGGCGCTCGACGGGCCGGTGTCGTCCCCCGGCGGCGCGGCCCGTTTGCGCGTGATGCTCTATCCGCGGCCATCCGTTGGTCCCGATCCCGCGGCCGTCACCATGTATCTCCAGAAGGTCCGCGAATTGGCCCATCCCGGTCTCATTCTTCCCACCGCCAGCGGCGACTTTGAGGGTCACACCTGGTTGGCGGAGCCCGCACCGGTCGCACCCACTGCTCGGGAATGGTTGCGCGACAACGGCCCATTCCCCATTCGTGATGGCGTCCAGGCCATGCGCGCGCTGGCACGGGCCCTGACCGCCTTGCAGCGGCGCGGGCTTGCCCACGGTGCGATCGCGCTCGAGAGCGTGCGAATTGATGGCGTCACGGCACAGCTGTCGGCGGTGGGTGCGTCGACTACCGGTACCGTGCGTGGTGACCTCGACGCGCTTGCACTCGTGGCCTGGGCCCTGCTCACTGGCGAGGAGACGCCCCCTGCTGGCGCGCCCCTCTCCCGCTACCGTCGCGGGGTACCACGCGAGCTCGATGCGCTGTTCGCCGCAATGCTCGCCGAGCGTGTCGACAAGCGGCCCGCCGATGCGGTCGCGATTCTCGACGCGCTCGATGCGATTCCCACACCCGCAACGTCGCCCGCGTCGCGCCTGATCGACGGATTTGGTGCCGGGAGCCGTCCCCGGCGAACCCGCGCCGCCATTGGCGTGCTTGCCGCACTGGCGGTGGTCGCGCTGCTGTATTGGCTGAGTCGTTGAGGGGTGGCGCGGGCGGGGCGGGAACCGGCGGCCGGGGCGAAGGTGTTCAACTGCGTATGCTGCACCAACATGGTTACTCTTCAAGCCTGACCGCTCGACCAAAGGAATTTCGTGGTGGCCACTAGTTCCCGTCTTCGCCGCTCGCCCGGTCGCTCCTATGGAGCGCATCGCGAGTGGCTCCTCGCCCGACACGGCTCCGTGTGTGCCTACTGCGGTACGCGTGTGCCGGCCGAGACCATCACCCTCGATCACGTACGGCCACGCAAAGGGCAGACGGCCTACGACCGGCCCGACAACCTGGTCCTCGCATGCCGACCCTGCAATGCGGCCAAGGCCGACACGCCGCTCCTCGCGTTCCTGATGGCCCGGCGCTCCCGCGGTGTCTTTCTGCTTCACTACGGGGACCATCTCTCCGAACCGCTCAAGACGCTCGCCAAGACCGCCAGCGAACGTCCGCTGCTTCCGCCCGACTGATTCTCAGCCCTTGAGCGCCTTGCTCGGCGCCGAGCCCGCAGACAGTGCTTCTGCCACAATCCGCGCCTGTTCAATCACGTGGGCCGCGTTGTATCCCTCGGACGGCGCCGCGCGTTCCGGCCGTCCCACATAGCGGAGATAGACGCCGGGCGGAAGAATCGGCGACAGTCGCTGCTCCATGAATGTCCACGGCCCCATGTTGCGCGGCTCTTCCTGCGCCCAGACCACTTCGGTCAGCGACGGATAGCGCGACAACAGGTCGCGCAGTTCGCGCTCGGGGAACGGATAGAGCTGCTCGACACGCGCGATGGGTGGGCGATCCGCACCGCGCTTCTGCGCTTCGGCGAGCAGATCGTAGTAGACCTTGCCGCTACAGAGCAGCAGTGCCCGCGCCGACGCGCGGTCGCCGTTGCTCGATGGATCGTCGATCACCGTGGTAAAGCGGCCGGCAGCAAGGTCTCCCAGCGATGAGCCAGCGGCAGGCAGCCGCAGCAACGACTTGGGCGTCATCACTACCAGCGGACGCTGCAACGACCAGCGCGCCTGGCGACGCAGCAGATGGAAGTACTGCGCCGGCGTCGTGCAGTTGACCACCCGCATGTTGCCCTCGGCGGCGGCTTGCAGGAAACGCTCGACGCGGCCGCTGGAGTGTTCGGGGCCACCGCCTTCATAACCATGCGGCAGCAGTAGCGACAAGCGCGACGCGACGCCCCATTTGCTCAATCCCGACGCGATGAATTGGTCGAGCATCACCTGCGCGCCGTTCACAAAGTCGCCGTACTGCGCTTCCCAGATGACGAGCGCTTCCGGAGCCGCCATCGCGTAGCCGTACTCAAAGCCGATCGTTGCGTTCTCTGAAAGCGGCGAGTTGTGCACTTCCAGCGGCGCGAGTGCGCCGGGGAGCGATTGCACCGGCGAAAACGTGCCGGTGCCGCTCACGTCGTGGAGCACCAGATTGCGGTGCGAAAAGGTCCCGCGTTCGGCGTCCTGGCCGGTGAGACGGATGGGGATGCCGTCCACCAGCAGCGACGCGAACGCGAGCGCTTCGGCATGCCCCCAGTCGATTCCCTTCTCCGACGCGATCGCAGCACGCCGCCGCTCCAGCTGGCGCGCGAGCTTGGGATGCGGGTGGAACTCGGCCGGCCACTGCAGCAACTGCTCGTTGAGCGACGTGAGAATCTCGGCCGTCACGCCGGTGTCGAATTCACCGCTCGCGCCGCCATCGCGACTCGGCGTGGCTTGCGGATCGGTCTGGCCGCGTGACGCCTTGAAGTTGGTCTGAATCTCGACGAGACGATTGTAGTTCTTCTCGACCAGCGCATCGGCTTCGCCGGCGGCGATCACGCCGGCCTGCTCCAGCTGCTGGGCATAGCGTTGCCGGACCGTCGGCATCTCCTTGATCACGGCGTACATCGCAGGCTGCGTGTACGCCGGTTCGTCCGCTTCGTTGTGGCCGTGGCGCCGGTAGCCGACGAGGTCGATGAGCACATCGTTGTTGAACTTCATCCGGTACGCCATCGCCAATCGCACCGACGCGAGGCATGCGTCGGTGTCGTCGGCGTTGACGTGGATGATCGGCATGTCAAAGCCTTTGGCCAGGTCGGACGAATAGCGCGTCGAACGGGCGTCGACCGGATCGGTGGTAAAGCCCACCTGATTGTTGGCGATGAGGTGGACCGTGCCGCCGGTGTTGTAGCCCGGCAGACCACACAGATTGAGCGTTTCCGCCACAACGCCCTGGCCCGGAAATGCCGCGTCGCCGTGAATCGTCACCGGCAGCGCCGCCGACGGGTCGAGATGCGCATCACGCCCATGTCGATTGGTCTGCTCCGCTCGTGCACGACCGACCACAACCGGATCGACAAACTCCAGATGGCTCGGATTGGACAGCAGCGACACAGTGATCGCGCGCCCGGCACGCGTCAGGAAGGCACCCTCGGCGCCGTGATGGTACTTGACGTCGCCGGTGCCGCCATCGGGTGTGGCGTCGCCCTTGTTGCCCTCGAATTCCGAGAGAATCGTGTCGTACGGCCGGCCCACCGTGTGGGCGAGCACGTTGAGGCGCCCGCGATGCGCCATGCCGAGCACCACGTCGCGCACGCCACCTTCTGCCGCGAGCTCGATGGCCAGGTCGAGCATCGGAACCATCATGTCGACGCCCTCGATCGAAAAGCGCTTGGCGCCGAAGTACGCGTTGTGGAGGAATTTCTCGATCCCTTCCACCTGTGTGAGCCGTGTCAACACGGCCTTCGCTTCATCGCCCGACAGCGTGACGCGATGCTGCCCCGACTCGATCTGTTCGCGCAGCCAGGTCCGGCGCTCGTGCGACGCGATGTGCTCGATCTCATATGCAATCGTGCCGCAGTAGGTGCTCAAGAGGCGCGGCAGTGCGTCGGCCAGCGTGCTCCCCAGATTGCCCACGCCCAGCACCGCGGCCGGAATCGTTGCCATGATCTCGGGCGTCAGTCCCACCGACGCGGGGTCGAGCATGGGATCGCCCGGCGGCGGGTTGCCAATCGGATCGAGATGTGCGGCGAGATGACCGTGCGTGCGAATGGTGTGCACCAGATTCATCGCCGCCGCCACCTGATTCAACTCCGCGCCGCCGAGCGATGCGCGTGGCGTGGTGCTGACGGCCGCTGTCGTTGCGGTGCTCGCCGATGCGACAGGCGCGCCAAGGCCGAGCGCGGCGGCGATCTTTTCGTAGAACTGATGCTCGCCCTGCAGGAGCTGGTCGACGAGCCGCAGAAAGCTCCCCGATTCGGCACCCTGAATCACGCGATGATCGTAGGTGCTGGTCATCGTCATCACTTTGGCGAGGCCGAGCTGGCGGATCGTGTCGGCGCTCACCGACGCGAACTCCGGTGGATAGGCGATCGCGCCGGTCGCGATGATCGTCCCCTGGCCTGGCATCAGTCGCGGCACCGATGCGCTTGTCCCCAGGCCGCCGGGATTGGTCAGCGTTATGGTGGCGCCGGCAAAGTCGTCGGGCATCAGCTTGTTGTGGCGAGCCTTGTCGACCAGGCCTTCGTAGGCCGCGAGGAACTGCGCAAAATCCAGGGTGTCGGCCTGCTTGACGACGGGCACCACCAGGCCGCGGGTGCCGTCCTTCCGCTCCACATCGACCGCCAGGCCCAGGCTGGTGTGCTCCGGGACGGTCTTATAGGTGTCGGCGCCGCTCTTGAGCACGCTGGTGCCCATCACCGGGAACTCGCGGCACCCTTCGACGAGTGCCCACGCGATCAGGTGCGTGAAAGAGAGCTTTTCTGTGCGACCGGAGCTTTTGAGCGCAGCGTTGAGCTCGCCCCGACGCGCTTCGAGTGTGCGGACAGGCAGCTCGCGGACGGTGGTCGCCACCGGGAGTGCCAGCGAGGCGTCCATGTTCTGGGCGAGCCGCAAGGCTGGGCCCTTGAGCAAGACTGCGTTGGCCGGGACCGCGACGCTCGGGGCCGAGACGGCGGCCGGCGCCGACGGGCCGCTGGCGGATCGGGCAGCCTCGAACGGAACGGGGGCCTGCTCATCAAGCAACGCCGCGTACATGACTTCGGCCGGAAGGCCGACTTCCGGCTGCTCGGAATTCGTCGGAACCACGTGGAACTCCACCCGTTGGAATCAGCGGAAAGATAGTCCTGCCCTGCATCAGTCCGGGCGCTCCGGTGGACGGGTGGGAACCCCTTACCTTTTCCCCATGCTCACCCCTCCGCCGGGTCGCCGCGCCGTGGTGGTCGCCGGCCTCCGGACCCCGTTTGCCAAGGCGGGAACGGTCCTCAAGGACGTGACGGCCGTGGAACTCGCCCGCCATTGTGCCCGCGAGCTGCTGTATCGCACTGAATTGCCGGGCGATGAAATCGACGAAGTGATCTTTGGCCAGGTGATCTCCTCGCCGCTGGTGCCGAATGTGGCGCGGGAGGTCTCGCTCCTGCCGCAGTTGCCGCGGACGGTGCCGGCGTACACGCTCAATCGCGCCTGCGCGTCGGGGGCGCAGGCCGTCACGAATGCCGCGGACCAGATCATGGCGGGGCATGCTGATGTGATCCTCGCCGGCGGTGTCGAATCGCTGTCCGACGTGCCGATCCTCCACACGCGCCGCATGGCGCAGATCCTGGCCACGGCCAGTCGCGCCAAGTCGCTGAGCGGGCGTCTCTCCGAGTTTGCGAAAATTCGTCCACGCGATTTGCGCCCGGTATCGCCGGCAATCGCGGAGCCGAGTACCGGGGAGTCGATGGGAGAGTCGGCGGAGAAGATGGCCAAGGAGAACGGGATTACGCGCGAGGCGCAGGACGAGATCGCGCTGATGAGTCATCAGCGCGCGGCCGCGGCAACCGCGGACGGGCGGCTGACCGCGGAAATTGCGCCGTGGTTTGGCGGACGCAGCATGGACGATGTGATCGTCAGCGACAATCTCATTCGCGCCGACACGTCCCTCGACGCGCTCGCGCGGCTCAAGCCGGTGTTCGATCGCACGTACGGCAGCGTCACCGCGGGCAACTCATCGCCACTCACCGACGGTGCATCGGCCACACTGCTGATGAGCGAGGAGAAGGCCCGCGCGCTGGGTTACCGGCCGCTCACGGCGATCAGGTCATACGCGGTCGCCGCCGTCGATCCCGGTTGGCAGCTGCTCATGGGACCAGCGTACGCGGTGCCGCTGGCACTCAAGCGCGCCGGCATTACCTGGCAGCAGCTCGGCCTCGTGGAAATTCACGAGGCGTTTGCAGCCCAGGTTCTCTCGAATGTCCAGGCCTGGAGCTCGCCCGCGTGGGCGCAACGACTGGGACTGCCGGCACCGGTGGGCGAAGTGGACTGGAACAGGACCAATGTGATGGGCGGCTCGATCGCCGTTGGCCACCCCTTCGGTGCGACTGGCTCACGTCTGGTAACGACGCTCTCCAACGAGATGGCGCGGCGTGACGTGCAATTCGGATTGATCTCGATCTGTGCACAGGGCGGGATGGGCTTTGCCATGGTGCTGGAGCGGGTCGCATGAGCGCGTTTGCCACCGTTCAGCGCGGCGCTGTTGCGGTCGTCACCTTCGACACGCCCGGCCAGTCCATCAATACGTTCAGCAAGGCGATCGGCTGGGAGCTCGACGAGCTGTTGCAGCGGCTCGAGGGCGATGAGGTGGTGAAAGCGATCGTGCTACGGTCGGGCAAGCCCGACAACTTCATCGCCGGCGCGGACATCGGCGAATTCGTGGCGCTCCGCTCGGTCGAGGAGGCCGTGCGCCTCTCGCGCGACGGCCAGTTGCTCACACAGCGTGTCGCGGATTTTCCCAAGCCGATCGTCGCCGCGATTCACGGCAGCTGCCTCGGCGGCGGCCTCGAGCTCGCACTCGCGTGCCGCTATCGCGTCGCCAGCGATCATCTCCGCACACAGCTCGGCTTTCCCGAAACGCAGCTCGGTGTGATTCCCGGGATGGGTGGCTCGGTGCGGCTGCCCCGCTTGATCGGTGCCCGCGCAGCGCTCGACATGATTCTCACCGCGCGCAACGAACGGCCGCGGAAAGCCCTTCAGCTTGGGCTGGTCGACGAGGTGGTGCCGGAGTCGATCCTGCTGGATATCGCGCTGGCAGCGGCCGAGCGTCTGGCGCGTGATTGGAAGCCGGTGCGCAAGGGCCGCGGCGTTTCGGGCGCGCTGCTCGATGGCAATCCGCTCGGTCGGATGCTCGTGTATCGCAAGGCGCGCGAGGAAGTGGAACGGAAGACGCACGGCAACTATCCGGCGCAACCGCGGGCGATCGAAGTGGTACGCGTCGGACTCGATGGCGGCATGTCGAACGGACTCGCCGCAGAGGCGCAGGCCTTTGGCGAACTCGCCATGACTGATGTGTCGCGCCGCCTGGTGGAGATCTTCTTTGCCACGACCGAACTCAAGCGCGACGACGGCGTGGGCGGCACACCGGTGCGGGTGAAGCCGGTGCGCAGGCTGGGCGTGGTCGGCAGCGGCTTCATGGGATCGGGGATCGCCGGCACCGCGGTGCTGCAAGCCGGCGTCGAAGTGCGCCTCAAGGATGCCGATCTTGCCAAGGTGGGCAGAGGCCTCAAGACCGCGATCGATATTCTCACCGCACAGCTCACCAAACGACGCCTCACGCGACCGGAATACGACCGCAAGCGGGGCTATCTCACTGGCTCGGGCACGCTTGATGGTTTTGCCGGTGCGGATCTCGTGGTCGAAGCGGTCTTTGAAGAGCTGAGCGTCAAGCACCAGGTCTTTGCGGAACTCGAGAGCGTTGTGTCGCCAACGGCGGTACTTGCGACGAATACGTCGACGCTCCCGGTGCACGAGATCGCGACCGCCGCGGGTCATCCCGAACGCATTCTCGGCATGCATTTCTTTTCGCCCGTCGACAAGATGCCGTTGCTCGAGGTGATTCCGACCGACCGCACCTCGGCCGAGGCGATCGTCACGGCGGTGCAATTCGGCCGGCGGATGGGAAAGACCGTGATCGTGGTGGCCGATTCGCCGGGCTTCTGGGTGAACCGGATTCTTCTGCCATACTTGAACGAAGCGGGGTTTCTGCTCGAAGAAGGCGTTGCAATCGAGACGATCGACGAGATCATGGTGCAATGGGGATTTCCAGTGGGGCCCGTCGCGCTGATGGATGAAGTGGGTCTCGATGTCGCCGAAAAGGCCGGCAAGGTGATGCAGCAATCCCTGGGCGACCGACTCACGCCGTCGCGCGTGATTGCGGCACTACGCGCGGACAACCGGCTGGGGCGGAAGAACGGTCGCGGCTTCTATCAGTATCGCGATGGCCACAAGACCAGCCCGGACAACAGTGTGTTTGCGTTGCTGGGCGTACATCCCGCCAAGGGCGACGCCGACCGGCAGCGGATCGAGGACCGGTTGGTGCTCGCCATGCTCAATGAAGCGGCACTTGCAGCGAGCGAAGGCGTCGTCCGCGCGCCGCGCGATGGCGACATCGGGGCGCTGTTCGGTATTGGCTTTCCCGCCTTCCGTGGCGGTCCGCTGCGGGCAATCGATGCGATCGGCGCCACGGAAGTGGTCGGTCGGCTCGAACGGCTGGTGGTAGCGGTCGGTCCACGCTTCGCGCCCGCACCGGTGCTCGAAGAGATGGCGCGGACCGGCCAGCGCTGGTATCCATTGCCGGGCAACCGTTGAACAGCGCGCGCCGCCGAGCGCTCGCGGCGTTTGCGATCGCCGCGGTGTGGATCTGGTGGCATGCGCGCGCGGGCGGCTTCTACTTCATTGTCGGGATGGAAGGCGAGGCTTCCGCCAATCTCGGCCCGATTCTTCCAGCGTTCTGCGCGGGACTGAGTGCCGCGCCTGCACTGCTCATTGCCAATGCGACCGCTGGTGCAATTGCCGGGGTTCTTGCGGCCATGGTGCTGGTGCTTCTTCCGGGATTTCTGTCGCTGCATCTCGAATCACTGGTCGGCCCGCCACTCCTGGCACTCACGCTGTTCATGCTCGCGGTGATGATCAACGCGCCGCGTTTCTCGCTGGCTTACGGCACGCTCGCTGCGACGGCCGCGGCATTTGTGTCGCCGCAGGCGATCGGTCTGCCGGTGGGTGCGGCGGTCTGGGCCTTCGTGCAGCGTGCGCAACCCACCAGCATGCGTCGTCGTGCCGGACTCGCATTGTTGCCACTGGTCGCGGCCGTCGTGCTGTTGCGCTTCAACGCCGACCGCTGGCTGGGCGGCAGCGCTCTGGGGTGGCGCGGCGAACTCGATAGAGTGTTTCGAGCAGCCGGAACCATCATCGGCAATCAGCTCGTGCCGGGGGTGACGCATGCAACGGTGCGCTTCTTTGGCATTGCCGATCTCGCGCTACTGGCGATCGCGGTGGTCGTGGTCGCGTGGCGCCGTGTGGCGCGGGCGGTGCCGGACACCGCGCTGCTACGGCGGCTCTATCCCGCGGCGGGTGTGCTGGCGCTCTTCTATGCAATTGGTCTGGCCATTCGCACGTTGCTCGTGCGCGGAGCACCGGTCCCCGATCTCGTGTCGGTGATCCCGCTGGCGGCCGTGTCTGTGGTCGTCATCATGACAAGCGTCGTGACGCTCTGGCCCATGTGGCCGCGGTGGGGCAAGGCGCTCGCTTTTGTGATGATTGCCGGCTGGCTGCAGGCGGCGATCAGGGCGTAGGGCCGGGGCTTGGGACCTGCGGCCCGGGGCCTAAGTTCGCGTGACCGCGTTCCCTTCGGCGCAGATCAGCGCCACTCCACCACACCACTCCCCGCTCGTTTCCCGCCATGCCATCCGGAACCAGTTCGGCGGCCATGGCGGCCTTGGTACACCGGTTGGGCGGCGAGGCCTGCCTCTTTCCGGTTGCGGCTGATAGCGAGGGCGCACTCACTGAAGTCGGCCGGCTGGGCGGCCTGCCCGTGTGGAGCACGGACGCGCCGGCCGGTGTCGCCCGCAAACTCGCGCGCCGTCTTGCGCGACACGGCAGCCTTGGTCTTCTCCTGGCACATCAAGCGGAACGCGGAACCCTGGCGGTGGCGGCCACCGTCGAACCGGTGCGGCTTGTCGCCGTCCCGTTGCATCAGGCCGAGCCGCTCGCCTTGCAGCGATTGGCGCGCGCCGCGCGCGCTTTGCGAGCAACGCCGCTGGAAATGGCTATCGCCTGCGCCGAAGCACTCGATCTCGACGCCGCCGGCCGGCAAGTGTTCGCTGTGTTGCATCGGCTCCTGCTCCAGGCGGTGGAGTCGCTGCCGTCACGGGTGCCGCGCGACGACCGCCACGCGTGGGCTCTGGCGCAAATCACCCGGCTCCTGTTCCTGCGCTTTGTGGAATCAGAAGGGTGGCTCGACGGCAACCCGCGCTTCCTCGCTGAGAAATTCGACGCCTGTCTGACCGCGGGCCGCGATCCCACGCGCCATCTCCTGCAGCCGCTTTTCTTTGGAACACTCAACCGCGATGTCGCAAGGCGCTCGCGTTTTGCGCGTGCCTTTGGCGCCATTCCGTTTCTCAACGGCGGTCTCTTTGAACCGACCGCCGTCGAGCGCACGTATCAGTTGCGGCTTACGGCGGAGTACTGGCGCGATGCCTTTGCGGCACTGGTCGATCGCGTCGATGTCACTCTCGACCCCGATGGCGGTGACGGCCGGGTAACGCCCGAACTCCTGGGCCGCGCGTTCGAGGGCGTGATGGACACCGACGAGCGCAAGCGCGAGGGTGCGTTCTTCACGCCGCCGGCACTGGTGGATGAAGTGCTGCGCGCCGCTCTCGCATGCCATCTGGCACCGTTGCTTCACCGCACCGAAACCGCGATTGCTGCCGCGCTCGATGATCCCGATCCGCTGTTGCGTCGAGCACTGCTCGATGTCACGGTGCTCGATCCGGCCGCCGGCTCAGGCGCTTTTCTGGTGGGAGCGTTGGCGCTCCTGCACGGCCCCGGACCACGCCAGCCGGCGCGCATCAGGCATCTCGTCAGCCACCGGCTTTTTGGTGTGGACCGCCATCCTGGCGCAGTGCGGTTGACCGAGCTACGCCTCTGGCTCGAGGTGTTGCGTGCGATGCGCGGCTCTGCGCCAAGTGCGCTGCCACCACTCCCCAACCTCGACGCCATCGTACGCGCGGGTGACGCGCTCGTCGACCCGTTGTTTGGCTGCTCCATCCCTTCGGCGATGGCTCGCGAACTTGGCGCGCAACACGCTGCTGTCAGACGCTTGCATGGCGTGGACAAACGGGCCGCTCTTGCCGCACTGCGCCGCGGCGAACGCGTGGCCATCCTTGCTGCGATGGCGCGGCGCGAAGAAGCACTTTCCCGGCGCATTCTGGAAGTCCTCGAGCGCGGGCGCAGCCCCACGCTCTTTGGCGATCGTCCCGGAATCGATGCGGCGGCGCGACACGATCTCCGCGTGCTGCAGGCCGAACGGCACGACTTGCGGCGCGAACGGCGGCGCATCACCCGTGACGCGGCGGCCGCACCATTTGCGCTGGAGACCGCGTTTGCAGCGACGCTCGCTCGTCGCGGCGGCTTCGATCTTGTCGTCGGCAATCCGCCCTGGGTGCGGGCCGAACGGATCCCGCCGGCGACGCGTCGCGTGCTCGCCGCGCGCTATCGCTGGTGGCGCGGCAGCGAGGGGCGTGGCTGGCGGCATCTTCCCGATCTGGCAGTGGCGTTCGCGGAGCGCTCCTTTGGATTGCTCGCGCCTGGCGGCACGCTGGCGCTCCTCGTTCCGGCCAAACTGGCTACGGTGGACTACGGTGCGGCCTGTCGCGCCGGACTGACCTCGCGCGCCACGCTGCACAGAGTTGCGGATCTGGCCGACGACCCGAGCGCGGGTTTTGAAGCGACGACGTACCCGCTCGCCGTGATTGCGTCGCGCCGAGTGCCGCCGGACGGGCACGCGGTCCGGTTGGGTCTTGCCGCCAACGCACCGGCGCAGTCGCAAGCTGCCTGGCGAGCAGCCGGTCGTTGGATGCTGGCACCGCCCGCGGTGCAGCGCGTCGCCGCCAGGATCGCGGCGGAGCATCCGCCGCTCCGCGCCATGTTCGAGCCGCGCCTGGGGATCAAGACCGGCGTCAACGCAGCCTTTCTCGACCCGCCCGACACGCTGCGCGCGTGGTGCCGGCCCGCGTTGCGCGGTCGGGACATCCGGCCATTCCTGGCGACCCCTTCCAGCTGGCTCCTCTGGCCTGCGCAGGCAGACGGCACACCATGGGACACGCTGCCGGCGCCATTGTATCAACATTTGATGCAATACGCCGCGGCACTGCAGCGCCGCGCCGATCAGCACAGCGGGCCCTGGTGGCAGCTCTTCCGCACCCGCGGCGCCGTCGCATCGCATCGTGTGGTCTGGAGCGACATCGCCACGCGCCTGGCGGCGACGGTGGTGCCCGATAACGCCACTGTGCCGCTCAACAGCTGTTACGTGATGGCGCTCCCGTCGCGTCACGCCGCGGAAGCGGTCACCGCATGGCTCAACTCGACCTGGATCGGCGCACTCGCCCGGCTCACGGCCGAGCCTGCGGCCGGCAATTGCGCTCGCTTTGCGGCGCGCGCGATTGGCGGGGTACCGTTGCCATCGGGTGTGCCCGGCAACGCGACGCTCGCGGCCTTCACCCACGCGGCTGCCGATCGCGATGTGGTTGCGGCGCTCGACGACTGCGTGGCTGACTACCTGGGGCTTGACCGCAACGACCGCGCATTGCTGCAACCATTTGCGATGCGCTCAGCCTGACAGTCACGGCGCACTGGCCGCGTATCGTGGCCGAAGCACTGCGCGGCGTGCCACAGCCGCTGGCGACGGTCGCCATGCGCGCCCGCTGGCATTCGGCGCAGGACGTCCTCGCCGTGATGCGCTCCGCCGTTCAACCGCAACGCGCGGCCGTGACGCCACCATCCTTCCTGCAGCCACACCAGCGGGACGCGTGGCGGCGAGTGGTGGCGGCGCTCGACGGGTGGGGCGGAACACTCCTGGCCGAACCAGTCGGGCGCGGCAAGACGTGGATCGCCCTGGCGGTGGCCATGCGTGAACGTCGACCTGTCATGGCGATCGTTCCGGCCATTCTGCAGCGACAATGGGAGGATGCCGCGCGCCGCGCGGGCGTGCCGGTCTCGTGCTGGTCGCATGAGAGGCTGAGCCACGGCAGGTTGCCGCCAGGTGCGCCGGATCTGGTGATCGTCGATGAAGCGCATCGTTTCCGCGATCCCGCATCGCGCCGCGTGCGCACGCTGGCTCCATGGCTCAGCGGTCGCCGTACGCTGCTGCTGACTGCGACGCCGATCATCAATCGACTGAGGGACCTGATCACCTTGCTCCGTCTGGCGCTCCCAGAAGACGCACTCGTGCTCGACGGCATCGCACGCCTCGGCGATCTCGAAGGAATGGAGCAACCGCCAGCCGGTCTGGCGCGACTCGTGATCCGATCGACAGCGACGGCCTTCGCGACGGTGCAGCATCGCAGTCGGGTTCTTCCCGCGGATGATGCGGAGGAAGCGCGCGGCCAGCGGGCGATTGCCGCCATAGACACCTTGGAGTTGAGTCGGGCTTCAGCCGTGCGCCAGCTGCTGCGCTCCGTCCTCCTCGATGCCGCCGCGTCGAGCGATGCGGCGTTCCGCGCAGCCCTGGAGCGCTATCGCGCATTGCTGCTGCAGTGCAAGGATGCTGGCGCCGCCTCGCGCTCCCTGCTGCGCCGTTTTGGCGGTGAGGCCCTCGACCAGCTTGTGATGTGGGATGTCGTTGCGCCCGACCGCAGCGCGTCTGACCTCGTCGTCGGCGATCTCGTGCCACTTGCGGAGATTCTTGCTGCGTCGCGCGATCCGGATCACTGGACGGAGCGCGTCACAGCGGCCTGCGCCGATGGGCGGCCTACCGTCTGCTTTGCACGCCATCGTGCGACGGCGCAGCTGCTTCGCAAAGCCTGCGGCGAGGGCACTGCGTGGGTGGCAGGAGGTGAAGCCGGGATCGGCTCACACCGCTTGGTGCGTGCGCAGGTGCTGAGCGCTTTTGGCCCTGCGCGGGATATCTGGCGCGCGCGTGTCACGGTGCCGGGTGTGCTGGTCGCGACGGATGTGGCCGCGGAAGGGCTCGATCTGCAGGCCGCGGGACGGATCATTCACGTCGACCTGCCGTGGACCGCGGCTCGCGTCGATCAACGGGAGGGACGTCTGCTTCGGCTTGGCCAGATGCATGAGCAGGTCGATGTGCTTGCCCGAGGGGTGCCCCACGCCATCGAGCGTGCGCTGCGGCAGGTCGGGCGCATCGCTCGCAAGCGTACGCTCGCGGATGTCTGGCTCGGCGCGTTGGCGCGATCAGAACCGTCGTGCATGGTGAACGCTGCGCACACGATGATCGCCGCAGTGGCCGACGGCGGTTCGGTTGCCGACCTCGTGCTGCTGGAGGTGTCCCGGGACGGGCGGACAGGAACGCGTTGGCTGATGCGGCATGGCAACGCCGGCTGGACCGAGGGCGAGCCGGGGGCCGACGCGGTGATCAGACGAGTGGAAGCCGGCGGTACCGCGGTTCGCATTCGCGGGATTGCCGCCACGCTGCAATCGGCACGGCTGGTGGTGCTCCGGTCGTTGGCTACGCCCGAACCGGCGCCGTTTCCGACGCTTATCCGGCGCATTCAACTGCTGGCGCGGCGGGCGTCCCGCGGCCGGGATGCGGCAGCACTCCTGCGTCTCGACCGTCTGCTTTGCTTTGCTGTCGCGCCGCCCACGTTAGGCGATCACCTCAGGCTGGAAGCGCTCGCCGGCCTGAGCGACGCCGCGGTGCTCAGCGCAGAGGTTCGCGATCGGCCGCGCGCGGGACCGGTGGCGGTGCGAGTGGTGGCAGCCGTTTCCGTTACCGCGATGTGCCGCTACGTTCCGGCATGTCCGCCTTCCAGACGATCCTCTTTGACCTCGACGGTACCCTTATAGACTCCGTCGACCTGATCGTCGACAGCTATCACCACACTTTCCGGACGCACGGATTGCCGATGCTCACTCGCGAGCAGATCCTCGCCGGCATGGGCACCCCGCTGCGCATTGTCTTTGGTAACATGACGGACGATGCCGCAGCCATCACCACGTGGACTGCGACATATCGCGAATACAACCTGGCGCACCACGACAGTCGCGTGCACGCCTATCCCGGCACCGTCGACATGGTCCAGCGGATCAAGCGCGCGGGCCGGCGCGTGGCACTCGTCACGAGCAAGAACCACGCAGGGGCTGAGCGCGGGCTCAAGCTCGTCGGCCTCGAGGGCGCGATGGAAGCGATCATTGGCGCTGACGATGTGACGCATCCCAAGCCGCACGCCGAGCCGGTGGAACGCGCACTTGCTTCACTCGGCATGCCGGCGGAGAGCTGCCTCTTTGTTGGTGACTCGCAGCATGACGTGCATTCCGGGCGTGGCGCGGGAGTCTGGACCGCGGGTGTCACCTGGGGGCCGTTCGATCGTGCGCACCTCGAGATGGCCATGCCCGACCACTACTGCGCCACTCCCGGTGAGCTTCTGCAGTTGATCGAAGCCTGATTCGCCGTCGATCGTCACTCCAATCGGAGGAAGCATGCGTCGCATTCTGCTCGTGGGCGGGTTGATGCTGGGTTCCGCGTGTGCGCCGCATCGCGACGCCAACAAGGACTGGGACGCTTTCCGCGACCGGTTCATCGAAGGGATCCTGCGCGACCAGCCGGGTTTTGCCGTGGCACAGGGCCGGCATGAATACGACGGCAAGTTGCGCGACGTGAGCGAGGCGGGGCTGACGCACAGCGCGGCGTTTCTCAAGGCCGCCAGGGACACTGCACTCGCGTTCGATCCCACGACGCTCGACTCTACGCGGCGCTTTGAGCGCGACTATCTCGCGGCCGTCGTCGATGGCCAGCTCTTCTGGCAGGTGAGTGCCGACGGTCCGCACAAGAATCCCGACTGGTACACTGGCGAGCTCGATCCACAGGTCTATCTCACACGTCCCTACGCGCCGCTCGCCGATCGCCTCAAGGCGTACATCGCCTGGGCAAAGGCGATTCCCACGGCCACCGCGTCGATTCAGGCCAATCTGCATCCGCCGCTCGCCCGCCCGATCATCGACATTGGACGAATCCGCTTTGGTGGTCTCGCGGACTATCTCACCAACGATGTGCCGCAGGTGTTTGCCGATGTCAAGGACACCGCACTTCAGGCACAGTTCCGCGACGCGAACGGGGCCGCGGCCAAAGCGTTTACCGCGCTCGACATGTGGCTCGAAGCGCAGCGCAAGACGCAGACGGAAGATTTTGCGCTTGGAGCCGCCAAGTTCGCCGAGATGCTGCAGGCGACCGAACGCGTGGATGTGCCGCTCGACACGCTGATGGCGCTTGGCCGCGCGGACCTGGCGCGCAACGTCGCCGCGCTCAAGGATGCCTGCGCCCAGTTTGCTCCGGGCAAGTCGATTCCCGATTGCGTCAAGAAGGAAGCGGCCCACAAACCTGAAGGTGGTCCGGTCGCCGAAGGCCGCCGGCAACTGGTGATGCTCGAAGCCTTTGTGCGCAGCAAGGACATCGTCTCCATCCCCGACACGCAGCACGCGCAGGTGATGCCGTCACCGCCGTATCAGCAGAGCAACTCCGCGTTCATCGACATCCCGGGGCCGTACGAGAAGGGCATGCCCTCGGTCTACTACATCTCGCCGCCCAATCCCAAGTGGACCAAGGCCGAGCAGGAAGGCTACATTCCCGGTGTCGCCGACCTTCTTTTTACCAGTGTGCATGAGGTCTGGCCGGGGCATTTCCTGCAGTTTCTGCACGCCAATCATTCGCCGTCAATGCTTGGCCGGCTCTTTGTGGGCTATGCGTATGCAGAGGGCTGGGCGCACTATTGCGAGGAGATGATGTGGGAAGAAGGGCTCGGCAACGGTGATCCTGAAACGCATGTGGGTCAACTCATCAACGCCACATTGCGCGACGCGCGCTTCATCTCGGCCATCGGCATGCACAGCGGCAAGATGACGACGGCCGAGAGCGAGAAGCTCTTTCACGATGAGGCATTCCAGGACGCGGCCACGTCGCGCGAGCAGGCCGAGCGCGGCACGTATGATCCGGCATATCTCAACTACACGCTGGGCAAGCTGATGATTCGCAAGCTGCGCGATGACTGGACAGCGACACGTGGCGGCAAGACCGCGTGGAAAGCGTTCCATGACGCCTTCCTGCAGTATGGCGGCCCGCCAATTCCGCTGGTGCGCCAGGCAATGCTGGGGAACAAGGCGGGGCCGGCGCTCTGAGCGGTTTGGGTTGAAGGCAACGGCGGCGCGGAGAGTGATCTCCGCGCCGCTACGCTATTCTGCCTGTTCTTCACCCATGAGCCCGCGCAACTCCCGCAGCACCCGGGCCTGCGCCGCGGCATGTCGCGTCGCGACAAAGATCGTGTCGTCGCCGCCGATGGTGCCGACCACTTCCGGCCACGCGAGCAGATCAATGGCGCTTCCCACACGCTGCGCTTCTCCCGGCGGCGTGTGGAGCACCAGCAGCGCATCACCTGCGGTCTCGACCGACAGCAGGGATTCCGCAATCCGTCGCCGGTTGGGATCGGTGATTTCGCGCAGATGCGTCGCCGCAGGCCGCTGATAGATCCCTTCCACCTTGACGAGGCCGAGTGCGGTGATGTCACGACTCACCGAACTCTGCGTCACTTCCCAGCCTTCCTGCGACAGTACCTCGGCCAACTCTTCCTGTGTGCGGAGCGGACGCGTCGCAACGAGCTCGAGAATCTTGAGATGCCGCTTGTTGCGATCGATGCTCATCGACCACCGCCACGCACCAGCGCGGTGATTGCACGGTCCAGTTGGCGCTGCTGCGCCTTCCCCCAGCGTCGGCCCCGTGCGATCCCTTGGCGAAGCGCTGCGATCGGCAGGTTGCCCATGTTGCCAGCACCGGCCCGTGCGCTGATGATCGCGGCCGCGCTGCGCCGGGGAATGGCCTCACCGTGCTTGAGGCGTTCGGCCGCTTCGCGGTAGGCCTGACGAAACGGCACGCCATCGGCCACACGCGCCATGACCGCGTCGGTGGCCAGGCTCTCGCCCTGCACGGCGTTGAGTCCCCGCTCGGCGTCCACGCCAAGCTGGGGCACCGCGGTCGTGAGCATGCCGAGCATCTCGCGCGTCCGGTCAAGTCCGCGAAACAGCGGCGCCTTGAGGAACTGGAAGTCGCGATGATAGCCGCTGGTGAGCCGACCCCGCACCGCCAGCAGCGCGGCAAAATCGCCCTCGAGTGCTGCAGCGCGCGCGCGGGTGAGCTCAAAGAGATCGGGGTTCCGCTTGTGCGGCATGATGCTCGATCCCGTGGCGAGCGTGCGCGGCAAGGTCAGCCAGCCGAACTCGCTCGACGAGAAGAGCATCACATCCGCCGCAAGCTTGGCGCAGTGGTGCGCCGCTTCAATGCACCAGAAGAGAATGGCAGCCTCGAGCTGGCCGCGGCCGTTTTGCGTCAACGTCACGGGCTCGTCGATGCCGCCAAAACCCAGCGCGCGTGCGGCGGCCGTGCGATCGAGCGGCAGGGGGACGCCATAGCCAGCGGCACCTCCCAGCGGCGAGCGGTCGAGCCGCGGCCAGAAACCGGCGATCGCATCGGCCGCATCGACAAGGCCCGCCGCGAACGCGCTCGCCCAGAGCCCCGCGGACGACGGCATTGCCGCGCGCTGATGCGTGTAGCCGGGCCACACCGCGCGCCGGTTTGCCGCCGCGAATGCCACGAGTACCCCGGCGAGATCGAGCATGCCACCGTGCAAGCGGAGCGTCTCATCCTTGAGATAGAGCCGCAGATCAGTTGCCACCTGATCGTTCCGCGAACGTCCGGTATGCACAACTTCACCCACGCCGTTCGCGTGACGCGTCAGCCAGAGTTCCACCGCGCTGTGCACATCTTCATGTTCGGCGCCAATCCTGAGTTCGCCCGCGTCGGCCGCGACGAGCGCGTGCCGGAGTGCCCGCCGCAAGCGGCTGTGCTGCGCGGTCGTGATCACACGACTCTTTGCCAGCCCCGCGACATGTCCCAGCGAGCCGATGATATCCCACCGGATCAGCCTCCGATCCACCTCGCGGTCATCGGCCACGGTGTACGCCATCATCTGCGGATCCGGTGCGGCCGATTGCGACCAGAGCGTTTCTGCGCGCTTCATGCGAGATACTCCTCTGCCACACGGGCGTAGAAGGCGCGGGCCGCCGTCACCTCGGAGAGGTTCACTGATTCATCGGGTGTGTGCGACCGACGAGACGTGCCGGGGCCGACCTTGATGGCATCGAGGTGACGGAGAAAGCACCAGTCCGAACAGGTTGGCGATCCATACGTCGCGGCCGTCGGCGCCACGCGGCGCGCGGCAGACAGCAACCGCGAATCGGCAGGTGTCTGGCACGGCACCAGCCGCTGGGATGTCACCACCACGTCGCTTGCGAGCTCGCGCGCGAGCAGCACCGCGAGTTCTTCGTGCGTCCAGTCCGGCGTGGATCGCACGTCGAGCACGGCCTTGGCCACGGGTGGTGTGACGTTGCGTGAGACACCCGCCTCGAGCATGGTCGCGGTGACCGTGGTCGTGCCAAGCAGGGGATGAACGCGTGCGCTGGCAATACCGTCGAGGCGCAACAGATCGCGTGCGAGGTTGACGACGGCGTTGCCGGTGGTCGTTGTGGCGGCGTAGCCCGCATGATGCTGCTCGCCGTGGGCGATGAGATCGACCATCATCAGCCCACGCTGCGCAATGGCGAGCGCAAGGTTCGTCGGCTCACCCACGATGGCCGCGTCGACATGGCCAGCGCGCGCGATCGCCGCCGGCATCGTGGCGTTGCGCGTCTCTTCACCAAAGGAGAAGATCGCCAGTGCGCGGCCCCGGGACGGTCCGCCCTTGGCCGCGATATCGCCCAGCGCGCAGAGCATGGCACTCACGGAAGCCTTGGCGTCACCCGATCCGCGGCCAAAGAGCAGGTCGCCTTCGATCACGGGCACAAACGGATCGCGCGTCCAGCCGGCGCCCGGAGGCACGACATCGAGATGCGACGCAAACGCAATCGTCGGGCCGGATTGCTCATCGCCGACGCTTGCACGCACGCTGGTTTCGTCGCGCACGACGTCGAGGCCCAAGCTTCGCGCCCGGGCTTCGACCAGTTCCGCCGCGGCCGCCTCATCGCCGCTGATTGACGGTGTCGCGACCAGCTCGCTCAGCAGCGCGACCTCAGCCGGCCAGGTCGACGCCAATGTAGGTTGCCTTCTCCTTCCGTCCCACGATCATCGTGCCGCAGCCCGCACCGGTAAAGACTTCCAGGAGAAGCGCATCGGGCACACGCCCGTCGATGATGTGCGTGCGTTCCACGCCGCCCGTGGCCGCGCGAATGCATGCTTCCACTTTGGGCCGCATGCCGCCCGCGAGCGCACCGCTCGCCATCAGCTCGGCCAGATCGTCGGGATCGGCAAAGGTGACCAGCGTCGCCGGGTCGTTCCTGTCGCGCAGCACGCCTGGCGCGCCGGTCAGAAAGATCAGCTTCTGGGCACCCAGCGAAATTGCGATCGACTCGGCGATCGTATCAGCGTTGACGTTGTAGACATTGCCGTCGGCGTCGCCCGCGAGAGAAGACACCACCGGCACATAGCGCGCGTCCATCAAGGCCTTGAGTACGTGCGGATTGACGTGGTCGATGTCGCCGACGTGACCATAGTCCACCACGCGTTCCCTGCCGGCGTCGTCGACCAGCCGCACCGGCGGCCGGCGATGCGCCTGCAGGAGGTCGCCATCGACGCCCGAAACGCCGGTGGCCAGAACACCGTTGCGGTGCAGCGCAGAGACCAGTTCGGTGTTGAGCAGCCCGCGGTAGACCATGATCGTCACCTCGAGCGCGGCATCGTCCGTCACCCGGCGGCCGTTGACCATTTCCGGCTCGAGCCCCAGCCGGCGCGAAAGTGCCGTGGCTTGCGGTCCGCCGCCGTGCACCACCACCAGGCGAATCGACAGCGACGCGAGCAGCGCGATCTGCGCGGCGACCTGATCGAGCGTGTGCCGGTCGGATAGCACTTCGCCGCCGAGCTTGACGACAAAGACGTGATCACGATAGGCGCGCACGTAGCGGAGCGCGCCCTTGAGCCCGGCGATCCCGCGCGATGTGTCGAGCGCCAGGCGCTGATCCATATCCGTTTCCCGCATGGACTACCTCACCGTTCCAATCAGTTCAAGGAGCAGCGCACGCTGCGCGTGCAGCCGGTTTTCCGCTTCGTCGATCACTGCGCTCTGCGGGCCATCGAGTACCTCGCCATCGATCTCGACGTTGCGACGTACCGGGAGACAGTGCATTGCAAAGCCGTTGCCGCCAGCGGTGCGACGCATCCGCTCGGCAGTCAGACGCCAGTCGCGCTTGCCATCGCGCAGCGTGCGTTCACCTTCGATGTTGCCAAAGTACGACAGCGCTCCCCACGACTTGGCATAGACCGCGTGCGCGCCGTCGATCGCGCCATCCAGATCGTCGGTCACGGTGAGCGAGCCGCCGCGCGACGCGGCGAGCGTTTCGACGGCACGATAGTCGTCGGGATCGAGGTCGTAGCCGGCGGGCCTGGCGATGGTCACCTGCATGCCAAGGTGGGCCGCCGCAATCGCCGCGCTCGCCGGAACCGCCGTGGGAAGCGGCTTGGGATGCCACGCCCACATCAGCACAAAGCGCTTGCCCGCGGTGTCGCCCAGGCGTTCCTGCAGCGTCATCGCATCGGCCAGGCCCTGGCACGGATGGCGGCGCGACGATTCGAGATTGATCACGGGCTTGTCGCTGTAGCGTGCAAAGTTGCGAATGGTGGGGTCGAGCCGCTCGACCGCCCAGTCCGTGCCTTTGGGGAAGATGCGCACCGCAAGCGCGTCGGCATAGCGCGCCAGTACACGCGCGGCCTCGATGATGTGCTCGACGGTGCTGCCGTCCATCGTCACGTCGAGATCGGTCTCGAGTGCCCAGCTTCCCTTGCCCGGCTCCAACGACAGTGCATGGCCGCCGTGCAGAAACATGGCGGTCTCCATCGACGCGCGGGTGCGGAGCGACGGATCCATGAACACCATCGCGAGCACTTTCCTGGTGAGGCCGCCGGTGATCTCGCCACGCTTGCATGCCTGGGCCAGCGCCAGCAGATGGTCGATCGCGTCGGGCGACCAGTCTTCCATCGCCAGATAATCGCGTTTGGTCATGCGAGCACCGCGGTGAGGCTCTTCAGCAGCAGTGCGGCTTCTTCCGTGGCAAACGACAGCGGCGGCAACAGTCGCAACGTGCGCGGATCAGTGGCGGTGCCGGTGAGGACGCGATGCTGCCAGAGTGCTTTCTGCACCTCGGCCGCAGGCATGTCGAGCTCGAGTCCCAGCAGAAAGCCCTTGCCATGCACCTGCACGACATGCGGCAGGCGCGCGGCTTGGGCTGCGATCATCGCACTCACCCGATTGACGTTGGCGAGCAGATCTTCCCGCTCGATCACGGCGATATTGGCGAGTGCTGCCGCACAAGGAACGGGTCCGCCGCCAAAGGTCGATCCCAGGTCTCCCACAGCGATGTCATCGACCAGCGACGGTACCGCCAGCACAGCGCCAATCGGCAGGCCGGCCGCGAGTCCCTTGGCCATCGCGATGGCGTCGGGAACGACACCGAAGGTTTCGGCGGCGGTGAAGGTGCCCAGCCGGCCGGTACCGCACTGCACCTCATCAAAGAGCAGTTTGGCGCCCCATTGATCGCACAACGCGCGGGCGGCTTGCAGGAATTCGACCGTCGCCGTGCGGGCACCGGCGAATCCCTGAACCGGCTCCAGCAGCACGGCGGCAACGCTGTCGTCGACGGCGGCAGTGAGTGCGGCGATGTCATTGAACGGAACCTTGCGCGACAGCGGCACGCCCGCGCGCCTGGCGCCGGCCTCATAGCGTGCGCCGTCGGTGCAGGCAAGCGTTGCCGCGGTGCGCCCGTGCCAGCCGCCACGCATGCTCACGATCGTGGTGCGCCCGGTCTTCCGCCGCGCCAGGCCAATCTGATTTTCATTGGCCTCAGCGCCGGAATTGCAGAAAAACACCTGGCCCAGTGGATCGGGTGCGAGCGACGCGAGTTTCTCCGCGAGTTCCTCGCGTCCGGCGTGCGGCACCGCGGTGGAATAGAAGATGAGCTTGGCCGCCTGTTCACTGATGGCGCGCACCACGTCAGGATGGGAGTGGCCCGAGCTCGCGACCGCGTGGCCGCCATACGCGTCGAGCCATTCGTGGCCGTCTTCGTCCACCAGCCACGAGCCGTGGCCCGCGACGGCACGCAGCGGAAAGGTCGCATAGACCGGCAGCAGCGCCGGTCGCTCGGTCGTCGGTTCTGTCAGCATGGAAAGGGCGCCGCGGCAAGGAGTCCGGCGCGCTCATCCAGGCCCAGAGCGAGGTTCATCGCCTGAATGGCCTGTCCGCCTGCGCCCTTCACGAGATTGTCGATAGTGCACATGATCTGAACCTCCCGACCGTCCGGAGAAGCCATCGCGCTGATCAGCGCCATGTTGGTACCGACGGCGTGCGTCAGCTCCGGCGGCGTATCGAGAATGCGGACAAAAGGACGGCCCGCGAAGCGTGCGGCGGCGTGTGCGCCGATGTCGCTCACGGGCTCTGCAAGCGTTGCGTGCAACGTCGCGTAGATGCCGCGGACAAAGGGTCCCGAGTGACACATCAGCCGAGCCTGCGCGGCGGGGTCGTTGCGCCATGTGCGCCACTGTTCGAGCACTTCGCCTTCGTGGCGGTGTCCCATCACACTGTAGGCGAACATGTTGTGCGCCCGCGCTGGATGATGTGTCGACGCTTTCGGCTTCTGTCCCGCACCGCTCGAGCCCGTCACGGCAAAGATCGCCGGCGCGGCGGCAAGCGGCAGATCGGCAATGGTATACAGCGCCAGTTGCGCCGCTGTCGCAAAGCAGCCCGGAGCGGCAATGGCCGTGGCGCCGCGCAGCTCCGTACCGAGCACGTCGGCCAGGCCGTAGCGGAAGCGATGGACGAGCGCTGGCGCCGTATGGGCACCATAGTAGCGTTCGTGCAATCGGCCGTCATGAATGCGGAAATCCGCCGCAATGTCGACGATCAACCCCGGACCGGCGTCGATAACAGTGCCCATCAGCTCGGTGGACTCGCCGTGTTCCAGCGACAGGAAGACGACGTCCTTGCCCCGCGCCACTTCTGCCGGGGCATGCGCCGCAAACCGGGCATCGGTGAGCAACGCGAGAGCTGGATGCACCGAAGCAATCGGCTTGCCGGCTTGCGAACGCGATGTCACCGTCACTTCCGTGGCGGACGGATGCTGCAGCATCAACCGCAGCAACTCGCCGCCGGCGTAACCGGCGCCGCCAATCACAGCGACCTTCATGCGGCCGCCCGCGCAGCGCGCCACGCGTCGAGTGCGTGCTGCACGCGGCCGAGCAGGCCGGCCGCATCACGCAACGCATTGTGGGCAGGGAGCTGCAGCTCGGCGGCGACATAGTTGCGGCCGACTTCGTTGTCCGTGGCCGGCCCCGTAAAGACCGTGATCGGCAGCCCGAATTGATGCGCCATCACTTCGCGAGCACCCCAGCAGCCCACCGGATCGGGCGCGGCCATCACGAACGCCGCGCCAAGGCGCATCAGATCCGGCGCCCGCAGAATGTCCTGCACTCCGTATTCGCCCAGGATGCCGTCGCCCAACTCGGCGACGATCACGTCGGGCTTGGCGCCGCGAGGATCGGCCAGGCGGTTGAAGAGTCCGCGCGCCACCGGTACGGTCATTCCCGCGTGTGTGCTTGCGATGCCGGCATCGTTGAAGGTGAGTGCTGCCACGGCACCCGCGTCCTGCATCGACAACGCGTCACGCATGAGCGAGACACCCGTGAGCTTGACCGCGCCCACGCGATGTCCCGCGCGTGCAAGGCCACGCACCAGCTCGGTCGCGGCTACCGTCTTCCCGGCGTTCATGCAGGTGCCCGCCACATAGATCACCGGGACATCGCAGGTGAGCGTGTCCGCAGTGGGCACGGCGTGATCGCGAATGTGCGCCGGGTGCCCGATGCGATCGCCGAGCTCGGGAAATGCCAGCACGGCGCCGAGCACTTCGGCCTTGAATGGCGGGCCGATGTCGGGATTGGCCGACGTGCAGCGGCCGAGAATGCCACCAAGATTGAGCACTTCGATCGTATCGCCCGCGGCGATCGAGGTCGGCACGTCACCCGCGTAGCCGCGGAGTGCGCGACGCACGCCGAGTGTGCCGGCCAGCACATCGCCGGCGCGGAGACTCACCATGCGGCCGGCCACATCTTCCACTGTGTTGTACGTGCTCTTGTCCGTGAGAATGCGTACGGCCAGCACATATCCCTCGGCCGCAATGATCTCGTCACCCACGATCACCTCGTTCGCGAGCGCGGCATTGCGCGTGGACGACGCGATGCGGTCGAGCCGAACGCGTGTGGTGAGCACCATCTAGCGTTCCATTCCCTCGGCCCGCGCCGCCGCGCGCACCGCCAGCAGCTCGGGAATTGCGCCCACGCGTGCAAAGGCCTTCGATTCCTCGCCGGTCCAGAGACGATTCTCTTCGCCGTAGGTGGCGACCGCGGTGTCCATCATTGAATAGGGTGAGCGCGCGCCGGTTACCAGGAAGCGACCGGCCCCAAGGTGTACGCGTGTCTCGCCGGTCACCTTGCGTTGCGACGACGTCACCATCGCTTCGATGTCCCGGAGTGCCGGATCGAAATAGTGGCCTTCGTGCAGGCGATCGCCGTAGAAACGCCCAAGCTGGTCTTTCCAGAACGTCTGCCACTTGGTCAGGACGAGCTTCTCGAGCTCGCGATGCGCGGCAATGAGAATCAGCGCACTGCCAGCCTCGAAGCCCACGCGGCCCTTGATGCCCAGCGCGGTTTCGCCCACATGGATGCCGTGACCAATGCCATAGGTCGCGGCGCGGGCGCTCAAGGCGTCGACGAGCTCATGGCCCGCCATCGCGACACCGTCGAGCGCGGTCGGTGTGCCGTTTTCCCAGGCGATGATTACGTCGGCGGGTGCGGGAGCATTTGCCGGTGGATCGAGTAAGTCGGCTGGCGGCCCGGCCCAGGTATCGTGCGTCCAGCCACCGCCCCAGGTGGTGCCCCAGAGACCGCGGTTGATCGAGAACGCGCCCGACTTGGGCGGCACCGGCAGACCGCGCGCCGTGAGATAGGCAATCGACTCGTCGCGCGAGAGCGACTCCTCGCGGATCGGCGTGACGATGTCCAACTCAGGCGCCAGCACGCGGAAGGCGATGTCAAAGCGGATCTGGTCGTTGCCGGCACCGGTAGAACCATGGGCTACAGCGGTCGCGCCGATGGTCCGCGCCACGTCGATCACCGAGATCGCTTGCTGTGTCCGTTCGGCCGCGACCGAGAGCGGATAGACCTCGCCGCGGAGGACGTTGCCCTGGATCAGGAAGCGGACAAAGCGGTCGAAGACAGATTGGCGGGCGTCGACCTCATGGTGCTCCAGAGCGCCGACGGCGAGTGCCTGGGCACGGATCGCCGCGCGCTGCTCAGTGTCGGTGCCGCCGGTATTGACGAAGACCGTGTGGACGACAAAGCCCCGCTCGGCCAACCGGGGCACGCAGAAGGAGGTGTCGAGTCCGCCGGAGAAGGCGAGGGCGATGACTGGTTTGTGCATAATGCATAATTATGTAGCTACGGCGCCACGGCGCAATGGTGTAGATTGTAACGGTTATGTGGCCTGCGGTGCGGTATCAGGGCTGTGCTCCAATGCATATTGGATAATCTGCAGGCCTGCCATCCGCTGGAAACTGACCTGAGACCTGAGGCGCGAGACCTCAGGCCTTTTTTTGTTATCCGGAGCGCAGCGACGGATCTCGGCGCGGGCAGACCATGGGACAGTGGTGCTACGCGCCTGCAGTGCGATCCCTGCACCCCGACCCGCCCCGATGGCGCACTGACGCCGCTTCGCACCACCGTCCCATGATCCGCCCCGTGATTCGTGCCACGGGGTTGTGCCGGCGGAGCTTCGCGGGGCGAGCACGACAGCCGACCAGAGGAAGGCGCGGGTGTCTGAGCAGCGCGCCTCTGTCTGGGTAAGCGATCTCGCGTCTGCGGCGCGCGCGAGTTCCGCGCCGACGAGTGGGCGGTCTGGCGTGTTCGCCTCCCGGACTAGTGGTCTGCTTTCCTGTCCAACACGCCAGCGGCAGGCTTGACGTCGCATTGAGCACGAGATCCTTCGCTCCGCTCCTGCCCAGCACGCCCTCCCACGATTGCGGGTCGGCCTGCTAGTATATCATTTACGTCGCCCTGGCCGGAGAACGACGTGGCAACAGCCAAGCAGTGGCATTGGATGATCGAAGCAGCACAAACCACGGCCTTTTTCGGGGTGGTCTACGTGATCATCCGTGTTGTGGGCGGCACGTCCTATAAGCCCACCATTGCCATGCCTCCCACTGTCCGAATCGCAGGGCTCGTCGCCGCTATCGCTCTTTTGGCCACCATCCGCACCTGGTTCTACTACTACCGCAAGCGCCGCACCTAGCTCCCCTTCTCGCCCGGCTTCACAATCACCAGCCACACTGCCGACTTCGACTCGCCATTCGGCCCGTGCACGGTGACGTTGAGGCGATATGCCCCCGGATCGAGATGCTGCAGATTCACCGTCCGTGCCACCTCGCGCCGTGCGGTCGTCGCGATGTCGGTGAAGGCCAGCCGCAGCTTGGGCGCCTTGTTCTCTTCACCGCGCGCCACAAACTCGAGCTTGGTGTCGTAGCTCTGCCCCGGCTGCATTCCGCGCACCTGATAGTAGAGTTCGGCCTGGCCGCCCTTGTCGTATGCGTTGAGTGGATTCAGCGGAATTGCCGACGTGCCTGAATTCCAGTGGACGCCGCTTCCCTCGCGTCCCAGAATCAGATCGCTGATTTCGAGGGTCGGGGCCGCACCCGGCGCGCGGACTCCTCCACGCCACGCGACCGCACCTTTGCCGTCGGGCTGCGAAATCGTCACCGAGGTGGTGTAGTTGCCCGGCGTCACGGGCAGTTCGGCGTAGCCCGTCAGGTACTGGCCCACGAGGAGTGGAGTCGCGGTGACGAACTGCCGCACCGTGTCCATCTGGAAGCGCTTGCCATTGGCATCGTTCGCGCCCAGCACCTGGATATGCAGCAGATACACCGGACGGCCGGCGGCTTCCGGCGAGGTCACATGTGAGAGTTTCTCTCCCGGAATCGCAAACGCGACGACCAGCCGTGGCGCACCGTCGGTCGCGCGCATCAGGCCATAGATCTGCGTGATGGGGTCGAGCGGCGCGGCAAACGTCTGCGGGAACGCGTCGGTGGTGGTGGCGCGGCCGATATTGTAGGTGCCACGGTCGCGCTCCTGGACGATTTGTTCGGGCTGCAACGGCACGCCTGTGGCCATTACGCCGCGGCGGCCGTTGCCGGCGCGACCGGCAAAGGACGTCCCGAAATTGGTATTGCCGCGGCCGGTCGTTGAGGCTCCGGCGCTCGCGAACCCCGATTCGCCGAGCAGGCTGCCGGGCTGCAGCTGGTCGCACATGCCGTTGAGCTGGCCGCAAAGCTGCTGCATCGCGATGCCATCGGTACCCGCGATCGTCGGGATCAGGGTACTTGCGCCGGTCGTGCCCTGAAAATTCGCTTCCTTGAAGAAGAGCACGATCGGCGGCTCCCCGGCGCGACGATACTGCCACGCTTCTTCGGCGTAGCCGCCGGTGGTGTGCAGCATGATGTCGGGCTTGCCGTGCCGGATCCAGATGAGTCCGCGATCGTCGATCAGATCCTGCGTGATGGCAAACTGGCGAAACGGCACGCTCTCACCCACCGTGCCACTGTAGTCGGCGCTGGCGGGGATGCCGGGGTTGTCCGGATCCTGGCTCGCGAGCTGCTCAACGCCGTCCGTTGTGTACTGGCTTGCGGGCCCCGGCGCGAGATCCACGCGGTCCGAAGCCGCGGTGACCGTGATGAATTTCTGCCGGCCCGCCTGCGGCACCGTAATGCGATAGTTCGTTACGGCGTATTCAAAACGGGCGTAGTGCTCCACCAGCCGCTCACCGTCGCCGCGCCCTTCCTTCGCGTCACGCGTGGCCCAGAATGCGTTGAGCCAATCGCTGCGCGCGGCGACCGGCAGGGAATCCCATGTCCTGATTTCTTCGGCTGACGCCACCCACGACAACTGTTCACGATAGTCCTGCCTGGCGGCCGCGCTCGTCGCGAGCGACGCACCCCGGATCAACGCGTCGTGACCTTCGATTGGCCGGTGCGCTTTGTACAGCATGCGGGCCAGTTCCAGAAACGCCACGCCGCTGTCGGCACCATGATTGAGCGCTTCGTCGAGCATAACGACGGCGCTATCGGGATTGCCCACCTCGCGTTCGGTCCGGGCAATGTTCAACCGCGCCGCCGGCGACAGCGGCATCGTGCTGCGAATGTGACGCAGCATCTTGAGCCGGTCCGTCATCCGCGATGCGCCCTCGCGCGGAAAGGGTGCCAGCGCGAGCGCTTCGCCCGCGCCGATCAAGGTGGAATCGAGCTGCAGCGCGCGCACAAACGCGTTGCCAGCGCCGGCCACGAGACTGACGCCCAACGGGAGCAACGGCCCTTCGGTCGCCAGCACCTTGAAGCGCTCCAGTTGCAGACGCGCGATGCCCAGCCCGTACCAGGCGTCCGGCCAGTCGGGCTTCTCCTCGACCGTGCGTCGCAACAGCGCTTCCGCGCTGATCGCCGCGTCCGACGTCTTGCTGAACTCGGAACGCCGTGCCGCAATCAGTCCACTGCAGAGCCGGCCGAGAGAACCGCTACGCCCGGCACAGGTGCCGGCTGCCGGAAGGTCCGTCGCGGTATGGGCGCGCGCCAGCGAGGCAAAGAGCGAATCGACCAGTACGCGATCCGCCCGATCCTGCGCGTGGGCAGGATGGGCCGCGACCACCAGCAACGTGGCCGTGAGCATTCGACGGAACGTGTTCATGGGACCTCGATTCTGTCGCGAAACTACTTCTTCCGAGTCTGGAGCGACAATCCGTAATCCAGGTGGAGTGCCAGATTATACAGCGTGGCGTTGCCGTTGGTGACGTGCACGTCCAGGTCCGCCGCGGTCACCTTGAGCGTGAGCATTCCGGCCGTGAAGGGCAGCAGCCGTACGCGCCGGCCGATATCCGCTTCCAGCCCCGCCCCGCCAAGCTCGTATACCGAGCCGAAGATCCCATTCGCCTTGTTATAGATCCTGCCCCGGATATCGCTGATCGGTACCGTAAAGATCGGACCCGCGCCGATGCCCCACTGCCACCCGTTGCGCCGCCAGAGGCGTTCGCCCAGAAAGAAGTTGACACCGTTGGTGATCCGGAAATACAGAACGCCCGGCGGTGGATTATCCAGGTAGAGCTTGTGATGGATGTAGTGGAACGCCCACCCGGTGCTGTCGTTCCAATGCGAGAAGCGCACGGTGTAGTACCACGTCGGATCCCACGAGCGCGTCGACCAATGTCCGGTCGTGGTGATATCCGGGTAGCCGCTTTCCGAAAACGTCACTGGCGAATGTGCGTTGAGCACCGTGCCGAGCCAGCCATCGAGTTGCCACTGCGCTCTTGCCGGTGCGGCGCTGATCGCCAGCCCGGCGAACACGCCGATCAATATCCGTCGCATCGTCGCAATCTAACGGGCTTTTCAGGGTTATTCCCCTTGCGACCTGACGCGCATGCTATTTCAATAGTGCCAGTTGTGCGTGGCCCGCAATCGGGCGCTGACGTTGGTTACCTCGGGAGGTGTGAATGCGTCGCTTGGGATTAGCTCTGCTGGCCTCGGGTCTCTTTGTCTCGCCCTTGATGGCGCAGCAGAAGGGAGCATGGGAGCTTGGCGGGTTCTTGCAGTGGACGCACTTCTCCACCGTGTATGACTTTCGCGGCAGTGAGAAGGACGACAATGGCGGCGGCGGCCTCCTCGGCTACTTCGTCAGCAACAAGTGGGAGATCCTCGGCGATGGATCGTCCACGTCCACCGAGATCATTGGCAACGAGGCCAACCCCACGCCGGGGGTCAACTATCTCTTCCGCTCCGTCTACTACTTGCCGTTTCACCTCGATGCCGTCTACAACATCCCGCTCGGCAATCGCGTGACGTGGCTCATGGGCGCCGGCCCCACCTATGTCCGACTCACGCAGGGCCTCGACGAAAACGATTTCGGTGTCGGCGCCACGGCCGGCTTTCGCATCCGGATCATCAACCCGGTGCATCTGCGACTCGATGGCGGCCTCGACTATATCCCGAACGGGTTCGAGTCGAAGAGCAACACATATCTGATTGGTCGCGCCGGACTCTCGATTCTTCTCGGCGGACACGCCTGCGACAAGTCGCAGAACATGGTCAACATCTCGCCGAGCTCATCGACACTGCAGCCCAACGGCGTTCAGCCCTTCTCGGCGACTGCGACCTATTGCGGCAGTCCCGATCAGGTCGTCTACCACGTCACCGGCTCGGGCCAGGTGGATTCGCTCACCGGCCGCTACACCGCGACCGGCCCGGGCAGCGCGCAGGTCACGGCATACAGCCGCAAGGGCAAGCTCATGTCGGTCGCGACGGTGACCGTGGCGGCCCCACCGCCGCCGCCTCCACCGCCGCCGCCACCACCACCGCCGCCTCCACCGCCGCCCCCACCGCCGCCGCCTCCTCCGCCACCACCGGCGAAGTACGCGTTCGAGTTGACGTGGGTGCACTTCCGCTTCAATCACTCCGACCTGACCAAGGGCGCGCGTGACACGGTGGCGGCAGTCGCCGAAACGCTCAAGGCGCATCCGGAGGTCACCGTCGACCTCATCGGCTACACCGACTCCATTGCCGGAGCGGGCGTCTACAACATGAAGCTCGCCAAGGCGCGCGCGGAATCGGTGCGCAAGGAACTGGTCAAGGATGGCGTCGACAACAGCCGGCTCATGCCGGTCGGACGCAACGACTCCAATCCCGTGGGTGACAACCGCACCGAAAAGGGCCGGGCACTGAACCGGCGCGTGGAGATCCGGCAGAACAACTGACCAGACACAGGCCCAAACACAGATCGCCGCCGGGATGGGATTCCGGCGGCGATCTGCGTTTCTCCGTCCTCACGCCAGCTAGGCGGTCGCTGTCCGCTTGAGATACTCCTTCTGGTACATCCGCAGCAACTCGAAGAAATACGACAGCGCCAGCGGCCCGATCAACAGACCCAGGATTCCCACATACTCAGCGCCCGCGACGGCTCCGACGAGAATCAGCAACGGATGGATATGCGCGTAGCGACTCGAGATGTACGGCCTGAAGACGTGATCCACCAGTGCTCCCGCGCCCGCGCCCCAGACCAGCATGATGATCCCTTTGGCGGGATGATCGCGCAGAAAGAGATCGAGCCCGGCCGGAATCCATACCAGTGCGCTGCCGAGTACGGGGAGAATCGATACGATCGCTACCACCGCGCCCCAGAAGAGCGGATCCGGCAGCCCGAGCGCAACGAACGCGATGCACATCAACGCGCCCTGCAGCAGCGCCGACACACCGCTGCCGATCAGCGTCGATTTGGTCACGTCGGTAAAGCGCTGATGCAGCGATTCCACGTTGGCGTCGGAGAACGGGATATACGGACGAAGCCCTTTCCACGCGCCGACCGGGTCGATCAGCAGATAGTAGAGCCCGAAGAACGTGAACACCGCGTCGAGTGTCAGCCGCGTTGCGGTGCCGAGCAGGGTGAACGCGCTGTCACCGATGATTGTCATCACATGCGAGCTCGCGTCCTTGAGCTGCGGCCCGATGTTGTAGTGCCCAATCTGCATCGTGTCCATCTTTGACATGGCCGGCGAATTCAGAATCGACGTGATCGCGTCCTGGGCCTGGCCTACCAGCAGTGTCACCAGCCAGACCAGCGGCGCCACGATGCTGATCGCTGCAATGACCAGCACGATGACGGCCGCCAGCTCCCGGCTTTTGAGTCGCTTCGACAGCCGCACATGCAGCTTGGAGAAGACCACATAGAGCACGGGTGCGCCGAGCAGCCCGGAGGCATACGGCAAGAGCCCGAGGATGATGACGGCGCCAAGGATCGCAATCATCCATGCAGCACGTTGATGCGGCGAGTCGAAGACAGGCATGACGCTACCGGGCTGGGGTAGTGTGGCTCAGTGAATCGAGAATCGGTCGGAGTGTGCGCCAGACGTTGGCAGCCACGATTCGCGAACCCGCCACATTGGGATGGATCCCGTCGGCCTGGTTGAGCGAGTCGATGCCGGCAACACCGGTCAGCAGGAATGGAAGGTACACCGCATGGTGCGCCCGGGCGGCAGCGGGAAAGACCGCCCGGAACCTTGCGGCATAGTCCCGTCCCATGTTGGGAAGGGCTTCCATCGCCGCCACCACGAGCACCGGTCGTGGCTGCAGCGCCTCGAGCCGGGTGAGAATCGCGTCGAGATTGGCACGGACGGAATCGGGCGATTGCCCACGCAGCGCGTCATTGGCGCCGGTCTCGACCACGACCACACTGGGTATGCCCTGGGACGTGAGCCAGTCGATACGGTGGAGCGCGTCGCCCGAGGTCTCGCCACTCACCCCGGCGTTGATGACCCGGAAGTGGTATCCCGCCGAATCGACGCGGTGCTGCAGCAGCGCCGGCCATGCGACTGCCGGGTCCAGGCCAAGTCCCGCCGTCAATGATGTGCCAATGAGCAGGACGGCCGGAGCCTGCGCCGCCGTACTGACTGGCGCTGGCGCGACGCTATCCTTCGCGCTGGCCGCGGGCTGGCGCGACGGAGCATTGCATGCCGCCAGCGCGCTCAACCACAGCAGTGGCGGTAGAACCCGCCAGGACATTCGCGATGTTGTCATGTGAAGCGCTGCACCACGAATACCTCTCCGGCGGCAGGCGTCTCGCTGTGCTGAAGAATATCACCTTCCGACTGGAGGCAGGCGGCTTTCTGGCAATCGTCGGGCCGTCGGGCAGCGGCAAGACCACGCTCCTCGGCCTGCTCGCGGGACTCGACCGGCCAACGTCCGGCGAAGTCATCCTCGATGGCACCTCGCTGGGCGCGTTGAGCGAGGACGCCCGGGCGCGTCTGCGTCGTGAGCGGGTGGGATTTGTGTTCCAGTCCTTCCAGCTCATTCCGACGCTCACCGCGAGCGAGAACGTACAAGTGCCACTCGAACTCGCTGGTGCCACGGACGCGCGGAGCCGCGCCGCAGAGCTCCTCGATCGTGTTGGTCTCGGCGAGCGGATGCACCACTATCCGGCGCAACTCTCCGGCGGCGAACAGCAGCGCGTGGCTGTCGCTCGTGCGTTCAGTACGCGTCCGCGTATTCTCTTTGCCGACGAACCGACCGGCAATCTCGACGCCGCCAACGGCGCCACGATCGTCGAATTGATGCTCGCGCTCAACGCCGAATACGGGACGACGCTGGTGCTCGTCACGCACGACGTCGCGCTTGCGGCGCTCGCCCACCGGACCATCCGTCTGGCCGATGGCGCCGTCGTCGCGGATTCCGGTCGATGACATCAGCCGGCTTCGTGATTCGCATGGCGTGGCGCGAGGCCCGCGCCGCGCGAAGTCGACTCCTGCTGTTGACGGCGTCGGTCATGGCCGGCGTCGGTGCCCTCGTTGCGGTCAACTCCTTTACCGACAATCTCACCGTCTCCATTGCCGAACAGGCGCAGGCGCTCCTCGGTGCCGACCTTGTGCTCAGCGGGCGCCAACCGTTGGCAGACATCAAGCCAGCGCAGCGACTGATCGATTCCCTCCGTACCATCGGCGGCGCAACCGTGCGCCTCGCCACGTCGGCCAACTTCATTGCAATGGCGTACCGTCCGCACGAGGGCGGTGCCCGCGCCGTGCAGGTCCGATCGGTCGATCCACAGTGGCCCTTTCACGGCGCGATCGCGACATCGCCCGTCGGCA